>JAFZIU010000013.1 GCA_017554185.1 Spirochaetia bacterium
AGGCTGCAAAATCATCCGGGTTCTGGTCTGCAGCAAAGTAGCACTCCGGTGGTGCATACTCTCCTGTTATACCGTTCAGGTATCCAGAAACCAGCTCCTTGCACAGGAAGAAAGAGGCATCTGCCCCTGCCGGAAGGTCATGATATCTTATTCCGAATTCACTGGCATAGGTGAATCCGCTCTTTCCATAGAAGTCGATATTACCCTCGAAACAGAGAGCAGGACAGCCGAATTCCCTTGCCTTATCTATTGTGTAATCCAGGAGCATCTTGCCGTAGCCCTGCCGCTTAAATTCGGGGGCAATGCAGATAGGCCCCATGGCCATTATTGGAATCTTCCTGCCGTCGTCGGATACGATATGGGCATGGACAAACACATTCTGCCCTATAAGCTGGCCATCCTTCTCCATAACATAATCAAGCTCGGGAATAAAGGCAGGATTTGACCTCATCTGTTTTAATACATAGTGTTCGGCACAGCCAGGTCTGTATACATTCCAGAAGGATTCCCTCACAAGGTTCTCCACTGCACGGTAGTCTTTCTTCTCTTCCCTGCGGAAAATAATTGCCATTATCTGCCTCCTCCATTAACTATAGATGCATAAGTCTCCTCCGGTATCATGGGAGAGCATATTTCTTTAAGCAGGATATCATCAATTGTCCTGTTTATGGCATAACCCTTTCCGGCGTTCCTAACAAGCTCAAGCCTTGGTTTAGTGACTACATCGGCCTCGGGAGCGTTGAACATCGGGCTTTCCGGCACTGTGATGATTGTGCGGCTGTTTGGAAAGCACAGCTTGAACTGGGCCACTGCAGGCTCAAAGTTGTGGGTGCTGTTGGGGAAGCCGCAGCCGCAAATCATAAGGTAGCTGAGGCGGGAAAAATCGGCCTGTCCCACATGTTCGTAACGGTCTCCAACCTTATGCATGGCCATGCTGGAAAGAGGCAGCGTGCGGTCGAGGAGTGCCTTAAGAGGAGCAGGCATTCCGTAGCAGTACAGCGGGAAGCTGAAGACCAGGAGATCGCTTTCCAGAATCTCTTCCAGGATAGAACGCATATCGTCATCATGGATGCACTTTCCGCCGTTCTTCATGCAGGAAAAACATCCGGTGCAGTACTCAATATGACTGTCTATGACATTTATTATTTTTATTTCCTGTGGTGCGGTTTCCTTCATCCCCTCAAGAAAAGAGCGGGTGATGTGCATGGTGTCGCTCTGCTCTTTCTTAGGACTTCCGTTGAAAACAAGTATCTTCATTTTTAAAGCTCTATCTTTGTTCCGGCCGGAACCACCAGAAGTGAATCTGTCTTAAGCTTTTTCGCTGTCTCTTCATCGAACAGCTTGCCAGGTGCCATATGGTATGGAACTGTGTGTTTTGCCTTGATCATATTGGCGCACTCGGTGGCCTCTTCAGGTCCCATGTTGTACTTGCCGTCCATAGGGAGGAATGCGTAATCAAAATGCCGGTCTGCAAAACCTTTCATTGCATCTGTGGTGGAGGTGTCCCCTGCCAGGTAGATGGTCTTGCCGTCGATGGTCAGGATATAGCCTACGCACTCTTCCTTCTTATGGTTCTTGTTATAGGCAGGTACGGCCTCTATTGTGATATTGCCGACTTTCTTGGTCTGATACTTGCCGTCAGTCAGCATATCCTTGCTGCGCAGAATCAAAGTCTTGTCTGTCTTCTTGACCAGGTCCACATTGTTGTGGTCTCTGTGCTCGTGAGTAATCAGGATAAGGTCGGCCTGCTTGTCGTAGCCTTCCCCTGCATATGGATCCACATAGATTACCATGCCATCGGCCTCAATCCGCAGACTGCCATGTCCCTGATAAAGCAGGGAAGAGGCAAAACCCGGCGATGCAGCTAAAGCTGCAATACATACAAAGAATAAACTTTTCATACTAAACCTCGTTATTTTATCAATATCTTAACACGGTTTCTGCCATCTGCATAGGAATAATCATAAGAAGCAACAGCGTTCTCCACTATCTTTCTAGATATCTCGTCACATTTTTTAAGCGGATCAAGCTCATTGCCATCAAAACTCATGCGCATTTCTGCAGCACCGGTCTCCTCTGAATACTCTACAGAGAAAGTAAGGTCAAACTGCTGGGGAAGGCCCTTGACAAGGGACTGCATAACCAGTTCCTCGAACACATGCTGCATGTTGATTATGGTCTTCTGCGAAATCTGATGCTTTCTTCCAAACTCTTCCAGCCTGCTGACAACTGAGACAAAATCAAAACCTGCACTGGTTATATGCTCTTCGAACACCTTAAGATGATGTATGAATTGCCTTGTTTTCTCCTTATACGGGCTACCGAAAACCTGATCAGGGCTGCCATCCTCGTACACTGTCCCCTCGTCCATATAGAACACACGGGTGGACACGTCCCTGGCAAACCGCATCTCGTGGGTCACGATAAGCATGGTAAGCCCCTGTTTTGCAAGGCTCCGGATAACAGCCAGCACCTCTCCCACCATAGTGGGGTCCAGAGCACTGGTAGGCTCGTCGAACAGTACAATCTCAGGGTTCATGGCAAGGGTTCTTGCTATCGCCACCCGCTGTTTCTGACCGCCGGAAAGCTCATTGGGGAATGCATTTGCTTTGTCTGCCAAGCCTACCCTGCCCAGCAGCTCTATGCCTTTTTTATAGGCCTCTTCCTTGGATACATGCAGAAGATCCACCGGAGCCGCCATGATGTTCTCTATGATATTCATGTGGTTGAACAGGTTGAAGCTCTGGAACACCATTCCCATCTTGCGCCTTAGAAGCGGCACTTTGCATTTCGGATCAGTGATTGATACACCGTCTATAAGTATTTCGCCGCTGGTTGGCTTCTCAAGCAGGTTGATACAGCGCAGGAATGTGGATTTACCGCAGCCGCTGGGTCCAATAATAGAAATAACTTCCCCTTTACGGATTTCGGCATTCACATCCTTAAGGGGTGTGGCATCGGGGTATTCCTTACGCAGATGTCTAATGCTTATCAATGTATCATTCATAATCATTTTCTCCGTTTTTCAGGGTCGAAACGGTTCTGCAGTGCCACCAGGACACGGGTCAGAAGCCATGCAATTACAAAATAGACAATTGCAATAGCTATAAGGGGGAAGAATGCCTCGTAAGTGCGGCTTCTGATGATGTCCCCTGCCTTGGTCAGGTCCTGTATTGCAATATAACCCACCACCGAAGTCATCTTTACCAGGCTGATGAATTCGCCCTGGAACACCGGAAGGAAATGGCGTGCCGCCTGCGGAAGCACTATCTTCATAAATGCACGGGGCTTGGTGTAGCCCAGGGCCAGGGCCGCCTCCATCTGCCCCTTGTCCACTGCAAGAATGCCTGTCCTTATCATCTCGCTTACATATGCGCCGAAGTTCATGCCGAATCCTATTACAGCAACCCAGACGCCGGATATGCTTGTCCTTGCAAAGACAATGTAGAACATAATCATAAGCAGGACTACCATGGGCATTCCCTGCATTATTCTTATGTATACAAGGGAAACTGCATTAGCAAACCGGTTCCTGCACATGCGCAAAGCGCATATTCCGAATCCCAGCACTGTACCGAACAGAGCAGATAAAATAGAAATAAGCGCAGTGACCCCGATTCCGTCCACCACAAGTTTCCATCTAGATTCACGCACAAAAGTTTTTTCAAAGCTGGTGCCGAATTCATTCAGGAAGCTTTTGAATGTAGATCCTCTGCTATTCTTCATCAGAGGGACAGCCAGTGCCATATTTGCCCTATAGACCGGCTGGGAGAAAAGCATGACATCTTTTGCCTCTTCAGTCATCGGAAGGTCTGGGGTAATGTCATATCGGTTTGTCTGAATTGCCGGGAAGAGTGCATCGTATGCCATATCGTGCAGTTCCAGGCTATAACCATATTCAGTGCAGAATCGTTTTAATATTTCTACAGAAGTTCCTACTATTTTCCCGTCTTTAATATACTCAAAAGGCGGGTTCAGTGCTTCAAGGGCAACTGTTATGACACCGTTTTTAGCATTCAGATCTGAAATGTCTACAGTCTTCCGCTCTTCGTCGGTGCCGAACCATGCATCGAATATCCCTGCAACAGTGCCATCGGCTGTATTTTTTTTCAGGAAATCATTGAACTGAGAATAAATCTTTGTATTCCTGCTTGATTTTGAGAATGCAAAACAATAGTCCACAGGCGGCAGCTCCAAAGGCAGAAGCGCAAAACTTTTAGACTCCCTCTGCACATAGCGCATGATAGGTTCATCCATGATAAAGCCATCCAGTTTTCCGCTTGTCAGCATCTGCACCATTTCCGGAATGGAATTGCAGAATTTTGTTTCTGCTTCCGGCAGTATTTCCCGGGTATATTTGTCTATATAACTTACCCCTATCTGAATGCCTATTGTTTTTTCCGATTTGTTCAGTTCTTCAACCGACTTGTACATAGGGGCCGATGGGCTGGCGCTGCCGGTATCCCGCACAAGGACGGTATTATCTACGGTGAAGACAGGAACTGAGAATCTTATGCTCTCAAGGCGTTCCGGCGTAACATTCAGATTTGCCATTATGCAGTCAATGTTTCCAGAACAGGCTGCCGCAACTATGCCGTCGTAATTATACACTTTGAATTCGAGGTCTGCATTTAACCATTGGGCAAATCGCTCTGCAAACTCTATATCAAATCCGGCCAGCTCTGTCCCCTTGTAGAAAGTGAACATGGGTATTTCGCCCGTTGTTCCCACCGCAAGGTGATAAACAGGGTTCTCCGCCTTCTTGATCTCCGGCATCTCAACATCGGTCCTGCCGCTTAACCACCGGTTCACCATCTCTTCATATGTGCCGTCCGAACGGATTTCCTCGATAAAAGCATTTATCTTGTTCTCTAATTCTGGAATCCTTGATACTGGAGATATTCCTACTGCCAGATCTATGGGTTTCCCGATATTTCCGTCAAGTATATGTACCCCGGGAAGACCCTCATTTATAGCCAGTTCCAACAGCCGCCGCTCAAAGGCATAGCCGTCAATCTTTCCAAGTCTTACCGCCTCAAAGCCTGTTATATGGCTGTTGAAGGAACGGAGCTTGGCTTTTGGAAGCGATTCCTTGATTGATGTATAGGCAGAATGCCCTTCTCCGTAGCCTATGGTATATCTGCTGTCATTAAGCTGGGATACTGAAGTGAGCTGTGGTGCTTCCTTACTTGAACAGCCAAGGAAGAAGCACAGCACCAGACATACTGCAGCTGCATATTTACTCATCAATTTCTCCGTTGTGGAACATCATGGCAGCCTCTTCGCTGTATGGACATACCAGGTGTTCAGAAAGGACAATAGCCTTGCTGAAATACTTCTTAAGCGCATTCTTGAATTTAGGATGCGCACATTTATCTATGATCAGATCAGCCCGCTCTATCACATCAAGGCCGCGCAGATCGGCCACTCCCTGCTCGGTTATCAATATCTGGACATTCTTTATTGTATGGTCGATGTGGCTTACCATAGGCACTATGCTGGAAATCTTTCCATCCTTTGCGGTGGATTTTGTGATGAATATAGAAACTCCTGCGTTCTGGCAATAGTCGCCCGAGCCGCCTATACCGTTCATCAGCCTGGTTCCTCCGATATAGCTTGAATCCACGTTTCCATAAAGATCGGCTTCGATTGCTGTGTTTATGGATATTACTCCAAGCCTGCGGATAACCTCAGGGCTGTTGGATATCTCCATAGGTCTTATGACAATTTTATCCTTGTATTTTTCCAGCTTACTGTAGAAATCTTCCATCTCTGCCCTTGAGACAGCAATGCCGGCACCGGAGATTGAATCAATCTTCCCGGCATCGGCCAAGGTAAGGAAGGAGCCCTGTACCACCTCGGAATAGACGTTAAGGTGTGTAAAATCAGATTCCTTAAGCCCCTGTATCACTGCATCAGACACTGCTCCGATACCGGCCTGCAGCGGAGGAAGCGGATTGCACAGCCTTCCCTCTTTCACCTCGTTTTTCAAGAAATCTATAAGATTCTTGGACATCTTTCTGAATTCATCATCAACAACGCCGGCAACTATTCCTCTGTCCAATGTGTTGCTTTCCACCACTGCCACTATCTTTGACGGGCTGCATGGAATATATGGGGTTCCTATCCTGTCTCCTGCCTTAGTGATATTTATTGGCTTTGTAAAAGGTGCAGGTTCCGGGGTGTATATATCGTGCATTCCCTCCACACAGGCAGGGATCCTGGTGTTAACCTCGACTATGATTCTGTCGGCACAGGCCACATAGGTATCATCAGCACCCACAGCCAAAGAAGGAATGATGTTTCCGTGCTCGTCTATGGCAGTGGCTTCGATTATTGCTACATCTATATGATTAAGGTATCTGCTCCGCACCCATTTAGCCATATTGCTTATAGGCAGGTCTAAATACTTGACTTTTCCTTCGTTGATAGCTTCACGCAGATCCTTGTTGGTCTGGTATGGCATACGGCAGCTTATGGCACCGGCACGGGCCAGCACACCGTCAAATTCATCTCCTGTAGAGGCTCCGGAATAAACAGTCAGGTTCAGCTTTTCTCCAGCTTCTGCCCTTGCTGCAAGTTCCTTTGCCACTTCCTTTGTGTATCCGGTTACGGCAAACCCGCTGACACCGATGGTCATACCAGGCTTTATAAAGCTGGCAGCCTCTTTTGCCGTGCATACCTTGCCAAGCACATCTTTGCTGCGGATCCGTTTCTTAAGTTCGTCGCTGATTATCATCTGACATCCACCTTCCGACTTTTCATATATTTTCCAATCACTGCAACTGCAACACATATAGAAGCATTTACAAGAATAGCCATAACACTTCCCTCTATGCCGAATTTCTGGTCATAGAAGAAGCTTGATCCAGAAACAGTTGTGTTTAAGATCGAGACTGCTGCCGGTTTTCCGCTGTCAGGCAGACCGAAGATAAAGTCTTGTGTGAAATTCCACATTGCATGGGAAGCACAAGAAAACCAGAGATTGCCAAAGTAGTGATAAATAAGGATGTATTGAACACCGATGACGAAAATACTTAGAAGCGGAAGAAAGCCAAATCCCGGGTTTGTAGCATGGATATAAGCGAAGAATAATGAACCGAACACAACAGCCCATTTAAAAGGAACCCCCTCACCGAACATCTTGGCAAAGACAAAGCCTCTGCTCTCCACCTCTTCTGTTGAAGCCTGCAGGAACACTGCAATGAATGCAAAGATAAAGAGAAGATAATCTGTGCCAGCTGCAGAACAGATTGTAATATCACCATGAGCAGCAGCAGCCAGGATGCAGATTCCCATCGCACCGAATCCTATGAGAGCTCCCAGCAGGGCTTTTTTTATGCTTTTCCCTGCACTCTCCCTGAATACAGATAAAAAGTATTTCCTGTCGCTTTTGACTGCACAGGCATAGATAATATAAATAAGCAGAAAAATCAGATGGCCAAGATAGCCGAACACATGGGAGACTCCCTCCGGCAGAGACAATGCACCAATAAAGTTAAAATACCTGACTCTGAGGAAGTAGCCGAAATAATGCAATCCATATGTAAGGAAAAAAACTACGAAGATTGTCTTGATCACAGGTTCAAATTTTTTTTCATTTTCCATAGTATACTCTCTCCGAAAGTTAGATATTTAATTATATTATCATTATTATTCTGTTGTCAATTTATAAGGATTTCCGGTAACATTGACACCCTTTCCTGCATATTATAGAATAAAGTATTATGACTGTAGTTATTGTAGGTGCAGACCGAGTCGGAACCCGTCTTGCAAAGACACTTATAGCTGAAAATATGAACGTAATCATGTTCGAACAGGACATGGAGAAAGCAAATATAGCATCCAACTCCCTGGACTGCCTGGTCATCAACAAGGATGGCCTTGACCCTGAGAACCTGCGGGAAGCCGGGGTCTCAAAAGCCGACTACTTCATCAGCCTCACCGGTTCTGATGAGCGGAACATGATAGCATGCGGTCTGGTGAACAGGGAGTTCAACACACCCAACAAGATTGCCAGCGTGCACAACATCACATTCACACACACATCTCTCCTGGAGAAATCCTTCCTGGGTATCGACTACATTGTCAACCCGGAGCTGGAGGCTGCCAAGGAGATCATCTCCAAGATAGAGCATGGCGCAACCGGCGATATCATGCTGTTTGAAAACACAAGCCTGCAGATAAGGACCGTGCCGGTGCCGGAGGACAGCGTCTTTGCAGGAAGACTGGTCAAGAACCTCCATTCTGTGCTGGCCGCCCGGGTTCTGGTTGCTCTTATCTATCAGGATGGGCAGTATACTATCCCGAAAGGAGATACAAAGATTGAGGAAGGAGACCTTCTCTACCTGATGGGTAACGAGGAAGATCTTTCCAAGGTCCTGGCCCAGGCCGGAAAAGAACGGGTGGACCTGAACAAGATGATAATCGTGGGCGGAAACGATATCTCGGCCTATGTATGCCAGCATTTCTACGACAAGGGCGAGATAAGCAACCAGAAGAAGCATTTCTGGAATATCTTCCAGAAGCAGATGGTCAAGAAGAACATAGCAATAATCGACAGGGACTACGGAAGGTGCAAAGAGCTTGCAGCCCGGTTCCCCGAGGCACTTATACTTAATGAGGATATCTCGGACGACAACGTTCTGGAGGACGAAGGACTGACCGACGGCGACCTTATCATGGCAGCCACCGAGAACCAGGAGCTGAACATTGTTTCGGCAGTCTATGCCAAGTCCCTGGGTGTAAAGAAAGCCCTGGCCGTGGTCAAGAAGACCAGCTATCTGAATGTAGCAACAAACCTGGGCATCGATGTGCCCATAAGCCTTAACTACAGTACATTGCAGGGTATCCTGCGGTTCATGCGCCGCCGGAACCTTAAGAATTCATATGCTATCCCGGAGAGCGACATAGAGGTCATCCAGCTTCAGATTCCCGATACCAGCATGGCGGCAGGGCTTTTGGTCAAAGAGATCAAGTTCCCGCCTCAGACCCTTATCCTTTCTGTCAAAAGCGGTGACAAGGATATCCTTCCCAGCGGTAACTACGAGTTCAAGAAGGGAGACAACATCATCCTCCTGGTAAAGAAAGACAATGTCGACAGGGTGCAGGATATTTTTAAATAAATGAATTCAAAGCTTATCTTAAAGGTCATAGCCATGGTGCTCATCATAATTGCCATGGCAGAGATTCCCTCCATAGGCTGGGCACTCTGGTTCGGCGAGAACAGCATGATACCATTCTTTGTGCTGCCTCAGGTGATCAGCCTTATCCTGGCAGGGATACTCCTTATGATAAGCCGCAACAGCAACCAGCAGAACCTTTCCATAAAAGATGGTTTCATAACAGTGGCTTCCCTGTGGTTCGTCGCTGCTGTGTCCGGCTCCATGCCCTACTTTATTTCTGGTGTCATCCCCTCTTATACCGATGCATTCTTTGAGACAATGTCGGGCTTCACCGGCTGCGGAGCCACCATTCTTGTTGATATAGAGGCACTTCCCAAGTGCATGCTTTTCTGGCGTGCCATGACCCACTACATGGGCGGTATGGGAATCGTGGTCTTCATGGTTGCCATATTCCCTCTGATGGGTATCGGCGGCATGAAGATGGTCAAGACCGAGACCACCGGCCCCACCATGCAGAAGATAATGCCGAAGATTGCCCAGACTGCAAAAATCCTGTGGGGAATCTATTTCGGGCTAACACTGCTGGAAACTATCCTTTTAATGACCGCAGGACTGACCTTGTACGATGCCCTGTCACACTCCATGTCAACCATTGCCACAGGAGGCTTCTCCACCCGCAATGCCAGCGTGGCATCTTTCAGCTCTGTCTATGTTGATGCAATAATCACTCTGTTCATGTTCTTGAGCGGTATAAACTTTGCCCTCTACTTCAGCCTGATACTGGGAAAAGGATCGGTAATACGGCAGAACACCGAGCTTAAGGTCTACACTGGAATCTTTGTGGTTGCCACTGCAATCGTTGTCATATCACTCTGGGGAAACCATGTGGAGTCCTTTGGAGAAGCCCTGAGGTACGGCAGCTTCGAGATTGCAGCTACCCTTAGCACCACAGGCTTTGCCAACTGTGACTACATGAACTGGCCTATGCTGGCCCAGATGGTGATATTCCTCCTGATGTTCTCTGGCGGATGCGCCGGTTCCACTGCAGGCGGCATGAAAGTAATCCGCATGATCATCATTTTCAAGCAGAGCCTTATCGAGATGAAGAGGATGCTCCGTCCAAAGGGCATCTATATGGTCAAGGACAGCGACATGGTGGTGCGGAAGAACACAGTGCTGAGCATCGCAGGATTCGTGGCACTTTACATAATACTTACAATCATCACTTCACTGGTCACAGCCACCGGAGGATATGACCTCCTAACCTGCTTCTCCTGCTCTGCATCAACAATAGGAAACGTAGGACCTGGCTTCTCCATGATAGGCCCCACCGGAAATTATTCTTTCTTTGCCGATTATGTCAAATGGCTGTTAAGCTTCAACATGCTTACAGGCCGTCTTGAGATCTATCCTGTCATGATGCTCTTCACACACTATCTGTGGAGAAGATAGAATAAATCAGCTTCATATCCAGAGCATTCCGCACAACATGGGCAAGCTTGTCATACTGCTCTTCGCGGTAGGCATGAGGGTCGAACATATTCTCTGAATCAAATGCCAGACCCCGTCTTTCATATAGTGCCCCCACTATTGTCTCTGCAATGCCAGCCTCGTCAAATAGGCCATGGATATAGCTTCCGTAAACATTTTCATTCTGCAGGACAGCACTATGAATGCTGCTCTGGCCCATGTGGATTTCGTATCCGCGGTATTTGATTCCATCAAGGCCGGCGAATATTCCTGTCATACCAGCAAAAGTGCCTTCCACCTGTGTGCGGGTTTTCTCCTTGCTGAATACTGTATTGATATCCATAAGGCCAAGGCCGGCAATCTCTCCGCCCCCTTCGGTTCCAGATGGATCGGAAATTGATTTACCCAACATCTGGAGTCCTCCGCAGATACCGAAAATCGGAGTACTACGGGATGCAGCTTTAAGGATTTCTGCCTCAAGGCCGTTCTGCCTCATCCATTTAAGGTCTGAGATTGTGGATTTTGTTCCCGGGATGATAATCATGTCGGGAGCACCGAGTTCAGCCACACTCCTGACATACCGGAGCGATACGCCGGAAAAACGCTCAAACGGTGAAAAATCGGTGAAATTAGATATGCGTGGAAGCAGGATTACAGCAATATCAATCTCCTTACGGCCACCGCAGGACAGCCGCCCGCTAAGGCTGTCTTCATCGTCGATATCCACATGCATATATGGGATGACCCCTGCACACGGAATCTTTACAAGCTTATATAGA
>JAFZIU010000070.1 GCA_017554185.1 Spirochaetia bacterium
CTCCACAGTGTTCCAGGGAATAAGGTTCACAAGCACAGAAAGTCCCGATGTCATATGGCGGAGCGCCTTTATATCCTCGTCCCCCATGTTGAAGTCTTTGATAAGAACATATTCGAAGGTGAAGCGCTTGTTCTTGTCCTTCTGGAACTCCTTGAGGGCCGCTTTCAGTTCAGAAAGAGGGTAGCGGGCAGTGATAGGCATTATCTGCCGGCGCTTTTCCTCTATGGCACTGTTCAGGGAAACTGCAAGGCGTATCTCCAGGGGGGACTTTGCCAGCATCTGTATTCCGGGAACCACACCGCAGGTTGATATAGTCATGCGCCGGGCACCAAGGCCAACAGCGTTCTTGTCGTTCAATATCTGGATAGCCTTTAGCAGGTTTTCTATATTGTCAAATGGTTCGCCCATGCCCATGAATACTATGTTTGAGAGCTTTCCTGCAAGCTTCTGGCCTATAAGGAACTGCTCCAGTATCTCACCGCTGGTAAGGTTCCGCTTGAAGCCCATGTCGGCAGTGCGGCAGAAGGCGCATCCCATCTTGCATCCCACCTGGGAAGATATGCATATAGTCTTCCGGTCTGTGCCGTCAGACAGGATCACGCATTCGGTGAAAAGACCGTCGGAAAGCTCTATGCGGAGCTTGCAGTTGCCCTCCTCATCATCGAGGGAAGTATCTATTTTAGATGTGAAGATAGAAAAGTTCTCAGACAGCTGCTGCCGCATTGCAAGGGGCAGGTCTGTGATAGCGTCAAAGCTGTCAATGCCAGTGTAGAGGGCATGGTAGATCTGCCTGGAGCGGAAGCGTTCCTTTGCCTGGATAAGCTCCTGTATCTCCTCGGGAGTCAGGCCTAAAAGGCTTTTCATATAATCAGATAAGGCCTTTGGTGGAGAGCACCTGGTCTGAATCTGCGGCCGCATATGACTGGGCAATAGCCTTGCCAAGTGCCTTGAAAAGGGCCTCTGCCATGTGGTGGCTGTTCTGGCCGTAGCGGCAGGTGCAGTGGAGTGCTATCTGTGCTCTGTTTGAAAGAGCTATAAGGAATTCTCTTATAAGGCACATGTCAAAGGTGCCTGCTTTAGGCTGCGGGAAATCGGCGTTCAGCACCATGGAAGGGCGGCCGCATATGTCGATCACAGCTTCGGAAACTGCCTCGTCCATTGGGATGATGGAGTAGCCGTAACGCTTTACAACGCCGGTCTTTGCGGCAGACTTGGCAAGGGCATCACCCAGTACAAGACCTAAGTCCTCCACCAGGTGGTGTGGGTCTACGTCAACATCGCCGTCTGCCTTTACAGAAAGGGCAAAGCCGCCATGGAAGGCCATAGCTGTAAGCATGTGGTTGAAGAAAGCCACAGGGGTGTCGATCTCCACACCCTTTGCATTAAAATCGAGAGTCAGCTTTATGTCTGTCTCCTTTGTCTTTCTCTTTAAAACAACAGTACGGTTTCCCATGTCCTGCCTCCTATCTCTATTAATTATCGGTCAGTTAATATTATTTCTATACTATACAGAGCCAGTTTTTTCAGTTATAGTCGAATCATAGCGGTCGTTCCGTTTACCCGCTTCAACAAAACAAGGGAGTTTTAACATGCATTTTGGTTATAATGAGATGATGTGGTTCGCAGTCCTTATAGTGAACTTCATCATTGTCCTTGCGGTCTACCGCTTCATGGGCAAGACCGGGCTTTTCGTATGGATGGCGATTGCCAGCATCCTGGCAAACATCCAGGTCCTCAAGCTGGTGGAATTCTTCGGCTGGGACATAACCCTGGGCAACGTGCTCTACGGCACATCCTTCCTGGCCACCGACATAATCTCGGAGAACTATTCAAAGGAACTGGCACGGAAATCGGTGTGGATAGGCTTCTTCGCCATGATCTCCATGATAATCCTCATGACTCTTTCGTGCATGTTCATACCTGCCGAAGAGGACTTCATATCCGAGCACATGAACGCTATCTTCACCGTCATTCCGCGGGTTTCTGCAGCAAGCCTTGTGGCATATCTTGTGTCCCAGAACCATGATGTCTGGGCATATCACTTCTGGATGAAGAAGTTCCCCGACACCAAGTACATCTTCATAAGGAACAACATGAGCACCATGGTAAGCCAGCTTATAGACAGCGCCATCTTCACGACAATAGCGTTCGCAGGGATGTACAGCTTCAAGGTCCTTGTGCAGATTGTAGTTTCCACATACATCCTAAAGTGGCTGGTTGCTGCCTTCGACACAGGCTGTGTATACATTGCGGCCCACTGGTTCAAGACCGGCAAGATAAGGGAGATCTGATGGATAAAGGCTTCCGTGAATATCTGGACAAGTTTGTAGAGTTCACAAATCAGTACAATAAAGAGATATACTATGCCAACCAGGGACGTGATGATATCCAGGCTCCTGTGGAGCCCGAGACAGGGCGTTTCCTGGCCTTCCTCATCAAGATGACCGGTGCCAGGAAAGTTCTGGAGCTGGGGTGCGGGGTGGCCAATTCAGCCATCTGGATGGCCCAGACCCTCAAGGAGCAGGGGGGAGTGCTCTATACCGTGGACAACCACCCCAGGACATGGAAGGAAGCGGTGGAGAACGTGGAGAAATCGGGGCTCAAGGAGTATGTGACCATGATCCACTCCGATGCCGACGAGGCTGTACGCAAGCTGCGGGAGCAGGGCCTTGAGTTCGACATTGTGTTCCAGGACTGTGCCAAGTATATCTACACCGTAATCTACGAAGATGTGGCCGCTTTGGTTAAGAAGGGCGGCATAATAGTGGCCGACGACACCATGTTCCCCGTGTGTGAGAATGTGCGTCCTAACCTGGGCCGCCACATGGACCGGTACAACATGCAGATCTTTGCCGACAAGCGCTTTTTCTCCACCATGCTGCCTGTGGGCCACGGCCTGACCTTGAGCTGGAAGATATGAAAAAAAAGCCTGCAACAAATTGATGCAGGCTTATAAATATTAAATATTATTCTATTATAAAGATTTAATCTGTTCGGCAGTGAGCCCGGTTATCTTTACAATAGTTTCGATAGGGATACCTTCGGTCTTCATGCCCCGGGCGACTTCCAGCTTGCCTTCTGTTTTGCCGTCTTCACGGGCGGTGGCGAGTGCAGCAAGCTTGTCCACCTCAGCTTTATAGCGCATCTCCTTTCTGGACCACTCTCTCAGTTCTTCGCTTATTTCCATAAGAATTTCTCCCGCCTCCCGTATGCCCTCATTGCTACTCATGATCTCGTTCAGGAGGTCTCTTTTATTTCTATCTGTACTTTCTCTTAAGAATATAACCCATTTCTCTATGTCTGACAAGTTTTTGACATCCCTGTCGCCTATCCTCAGCAATGGCATCTGTATGAAGACGAAGATGAAAGTGTCCTCGATCTTAACCTTCTCGTCCCTAATTATAAGCCTGTGCATGTAGTCGTTGTCCTCGTCGAAAAGGCGGAAGTTTGCGAACATGACATGGTATACCCTGGGAAGCTTCTCATATCTGTCTCCTTTCAGCTCGACGCTGGACATCATCCGGCTCGCATAGTAGATTGACCGCTTGGTAAGGCTGTCGTTGTCCTTGCAGGTCTGGATCTCTATGTTGACAAGGTCACCATCTTTCATCCTGCACTGCAAGTCCAGGCGGATGTCCTTGGCCTTCTCGACCGTCTTTGGAAGCTCGTTGTTGATGATCTCAACATCTTCAGGCTCATGACCTATGATTGCCATGACCAGGTTTTTCAATGCCAGTTTCGTGCCTTGTCCGCTCTGGGTGAAGATTGTCTTGAAGATGCTGTCCTCTTTTGGATCAAGCAGATTCTTGTCCTTTGGAATGAAGATTTTCTTTGTCATATCAGTCCTCCTAA
>JAFZIU010000071.1 GCA_017554185.1 Spirochaetia bacterium
ACTCAAGCACCGGGGTGTCGATGGGGGCAAAGCCGAAGCTGGTGAAAGTCTTCTCCAGAATAGCAAACAGCCGCTTTTTCTCTGTCTCCTCGGCAGGAAGTGAGTCTCTGAATCCCTTGAGGACTTTTGGTTCTATGATGTTCATGGGTTTTTCCTTATTAATTCTATATATAGCATACAAAAAAATGGGGATTGTGACAACTGCAGGAGGGCAGCCAAAAAAGTTCCCAAAAAAAATTTTATAAAACTTGGAAAAAAATAGTTGACATTTTTCTCAAGTATCCCCCATAATGTCCATAAGTGGTAAATTGTGGTAAATTTTGGATACTAGTGGTGGAAAGTTGTGATTTATTGGAATAATCTGGATGACAAGGGGAGAATGATGCTTCCGGCAGGACTCAGGACCGGTATGCAGGGCACTAAGCTCTACATAACCCGGGGCGCCGACACCTGTCTGTGGATGTTCACCCCGGAGCTGTGGGAACAGTTCAAGCAGCGTATTCTCCAGAAGACCTCCAGCTTTACTGAAGACGGACGGGTGGTGCGCAGCCATTTCCTCATCCCGGTCCAGGAGACCGAGATAGACAGGACTGGGCGTATCAACATATCCCTGCCATTGCGACAGTATGCAGGACTTACCAAGGAATGTTCCATCTGCGAAGGGATGGAAGAGCATATCGATATTTGGAATAGAAGCCTCTATGACAAATATATTGAGGAAAATGCATCCAAGGTTAAGGCTGCATTGGAAAGCATCGGCAGGAGTCTCCAGTAATGGAAGCAGTTCACTATTCAGTGCTTAAGAATGAGGTTCTCTCCTATTTAAAACCCTCAAGGCCAGGTGAGCTGTTCATTGACTGCACTACCGGAGAAGGGGGCCATTCCGAGGCTCTTCTTTCTGCCTATCCCGATATAAAGCTGATCTGCCTGGATGCAGATGAAAATATACTCAAGGTTGCAGAGGAGCGCCTTGCCCCCTTCAAGGGAAGGGTGCAGTTCTGCAATACATGGTTCAACCGCTTTTTTGCAGAATATCCCACCAGATCCCCCCGGCCGGACAAGATACTGTTCGACCTGGGAATTTCCACATACCACTATGAAAAATCGGGCCGGGGATTCTCGTTCCGCAAGGACGAGCCCCTGAGCATGGAGCTTGGCAGCGACCTGGTGGTCTCTGCCGCCGACATGGTTAACAACTATCCGGCAGAGCGCCTGGCCGACATCATCTATAACTATGGCGAAGAGCGCTATTCCAGGCGTATTGCCAAGGCTATCGTGGAGGCGCGGGCCGAGAAAGCAATAACCACCGCCGCCCAGCTGGCAGACGTAGTCTACCACGCAGTGCCGGAAGGATACCGGCATGGGAAGATTCACCCGGCAACACGCACCTTCCAGGCACTGCGTATCGCCGTGAACGGCGAGCTGGAGCGGCTGGGCGAGGCCCTAGATAAGGCCCTTGCGGTGCTTGCACCCAGCGGAAGGATGGGGGTCATTACATTCCATTCTTTAGAAGACAGGATTGTAAAGAATTTTTTCAGAGATAAAGAGAAAGACTGCATCTGCCCGGACTCTGCACCACGTTGCACCTGCGGCAGGAATCATCGGGTAGTGAATATCATAACTAAGAAGCCGGTAGTTCCGTCCGATGCGGAAATAGCGGAGAATGCGGCATCCAGGAGCTCCAAGCTCAGGGTTGCTGAAAAGGTGGCTGTATGAAAGGAAAGATGGGAAGTTTTGTCATTCTAGTTCTTGTTGTGGCAATCATGGGGCTGTTTGCCCTGAATATATACCAGGGATATAAGTACGAGCGGCTTCAGGCCGAGGTTAACGAATATCAGAGCACACAGGAGCAGTGGTTCGAGAAGAACAAGCAGGAGCTTACAGCGCTTTCTGCCTACAGCTCTCCGCAGCATGTCAAGGAAGTTAAGGAATCAATGAAGCTGTCCAACGCAAGCGAGGGGCAGACTATCATTATTGATACAAGGAGTCAGATAGAATCGGATGCAGAAAGGAAAGAATGAACTAGCTCTTTCCATAGATGAAATAGTTAAGGCAACTGCTGGGCAGCTGCTGTCTTCTGGGGAGGGGACATATTTTACAAACGCATGCGTAGACTCAAGGATGGCCGGTCCTGGTTCCATCTTCTTCGCTTTGAAGGGGGAACAGACCGACGGCCACCTTTTTGTGCCTGCTGCAGCAGGGCAGGGTGCTGCTCTGTGTGTGGTGGAGCATGTGACTCCTGACATTCAGAAAACCATCAAGACAGGAGACAGTTACATCCTGCTTGTCAAGGATTCTCTCAAGGCGCTCCAGGCACTGGCCCGGTTCTACCGCGACAAGTTCCCCCAGATAAGGATGGTGGGTATAACAGGGTCAAGCGGCAAGACCACAACCAAGGAGCTTACAGCTTCCATCCTTTCCAAGCTCGGCAGCACTGTTTGCTCGAAGGGTAACCTTAATTCAGAGATAGGCCTTCCTCTTTCCATGTTCTCCATCCGCGAAAACCACAAGTTCGGCGTGTTCGAGATGGGGATAAACCACAAGGGAGAGATGGATGCCCTGGTGGGAGTGCTCCACCCTCAGGTAGGTGTTGTCACCAACATCGGTACTGCACATATCGGCATCCTTGGCTCACAGGACAACATAGCATTCGAGAAGGGAAAGATATTCTCTGCAAATCCATCCCTGGAAGCAGGCTTTGTGAACGAGAAAGACGATTACGCCGACTACCTCCAGCATAAAGTGGGAGAGGACCGGCAGTACTTTACATATGGATGCTCCATGGCAAGTGACTTTGAGCTTAAGGGGACAGCAGGCTCGGAGTTCACACTTGGGACAGAGAAAATACATTTCCCGCTTATGGGAAAATACAACTTCCAGAACGCAATGGCCGCCGCCGCAGTAGGACGCTATTTCGGGGCAACCGATGCACAGATAAAAGAGGCACTGGAAGGAGCCAGCACTATGTTCGGCCGGGGAGAACTATACAAGGCCGGCGGCATAGAAGTGCTGTGCGACTGCTACAACGCGAATCTGGAAGCAGTTATGGCAGTAGTGGACTTTGCGGCCGAGGCAGCCTCTTCTGTGGGGCGCGTGGTGTTTGTGCTCGGCTCTCTGCTTGAGCAGGGAGATGAGTCTGATTCCATTCACGCCAAGATCGGGCGCAAGCTCTCTTATTCTGATGCAGCCGGCATATTCCTTTTCGGTAATGAGATGAAGGCTGCCTATGATGCGCTGGCCGAGGCCGGCAAAGATGCCTTCTGGAGCCCTGAGTACGAGGCGCTGGAAAAGGCGGTTGCCGGCTTTGTGAAGCCGGGTGATCTGGTTGTAGTCAAGGGCTCCAGGGGCATGGCTATGGAGCGGATTGTGGAAAAACTTAAGAGCAGGGGTAAATGAAGTGTTAAAAGAGTTAGCTTCCCAGATAAACATATTTAAGTACATCACCTTCAGAGCATCATATGCGGCAGTTACAGCTCTTATCATCTCCCTTATCATGGGACCTGGCGTGATCCGCTGGCTCAAGGCGAAGAAGCTGGGGCAGGAAGTCAGGGCCGACGGGCCTCAGACCCACCTGGTAAAAGAGGGAACCCCTACCATGGGCGGCATCCTGATAATCTTTGCAATTGTCATTTCAGTGCTTCTGTGGCAGGACCTGAGGAACAGCTTTACATGGCTTTCCCTTTTTGCAGTCCTGGGCTTCGGGGCCATCGGCTTTACCGACGACTGGCTCAAGATAACAAGGAAAAATTCCGAAGGGCTTACCCCACGGCGCAAGCTTCTGGGACAGATCGTGATATCGGCTGTCATTGTCATTCTTATTTACCTGAACAGAAATGACAACACTACAATGCTCTATGTTCCGTTCTACAAATATCCGGTCTGCGACCTGGGCCTGCTCTACATACCGTTCGGCATAATCATACTGGTGGGTGCATCCAATGCAGTGAACCTGACCGACGGCCTTGACGGTCTGGCAATAGGGCTTGTGTTCCTGGTTGCAATAGGCTTTACAATCCTTGCGTATATCACTGGCCGTGCCGACTTTGCAGCCTATCTTAACATCCCGTTCATGTCGGGCTGCAGTGAGCTGTCGGTGCTCAGCCTTGCAATTATCGGTGCATCAATCGGATTCCTCTGGTTCAACTGCCATCCTGCCGAAATGTTCATGGGCGACACCGGAAGCCTTTCGCTTGGCGGCATAATCGGACTCATGGCACTTCTGCTCAAGAAGGAGATCCTGCTTATATTCATCGGCGGGGTATTTGTAATCGAGGCATTGTCTGTGATCATCCAGTGCCTCTATTTCAGATATACAAAAAAGCACAGTGCGAATCACGAAGGGAAAAGGGTGTTCCTTATGACACCTATACACCATCATTTTGAGAAGATGGGCTGGAAGGAGACCCGGGTTGTAACCCGGTTCTGGATTATTGGAGGGCTTTTTGTAGTGCTTGCTCTCTCGTCGCTTAAACTGCAGTAGGAAAGGAGACCTATGGAAGGCTTCCTGATGGAAAGACAGCGCGGCAACTCATTTGATACAATGCTGCTGGCAGTGATCCTGCTTCTGGCAGGCAGCGGCATGGCCATGCTGTTCTCTGCATCCTACCCCGATGCAGTCAACTCCGGAAAGCCGTTCACCTACTTCATCTCCAGGCAGGCGCTTATGTTCTGCATGGGATCCATAATTGCCATATTTGTTGCCTATGTTCCTATGCGCTTGTTCAGCAGATGGAACAAAATTTTCCTGCTTATTGTATTTATCCTCAATCTTCTTCCGCCGCTGTACGGCGATGTAAACGGAGCATCCCGGTGGATCCGTATCGGAGCCCTTTCGCTGCAGCCTTCGGAGTTCTATAAGATAGCTCTGGTCATCTATCTTGCATCCGATTTTGTAAGGGTGGAGAGCGGGCGTAAAAAGCATTATTCCACATCTGTCTTCACAGTCATGATTGTGGTGCTCCAGATCGTGTGGATGCAGACAGACTTATCCACCACCATGTTCATTGTCGGTCTCTGCGCAGCCATGTTCCTTGTGTCAAAGTTCAAGGTGAAGATGCTTATAATGCTGGGACTGGTGCTGGGTCTTTTCGTCTTCCTGTTCATAATCATGGAGCCGTACCGCATGGAGCGCCTTATGTCCCATATGTCGGGAAATACCGATGCCAAGGGAAGCAGCTATCAGATAACCAAGTCCAAGGAGGCGCTGCTTGCAGGCGGTGCCTTCGGCCGCGGAATAGGAAGCGGAAGCTATAAGATGGGAAATCTGCCCGAGGCAAAATCTGACTTTATCTTTGCCATTGTGGGCGAGGAGCTGGGCTTTGTGGGAGTGCTCATAATTATCCTGCTGTTCGCTTTCCTGGCCTTCAAGGGCTATTATATTGCCTGGAATGCCACCGACAAATTCAAGTCGTATGTGGCATTTGGACTTACAACCAGCATATTCTTCCAGATGCTGGTGAACACTGCTGTTGTAGCAGAGCTTATCCCCACTACCGGAATTACCATGCCGTTCTTTTCCCAGGGTGGAACTTCCATGCTGGTGACTATGATCATGTGCGGTTTTCTGCTGAATGTATCAAGGGGTTCTGACAGAGGAGATTACTATGAGTAGTATTGATATTTATCCTGGTTATTCCTTCCAGGTTAAACATAAGAGCAGAACGGTAAACAAAAAAATCCTCCTTTTTGTTTTTCTCTTCATCCTTGGTCTTGCGTCCAT
>JAFZIU010000072.1 GCA_017554185.1 Spirochaetia bacterium
ATAGGATAGACATTGGCCTCCCTGTCCACCTCCACATTCACCACGCACGGCCCCTTGTAAGCCATTACCGATTTCATGATGCGCTTTACATCGGCAGAACGCCTGATGGAATAACCCTTGATTCCGTAGCTCTTGGCCAGCTGCACAAAGTTCGGGTTTCCCACCATCTCCACGCAGGAAAGGCGGTTGCCGTAGAATATGTTCTGCCACTGCCGCACCATGCCGAGGAAGTGGTTGTTCATGATGAATATCTTCACCGGCAGCTTGTTGACTGCAATCACAGCAAGTTCCTCCATGGTCATCTGGAAACCGCCGTCGCCTACAATGGCTGCAACCACCTTGTCGGGACATCCGATCTGGGCACCGATAGCTGCCGGGAAACCGAAGCCCATGGTGCCGGCGCCGCCCGAGGAGAGCCACTGGTTGGGGTAATCGGTCTTGTAATACTGGGCTGCCCACATCTGGTGCTGGCCTACATCTGTGGCCACAATGGCCTTGCCCTTGGTAAGCTTGAAAAGCTCCTCCACCACATGGGGAACCTTGACCTTGGTTCCTTTTTTATATTTAAGAGGGAAATCCTTCTTAAGCTTCTTTATGCGCTTGCACCAGGCTTCGGTATCCCCCTTTGCACACAGGCCGCAGAGGATCTCCATGACGCGCTTGGCCTGGCCCACGATTCCTACATCCACCTTGATGGTCTTATTGATCTCCGAGGGATCCACATCTATGTGGATCTTGACTGCATTGCGGCAGAATGTTGCAGGGGTGCCGGCGATACGGTCGTCCCACCGGGAGCCGATGGACATAACCAGGTCGCATTCCTCCAGAGCCTTGTTGGCATAGGCGGTGCCATGCATGCCTGCCATGCCCAGAGACAGCGGGCTTGTCTCTGGGAACACACCTTTGCCCAGCAGCGTGCTTGCCACCGGAATCTGCATTTTCTCGGCAAAGGTGCGCACCGCCTCACTGGCGCCCGATATAAGGGCGCCGTGGCCTACCAGCAGCACCGGCCGCTTGGCGTCAACCAGGTAGTCGGCAGCAGCCATCACCTTGCCCAGGTTGGGCTCCCCGTCCAGCTTGTAGCCCGGCAGGTCGCAGTCGTCCGGGGTGTTAACCGGTATCGGGAACTCGGCCACGTTCTTGGGTATGTCGATGAGGACTGGGCCCGGACGGCCGGTGCGGGCGATTATGAAGGCCTCCTTCACTATCCGAGGAATATCGGTGGCTTTCTTTATTAAATATGAATGCTTTACGATCGGGAAGGTGATACCTGATACATCAACCTCCTGGAAGGCGTCGGTACCCAGGTTGGCCACCGACTGCTGGCCGCAGATCACAACCAGCGGCACCGAGTCCATCTTGGCCGTGAATATGCCGGACACTGTGTTTGTAGCTCCTGGGCCGGATGTGACCAGCACTACGCCGGGCTTGCCTGTGGCACGGGCATAGCCGTCTGCCATGTGCACTGCCCCCTGCTCGTGCCGGGCCAGCATGAATTTGATGGGCGACTCCAGGAGGGCATCGAAGATGTCTATGGCGCTTGCCCCTGGATAACCGAAAATGTATTCAACTCCCTCTTTGTGGAGTTTGTTTATGAGGATTTCTGCTCCTTTTTTATATCCAGCTTCCATATTTTCCTCTTAAAATGTTAAAAATTTACCAAATTATAGCTAATTATACGCTTTTAAGAGGATATATGTCAAGAAAATTTACCAATTTTTGATTCAGTTCAGGGTTTTCTCTTTCAGATTTTCCAAAATTTTCCGTTTTTTTAGAGCATCGGCATATACGGAGTTGGCACCTGCTTTCTCTTTTTTTATATTTTCCACCATTTTTTCCAGATTCATAGCCTCTTCCTTAAGCTCGGCAAGATGAGCCTGGAGAGCTGCCAGTTTTCCCGGTGTCTGAATAGATTCTACAATTGAGGCATAAAGCTGAGCCTGTTTTTTCTTTATCTGTGCAAGGTCGTCCTGCACCCTGTTCAGCCTGGCATCGATTTCAGAAAGCTTTGCAGCGGCGGAGCGCTCATCCATTATCCGGATTTCCAGAAGCTTCTCCAGCCGGAACTCTTTTTTCATCTTATTCCTGCTATTGCCATGGCTTTATCCATGCTCTCCTGGAAGGTGGCCTTCTCCTTGAGGTCCTGGATAAGGAACTGGTCTATGGCATCGTGCTTCTCTATCGCCATGTCTATGGCCTTGTTTGTTCCCCTGTTGTATGCACCCACATTTATAAGATCCTCTGCATCGCGGTAGACAGCCATCTGATGCCGTATAACCTCGGCCGCCTTCAGGAGCGGTGCCGGAGCAACCCGCACTGCACTCCTGGATACAGACTGAAGCACATCCACTGCAGGGTAGTGTCCCGCTTCCGAAAGCTTGCGTGAAAGAATGATATGGCCGTCAAGGAAGCCCTCGGCACTGTCTGATATTGGCTCGTCCCTGTCATCCCCTTCCACAAGCACGGTGAAGAATCCTGTCAGAGTTCCCTTCTGCGAATTGGCACAGCGCTCAAGAAGCTTAGGCATTTCGGTGAATACCGATGGAGGATACCCTCTGGTAGCAGGGACTTCACCGATGGAAAGGCCTATCTCGCTCTGAGCCCTTGCAAAACGGGAAAGAGAGTCGAAGAAAAGCATCACGTTCTTTCCCTGGTCCCTGAAATGCTCTGCCACTGTCACTGCTGTATAGGCACCGCGCACACGGCATACCGGAGATGTGTCAGAGGTTGATACAACCACCACCGATTTGGCCAGTTTCTCCTCGCCAAGGTCGTTTCTTATGAACTCCCCTACCTCGCGGCCACGCTCGCCTACCAGTGCAATCACATTTATATCTGCCTGGGTATTCCGTGCAATCATTCCTAAAAGTGTAGTCTTACCTGTTCCTGCAGGAGAGAAAATTCCAAGCCGCTGTCCAAGCCCTACAGTAAGGAGCGAATCTATTGAGCGCACTCCGGTCTCCACCGGCTCCTGCACCATCTGTCTGTTCAGGATATCAGGCGGTGTGCCGAACACTGAACGTTTCTTGCCGAATCCTATGGGCCCCTTGCCGTCCAGCGGGTTTCCCATGCTGTCTATCACGCGTCCTAAAAGCGAATTCGACATCGGTATCCCAAGGCTTCGACCTGTAGCCACCACCTGGCATCCCATCTGGATTCCCACAGCGCTCACATAGGTTATAAGACGCACTTTGGAGCCGTCTATCGCAACAACCTCGGCCGGTACAGACTTCTCTTTATCCGGCAGCTGGATCTGGCACAGCTCGCCCACCATGGCCTGGGGTCCCAGGCTCTCGATCATAAAGCCTGTCACCTTGGTCACCTTGCCTGTGTAGCGGCAGGGCTGCACACTCTCTATTATCATCTTAAGACGCTCAAGATCACTCTTCATGCAGGCTGCTCCTGATAGAAGAAAGCTGGGTGGGGATATTGGCATCTACTCCGCAGGTGTCGCTCTCCACAATACAGCCCCCCTGCTCCACAGTCGAGTCTTCGGCAATCTTTATGGATTCCACCTTGTCAAACATCTTGAGAAGCATGGAGCGGTACTCCATTGCTATATCCATATCTGCCAGGTTCACCCTGATCACAACCGGGCTCTTCTCCTTCAGAAGTCCCAGTGCATACTCTGCATTCCGTTCTGCAATATCACGCTGCTTGGCACATGTGGTCTTGACCACCTTCTCGGCTATTCCCACTGCCAGGTCCACAATATCGTGCTTGGCATTCTCAAGTATATTCCGCTTGCATTCATCAACATCACGGGTAATTATCTCCAGCTGGCTTATAAGCTTGTTGACCTGATCAAGCCCTTTCTCGAAGCCCTCTTTCTCGCCCTTTGCAAAGCCCTCTTTCCTTGCCTCTTCATAGGCCTGTGTCTTAATCCTGTCTGCCTCTGACTTTGCCTCCTGGCGGATTCTTGCTGCATCAGTGCTGGCTTTCTCCAGCTGTGCCATAAGGTTCCTGCTTTCTGCCTGGATATCTATCCTGGAAGCTTTTTCCAGTTCTTCCACATCTATGGCTTTGAATACATCTGTCATTTAGGGCCTCCTGCTTTTCTTATGGCAGCCAGTATCTGGTGCTGGGATTCCTCTATCTCCTTAAGCCTGATCGGTTTGGAATCGGGCTGGGAAAGAAGCCGGGAACGTTCTGGATCAAGGTTTGCCAGTATTTTCTCCCGCGCCTCGTAGCTTGCTGTCCTAAGTGCCTTTGCTATGTCATCCGATGACACACCTGCAAGGACAGCGCACAGAATCTCATCATCTACCTTGACTAAATCATCAAACACAAGGATCTGAGAGGTCAGTTCCTCTGAAAGTTTTGTGTTGGTCCGGCGGATATCGGAAAGGATATCGGCACCGGTCTTCTTATCCATCCTGTTCAGGATATTCATCATGCTCTCTATGCCGCCAGCTTCCTTGTAGCCGGAAAGGTCAAAGAGGGCCAGCTTCTTCTCAAGCACTTTCTCCACGTTATGCAGCATCTCGGGAGATGTCCTGTCCATGACTGCAATGCGCCTTGCCACGTCCGACTGGATGCTCCTGGGCAGGGCTGAAAGGATGCGTGATGCTGTCCCAGGCTCAAGATATGCAAGGACCAGTGCAATGGTCTGGGGCTGCTCGAACTTGAGGAATGATACAAGGCGGTCACTCTGTACACGCTTTACAAACTCAAACGGCTTCTTGTGGAGGAATACCGATATCTTCTGGATAATCTCGTCGGCCCTCTTCTCGCCGAAGGCCTTGGAGAGCAGTTTCTTTGCATATTCCACGCCGCCGGTTGCAATATAGTTCCGGGCTGTGGCCAGTTCTCTGAACTCAAAGAGCACCTGGGAGAGAGTATTTGAATCCACCTTCTCTGTGGAGGCTATCTGGTACGAGAGTATCTCCACATCCTGTGAATTCAGGTGCTCGAAGACATGGGCCGATGGCTCACAGCCCAATGCCATGAGGAATATGGCGGCTTTTTCTTTACCTGAAAGCTTTTTTAACACTGCAGCTTTCTTCAGTCGAGCCATATCAGTCCTCCGACAGCCAGGTCTTTACAAGGCGGGCAATCTCTTCGGGGTTCTGGGATGCCATATTCCGGGCATCCTCCAGGATTGCCTCTTTCTTCTTCTTTCCGAAGATCATTATGCAGACAATTGCGAAAATCAGCACTGCCAGGGAGACAACAGCTGCGTAAGCAATGTTGCGGCTTACAGGAAGCCTGTCAAAAATATCCTGCTCTTCCGGAAGCTGTGTCATTGGCTTTATTTCGGGAGTGACCGGGGAGGCTGCCATTCCTGCAAAGTCAGAGAGCACGTTTCCAGCTGTGTCGCTGATTGTGATGTTCTTGTCCTCAAGCCCTTCGACTGCGAACTTGACCAGCTTTATGATGCCCTGAATCTTCTTCGGGTTTGATACAATGTCTGAACCCGGATGAGGAGTGATGATGATGGAGGCAGATACATCCTTCTGGTCTTCGGTGAAAAGAGATTTCTCCGGCATGACTAGGGTGATTCTTGCCCTGTCCACATCGACAAGGGATTCGATATGCTGCTCAAGGCTTACGCTGATTGCCCGCCGCAGGTTTACGTTACGCTCGAAGTCGGTGGTTGTCCAACGGTCCATCTTGAACACATCCCATGGGGAAGCATTCTTCGGAACCAGGTCTTCCCGCATGAGAAGGGCAATCATCCGCTGGGCGTCGCCCCTGCTCTGGAGATAGATCATGCCGTCGGAAATCTTGTGGGAAACTCCCTCCTGGTCCAGGCGGAGTGATATGGTGTTGAGCAGTGTAGTATCTGCTATCCGTGCGGTGAACAGCGGAGTCATGAAAGATGTGGAGCCCGCTGAGCTTATAAAGACAATCAGGGCAAAGGCAATTGCCAAGATTAAGATTATCGAGACTCTCTGCGCCTGCCTCAGCTTTTTCCAGAATCGTCCTATGCTATTGAAAAACTCCTTTATCTGTCCTTTCATAACCCCTCCCTGATTTAAAAGAACTTTTATCTCTACAAGATATATCTTGCCAGATCCTGATCCCCAAGTACGCCGTGGAGCCTGTCGTCCACATACTGCGGCGTAACTGTTATGGTCTGCCCCTTGAGCTCCGGTGCCGCGAAGGAGACTTCCTCCAGAAGCAGCTCCATGATTGTATGCAGCCTTCTTGCCCCGATGTTCTCGCTCCCCGCGTTGAGCTCCTGGGCTATATATGCAATCCGTTTCACAGCATCATCTGTGAACTCAAGCTTCACATCCTCGGTCTCCATAAGGGCCTTGTACTGCTTGATAAGGGCGTTCTGAGGCTGGGTGAGAATCTTCTCGAACTCTTTAGCCTGAAGCGGCTCAAGCTCGACCCTCAGCGGGAACCTTCCCTGAAGCTCAGGGATAAGGTCCGAAGGCTTGCTCATGTGGAATGCACCTGCTGCTATGAACAGGATATGTGTCGTGTCCACCATTCCATATTTTGTGTTCACCTTGCACCCTTCCACTATAGGCAGGATATCGCGCTGAACTCCTTCTCTGGACACATCTGCTCCGCTGGTGTTCTGGCGCCCTGCAACCTTGTCGATCTCGTCTATGAATACAATGCCCATCTCCTGGGTCCGCTGCTTTGCAATCTCTGCCACCTTGTCGCTGTCGATAAGCTTGTCGATCTCTTCCTCAAGGAGGATCTCCCGGGCATGTTTTACAGTGGTGCGCCGTTTTTTCTTCTTGCCACCCATTACGCCTGTTATGCTTCCGAAGTTGATTCCCATATCCTCAAGGCCTGTGCCTGCGAAAATCTCCATAGGCTGGAAGCCTGCCTTGGTCACATCTATCTCTATCTGGTGATCCTCAAGCTCCCCGTTCCTGAGCTTGTTACGGAACTTCTCTCTTATAGGCGGCTCTTCCGGTGGGATCAGTTTTACATCAGTACCCTCTTTCTGCGGCTGAGCTGGATGCCCTGTTCCCGGGAGCAGAAGGTCAAGAAGCAGTTCCTCGACTCTTGCTTTCGCATCCTCCATGACAGTGCTCCGCATCTCGGTCTTAACCATGTTCACAGCCACTGCCATAAGGTCCCGGATTATGGATTCAACGTCACGGCCTACATAGCCCACCTCTGTATATTTGGTTGCCTCGACTTTTACAAAAGGGGCACCCGAAAGTTTGGAGAGGCGGCGGGCAATCTCGGTCTTTCCCACACCGGTGGAACCGATCATGATTATGTTCTTAGGAATGACCTCTTCCCGCAGCGACTCGGGCAGCATCTTCCGCCGCACCCGGTTCCGCAGTGCCATGGCCACGGTCCGCTTGGCCTTGTCCTGGCCGATGATATATTTATCAAGCTCTTCTACAATCTGCTTCGGAGTAAGCTTATCGAAATCAAGCATCAGAGTTCCTCCACAATAATGTTGCTGTTTGTGTAGATGCAGATCTGGGATGCAATCTTGAGCGATTCCTCTGCAATCTCTGCCGCGGTCATAGCTGTGCTTGACCGCATGAAGGCCAGGGCTGCCGCATAAGCGTAGTTGCCGCCGGACCCGATGGCCAGGGCTTCCTCGTCGGGCTCCACCACGTCGCCTGTGCCGGAAATAAGGAGAATCTTGGTTGCGTCGGCAGCCAGGAGCATTGCCTCAAGACGCCTCAGCGCCCTGTCGGTCCTCCATTCCTTGGCCAGCTCCACTGCGGCCCGGGTCATGTCTCCGCCGAATTCCTTAAGCTTGCCCTCGAACTTCTCGAACAGTGTGAATGCATCGGCGGTGGCACCTGCAAAGCCCACCAGGATCTTGCCGTCATATATCTTACGCACCTTGCGTGCGTGTCCCTTCATTACAGTCTTATCCAGTGTAACCTGGCCGTCGCCGGCCATTGCAACCTTGCCGCCTTTTTTAACAGCAAGGATAGTTGTTCCTCTAAACTCCATTCTCTGCTCCTTTCTGCTCCAGCCTTCCATGGGGATGTGCAGCCCTGTGGATATCCTTGAGGCGTCCTATTCCCACATGAGTGTAGATCTGGGTGGTGGAAAGCCCTGCGTGGCCTAAAAGCTCCTGCACGGCCCGGATGTCGGCACCCCCTTCCAGGATATGGGTGGCAAAGGTGTGCCTGAATGTATGCAATGTAACATTCTTGTCGATATTTGCATTCATCTTGTACTGTCTTAAGATCCAGGTGGCTCCCCTGGCTGTGAGGGCATTTCCCTTGTAGTCTATGAAAAGGGCTTCGGTCTCTGTCCCCTCTTTTGTCACCACCTGCTGCCGGAGCGGCAGATAGGCCTTAAGGATTTCTGCAGTCTGATTTCCGAAGAATACGAACCGCTGCTTGTTCCCTTTTCCGGTTATAAGCACCTGGCCCGATGCAAAATCAAGATCTCTCACCCGGATGGAAAGAGCCTCAGAAATACGGCATCCAGATGCATAGAGGAAGCTGAAGAGAGCCTCGTCCCTGGCACCCAGCATAGGATGGGAAGATTCCTTTTCCTTTTCCTTAGCCAGATCATCAACACGCTCAAGCTCGCCTGTAGTCATATAAATCGGGAGCTTCTTGTCCACCCGCTGTGATTTGACAAAATCGAACGGATTGAAGTCTGTCTTATTCTCCCTGATCTTATAATCATAGAATTTGCGCAGCGCCGAAATCTTGCGGTTTATGCTCCGCGCGTCAAATCCTTTCTTGGAAAGATGTGCCACATATCTCCTGCCGCTGTTCCTGTCTGGACTTTCCACAGAATAACCAGACTCCTCCATGAAGGATATGAACTCCGCAATGTCGCTGCTGTATGCTTTTACAGTAGCTGGAGAGAGATGCCGGATGTTTTCAAGATAGGAGATATACTGTTCCAATCACTCTTCCTTCACGTGGTTTTTACATTCTGAGTTGCTGCAGGAGTAGAAACTGCCCCTGGATTTCTCGTACCGCTCCACCATGAAGTATCCGCAGTCCGGGCAGATCTTCTTGGTAGGCTTATATGCGCTTATGAAATCGCACTTAGGATAGTTGGTGCATCCGTAGAATTCACGCCCCTTGCCGCCATGCTTTTTCCTTGCCACAATCTGGCCGTCGCAGCCTGGGCGGGGACATTTGCAGAACGGGATGGACTGGGTGTTCTTGCACTCCGGGAAGCCCGAGCAGGCCAGGAAGTGGCCGAACCGCCCCAGCTTCTTGACCATCGGACGGCCGCACTTGTCGCACTTATATTCAGTAAGCTCATCCATGCTTCCCCGCTGGGACTCAAGGGTAGCCATAACGTGGTCGACCTGCTCCTTGAAGGGCTTGTAGAATTCGCCTATCATCTGGCTCCAGTTGTCCTTGGATTCCTCCACATCATCCAGCTTCTGCTCCATCTCGGCAGTAAAGTTTACATCCAGAATCTTGGGGAACTTCTCCAAAAGGATCTTGTTAATCATTCTGCCCAGCTGGGTAGGGATAAGCTGCTTGTTCTTACGTGCAACATAATAGCGCTCGATAAGGAGTGTGATTATAGGAGCGTATGTGGATGGACGTCCTATTCCCTTTTCCTCCATAACCTTTACAATGCTTGCATCGGTGTATCTGGAAGGACCCTGGGTAAAGTGCTGCTCGGTGTCATATTTGCAGTACTCAAGTTCATCACCTGCTGCAAGGGCCGGGAGATGCACCGATTTTTCCTTGATTGCCAGCATCTTGAGCACGGCCTGGAAACCTTTCTCCTTTACAACAGAAGCAACAGTTCTGAAAGGCTTTCCGCCGCAGTTAATATCTACTGTGGTGACTGCCAGCACGCTGTCCTTCATCTGTGAAGAGACAAACCGCTCCCAGATTATGGTATAGAGCTTATACTGGTCTGCTGTGAGGTACTGCTTTACAGAATCGGGAGTATATTTTACATAAGTAGGACGGATTGCCTCGTGTGCATCCTGTGCCCTTTTACCAAGGCTGTAGTTGTTGAAGTGGGCCGGCAGCTCCTGGGGGAAGTTCTTGCCTATGTAATCCCGTACATCAGCCAGCGCCTGGTTGGAAATACGGGTAGAGTCGGTTCTCATGTAGGTTATAAGACCCACGCGGTTTGAACCCAGGTTGATACCTTCGTACAGCTGCTGTGCAAGCTGCATTGTCTTCTTGGAGGTGAACCCCAGCCTTATGGCCGCATCCTGCTGAAGCTTGGATGTGGTGTATGGTGCCCGGGGATTAAGGATCTTATCCACAGTCTTCACATCAGTGACAACATATTTCTTTCCGGCAAGGCTTGCCATGAATGCCTTGACTTCGGCCTCGGTGCGGAAAATTATCTTGTCTTCGCTCTGCGGAACCAGCTGGGCAAGGAAGCTTCCCTTCCCCTTCTTGAGCTCTACATCCAGGCTCCAGTACTCCTCGGCCTTGAATCCCTCAACTTCGGTCTCGCGGTCGCAGATAAGCCGGAGTGCAACCGACTGCACACGCCCTGCAGAAAGGCCGTTCTTTACTTTTTTCCAAAGGATGGGTGAAAGGTTGTAGCCTACAATGCGGTCAAGCACCCGGCGGGCCTTCTGGGCGTTCACCTTGCCCATGTCTATATCGCGGGGGGCATTCACGGCAGCCTTGATTGCACCAGGGGTGATCTCGTTGAAGATTATTCTTTCAATTTTTGCAGGAATCTTCTTGGCCTCGAGAGCAGTCTTGAGGTGGTATGAAATAGCCTCTCCCTCCCGGTCATTATCAGAAGCCAGCAGCACTTCGTCTGCCTTTGCAGCTTTCTTCTCAAGCTCCTTGAGGATGGAGGCCTTGCCGCGCACCGTTATATATTCGGGCTCAAAATTATTGTCCACATCTATTGCTATCCTGGATTTAGGCAGGTCGATAAGGTGTCCCACCGATGCCTCCACGGAATAGCCTTTTCCTAAATAATGCTCGATTGTTTTTGCCTTTGCAGGAGACTCTACTATAAGCAATGTTGATTTCTTTGTCATCTTAAGCTCCTTCTACCTCTTGAAATAATAAACTCCACAGTTATTAACTGCCCTGCCGTCCAGCTCCCAGGAGAGAAGCTGATGCTGTTCCGCTTCCTTGAGGCTGTCTGTCTTATACACAGGGATCTCAACATCCCATCCTAAATCCATCATCACATCTACAGGGCCGCCTACACTCTTGGCACCCTGCTCCACCAGCGCAAGCCCTCCGGTTCCCTGCGGGAAAGGGAGACCTGCATCATGCACATACACCTCGCGTCCCTGCTCGGCCGCATAATCGGCAGTTATAAGGGCACCGGAACGCTTGGGAGCCTGCACCACCACCACTGCAGCAGAGAGGCCGCTTATAATGCGGTTCCTCTTCGGGAACGTGAACTTGGACGGAGGAACTCCGGGACCGAACTCGCTGAAGATAACTCCCCCGTCATCCAGCATCTGATATGCCAGCTTCCGGTTTGCATATGGATAAATCTGGTCAATGCCGTTGCCCAGCACTGCTATTGCGCTCATCTCGGCAGCCATGTTGCCTATGTGGGCATGGCGGTCTATACCCAGGGCCAGCCCTGATACAACCCGCACACCGTTGACACCGAAACCGAAGCCCATGTCAAAGGCTGCAGTAAGGGCGGCGCCGCTGGGGTATCTGGTCCCCACAACGCCTACTGTCCTGTCGTAGGATGCAGGAAGAAGACCCCTGTAAAAGAGAATAAACGGAGGATCATATATCTCTTTCAGCAGGGGCGGATAAAGGGGACTGAAAATGGAGATGAATTTTACGCTGCTTTTCTCCACTGCTTTTATCTCCCGGTCTGCTGCCTTGAACGCGGCATCAAGAGCCTTGAGATTCTTTGCAAAGTGTCCCGAAATACATTTCTTGACTCCAGATATGGATATCTCTTTGCCGACCCTTTCTTCCAGAAGGGTAAGCAAGGAAATCTTGTCCCTCATCTCGAGGCCTTTGAGGTTCTTAAAAACAAATGCCAGATAATCTTTATTATCCATATCTTTCCTTCAGACTGCCGGATGGCTCCTTTCATAAATCCGCCGCAGGTCACTGCGGTCCAGATGAGTGTAAATCTGAGTTGTGGAAATATCTGCATGCCCCAGCATCTCCTGTACAGAGCGGAGGTCTGCCCCGTTCCTCAGCATGTGTGTTGCAAATGAGTGGCGCAGTGTGTGCACTTTTCCCTCGATATCTGCATGCCTTGATATCTCCTTGAACTTCTTCCAGATTCCCTTGCGGCCTATCTTATGACCGAAACAATTGATGAACAGATATTCCGACTGCTTCTCCTTGAGAAGGTTCTTCCTTCCCTCGTTCATATATTTCCTGATCCAATAGAGAGAGACTTCTCCCAATGGAACAATGCGCTCCTTGCTTCCCTTTCCGAACACCCGCACAACCCCTTCCTCGGGGTAGATGTCGGAGCACTTAAGGTCTGCCACCTCTGATATCCTGAGGCCGCAGGAGTAGATGACCTCGAACAGGGCCCTGTCGCGGATTCCCGCAGGCTTTCCAAGCACTATGCTGTCGAAGAAGGAATCAACCTCGGCATTGCTGAACACCTTAGGAAGAGTATGACTGCTCTTGGGCATATCGAGCACTGCCACCGGATTGTC
>JAFZIU010000014.1 GCA_017554185.1 Spirochaetia bacterium
CTATTATGATGTCTGTAAGTTTCAAAAAACCTATAAAAAATTTCATAGTGCTGGAAGGGCTTGACGGCTGCGGCACCACAACCCAGACTGCCCTCCTGGCAGAAAAGCTTGAGAAAGCCGGCAGAGCGGCAGTAAGCACCAACGAGCCCACCAACTTAAGCATAGGCCGATTTATAAGGTCGGTGCTGCAGAAGAAGGAGAGCGTGGATCCATTTACCCTGGCACTCCTCTTCTCGGCCGACAGGAACGAGCATGTTTATGGAAAGAATGGCATTGCAGGGCATACAGAGGCAGGTAAAATGGTTATTTGCGACCGGTATCTGTTCTCAAGCCTTGCCTACCAGTCCCTTTTTATGGATTACGAGACTGTGGCAGAGCTTAACCGGTACTATCCCCTGCCTGAGTACCTTTTCTACATAGATTTAAGTCCGGAGGAGTGCCAGGAGCGTATGGCAGCCCGGGGCGAGGAGGCAGAGCTATTTGAGCGCCTTGAGCTCCAGAGGAAGATAGAGGCCAACTATAAGAAGACCCTTGCTCTCCTGTCCGGTTCCGAGATGAAGACTATAATAATAGACGGCAGATCTCCAATACAGGAAATCCACCGTCAGATATGCAAAGTGTTAGGAATATAAATGCCTTATTTGGCTGTAAAGAGTCCTTCCGGCTGGAACAGCCTCTTGAGCTTATCTTCCTGGATCAGGTACATATAGGAGTCTCCCCTCTTCTTGAGAAGATATACATACTGTCCCTCGTCCACTATCTTCTGGCAGTCTATGGTCAGGTGACCGAGCTTGCCGGTGTCCAGCTCCATGATTACATTCGGGGTAAGCTCTGCTCCATTGACAAAGTTGACAGCCTCAAGCAGCGCCAGGTTGTCGGCTAATGCATCTGCAACCTTTCCTTCCGGCACAGGACCACCTTCCACCAGGTTGAGCCATTTGCCCTGCTTACCCTGTTTTTCCCTCTTGATGGAAAGCTTGTCGTTGGAGTTCATATCGATGAATGTAATGCTGAAAATGTCATCGCCGGTGTAGCCTTCGGGGAAGAGCCGCATATTGAACCAGTACCTGGGGTCCTGGCCGAAGTGGCGCTGCATTGTGGCATCGGTAAGGAAAATCTCGTCGGAGAGCGAGGAGCGCACATAGTCGCCCTTGCCGCCAGGGCCTTCCTTTCCTACATAAAGGATGAACATGGACTGGCCGTCCTTGATCACCTCTACTGTGTCGGCCCGGTTGGGCTCAAGCTCAAGTTCTTCCCAGTATTTCTCGCCCCGGCCCAGCAGCTTGTACTTGGTCACGTCGAATACCGATGCAATAAGGCTTTTAACACGGACAGTGGAAGCTGGGTAGACTACATTCTCGTCTATCCGGACAAACCATTCATTCTCTGCCTTACCTTTCTCTATAGTCACAATTCCAGCTTCAGGTGTAGTTGAGACTTTGACTGCAGTCAGGGTCTCCTTGAGGGTCTGGTCAAACAGAGGCTCCATGGCCTTCTTCTCCACTGCTTTCTGTGCTGTGAAAAGTCCTCCCATGAAATAGGTGGCAGCCAGTATTACAATTGCCGCTGACAGGCTGATAATTTTAGTTCTATATTTCATTTTAATCACGCATCCTTTCTTTTCCGTCTTATGTATCTGACAATGCCGTAGATGATAATTGCAGCTGGAATAATGAAGATATTAACCAGATATACTGCAAAGATAGCCTTGACCTTGGAACTTAGGTCAGTGATCTTGCTCAATCTGATATCCCTTACGCTCCTGGTCTTGATGTTCATGAATCTGTCGTTGTCAAGCCACTGAAGCAGGTTCTCTGCAAACATAAGGTTTGCCGGGCTCTCGGTGTATTCAATCAGGTTTGAAAGGAAGTCGGAATCGCCCACAACAATAATCTTTGTATCCTTGCTCACCTTGTCTGTGTAAGCACTTGGGAACTGTCCGGTCACTGCATAAGCCAGCGGATGGCTTCCCTTGCTTTCAGGCACCAGATGCTGGGTTGTGAATGCCTCGTATGGGTTTCCGGTAAGGTAATCATTCAAGATCCAGGATTCATTTGTGCTTGTGAAAAGCTCCTGATAATTGAGTCCCTGGACAGGCTCAATGTCTATAGAGCTTGCCCACATCATGTCCAGGCTGGCAAATCCTGCTGTTATCGGATTCTCCCTGTTTACAAACTTGCTGTTTATACTTAGCCACATCGGATAATTCATAGGGAGTGAACCTTTCATGGTTATCTTCTTGCAGTACTTGTCCAGAACCATGTTGTTGTTTATGGTTATACCCCATTTCTTCATCATCTCAAGGGCCGGGTTGTCCTCCAACTTTGTGGCCTTGAGGTTGTTGGCCATGTCCACAAATACGCCGTCCAGCGCAAATACAGCCTTGCCGCCGCCCATGATGTAATCATCAATATAGAGCATGTCCCCTTCGGTGAAGTCGGTGTTGCCCAGGACATAGAGCACTGTGATCTCCGGGTCTATGGGCTCGCCTCTGTTGACCTCGATAACCTCTCCATCCTTCTTCAAGGTCTCATTGAGGTATGAATAGTAATAATCCAGGGTATTAAGATTGCTGCCCGAAAGGAGGCCTATACGTGTGGTCTGGTTTTCCACCAGCTTCTGGATCTTGCTGGAGACCTCGTATTCCAGGTTGCTTGGATCCAGGATGAACGGGATTGCCACAGTCTTGTCCAGATACTGGATAAGGATGCCGGAGAACACTGTTGAATAAACCAGCTCGTTCCTGTCGTAGATTTCCACCTGCTGGGCAGTTATACCCATCTTCTTGGCATAGGCTTCATTAACTGTCTTAGAAGGATCCAGAGATGTGGTTGATACATGACCGCGGGAGTTGGCCGCATACTCGAACAGAAGGTCTTCTATCTGTCCTGCGGCAGGTGCTATGGCCCTAACCTTGTCAGATATGAAATAAGTTATGTTCACCTGCTCGGGGATTGTCTTGATGTAATCCTTGGTTGTATTGGTGATGGTGAACTCCTTTGTCTCTGTCATGTCTATTCTGCCGAAATAACGGGTGGTGTTAAGGGCAAGGAGTATGGCAGCAATAAAAACTAAAACTGCTGTAATCAATTCTTTTGTCTTATTGTTCATATCTGCCGCCTCACTTCTTAAGCTTTATGGCTTTAACATTCAGATAGATGAAAAGGCCTGTGATAATCGCAAAGAACGCAAAATCCCTTGTATCAAAGATGCCTTTCTCGAAGGACTCAAAGTGGGTCGAGAGGGAGAGATAGCTGAACAGGTTGTCAATGAACTTCGGAACATTGATGACCATGGTTATCTGTCCGATGAAAGTTATGAACAGCAATGCCACGACGCTGAAGATATATGCGCTGATCTGGTTTGATGTCCTTGATGATATGAACTGTCCCACCGAAAGCCCTGCAAGACCCAGCAGGAAGGTTCCGATATACTCACCTATAATCTGTCCGCGCTCAAAGTTTCCGAACATCTGGAGCATTATAGGAACCGGGAATGTGAGGACAATCATCATAAGAAGCAGTATTACTGCGCTTAAGAATTTGCCCATTACAATCTCGAATTCACTCAATGGCAGTGTGAAAAGCAGCATGTCGGTCTTAAGCTTGAATTCCTCTGCCCAGCTTCGCATGCTTATAGCCGGCAGAATAAGGATAAAGAGGACCGGCATTATAGAGAAATAACTCCGCATGCTGGCTGTATCCCTTCCAAAGAACTGTCCGAAGAAGAAAAAGAAGATGTTGAGCGAGAGGACAAAGAAAAGGACAACCAGATATGCCATAGGAGAGTTGAAATATGCTTTAAGCTCTTTTTTGATAAGTCCTTTAATATTCATATTTACACCTCTGTCTAATTTGTAAGCTTCCTGAAGATGTTCTCAAGGCTTGCCTGTTCAGGAATCAGGGCCGACAGCCTGCAGCCGTTCTTTACAGCCCAGTCGAATATAAGGGCACCGGTGTCGGCTCCCTTCTGTGCAGAAATCTTGATAATAGTCTTGCCATCCTGGGCCTGGGTGGAGAGAATCTCGGATACCAGCTCAAGCTCCTTGAGGGCACTTGCATCAACTGTTCCGGCCACATCAATGGTGAAACGGTCGTCCTTCTGCACCTGCTCCCTGATCTGTTCGGGGCTTCCCTCGGCCACGATCTTGCCGTGGTTAAGGATAAGTACACGGTTGCAGACTGCCTCCACCTCCTGCAGGATATGGGTGGAAAGTATTACTGTCTTTTCCTTTCCGATATCGCAGATAAGCTTACGGATCTCTATGATCTGGTTAGGGTCAAGACCTGTTGTAGGCTCGTCCAGGATAAGGATGTCGGGAGAATGGAGAATAGCCTGTGCAAGGCCAGTCCTCTGCCGGTAACCCTTGGAAAGCTTGCCGATGCCACGGTAAACTACAGGGCTGAGGCCTGTCTCCTGGATTACCCGGTCAATCTCCTGTTTTTTCTTATCTTTAGGCACCTTGCGGATATCGGCCATGAAATCCAAGTATTCAATTACAGTAAGGTCATCATAGAGAGGAGCATTCTCGGGCAGATACCCGGTTGATTCCTTTACCTTAAGCAGGTCATCATAGATGCTGTAACCATTAAGAATGGCAGTACCGTGGGTCGGATAGTGATATCCGGTAAGAATTTTCATGATTGTGGTCTTTCCTGCACCGTTCGGCCCCAGAAGACCTACAATCTCCCCCTTCCCGATATGGAAGGAGACATTGTCCACAGCTCTGAATTTGCCATAGATCTTGTCAATGTTTTCGACTTTTATCATCCTAGTCTCCCAAATTTAATCCTCATATTTCAAAAGGATTGTCTGTCCATCCCTGGTCAGGAAAGTATCTGGAAATATACTTTGCGCCTGTTCCAGAAGAAGCGACAGCTCCTTATCAGTATACCGCGGGCTGTAATGGATAAGCCCCATCTTTTTTATACCGCCGGCCGAAACAGCCAGATTGGCGGCCTCAACTGCAGTCATGTGCTTTTTCTCGTGGGCACTCTCTGCCAGTTCCTCCTCGAACATTCCCTCGCAGATAAAAAGGTCAGAATCCTTTACCTCTTCAGAAATCGAAGGAAGTGCCAAAGTATCGGTGACAAAAGAGAATTTTCTCCCCTTTCTGGGCTGGCCCAGCACCATATCGGGGGTCACGCTCCTGCCATCTGACAGTGTTATTGTCCCTCCATGCTGAAGCTCTGACCACAGGGCTCCCATTGGAATACCCAGTTCCTTCGCCTTCTCCGGGTGGAATATTCCGGGCCTCTGATCTTCAGTCAGCTTGTAGCCGAAACAAGGCTTGGTATGTTCAAGAGGGAACGCCTCCACTTTAAAGTTTTCTCCCTGCATGACCACGCCAGGCTCTGTTATCTCTTTAACAATAATATCATAATTTATATACATGTCCAGAACTTTTATGCTGGTCTCCACAAACTCCTTTATCTTAGGGGGGCCTATGATATAAAGGGGCTCGGTGCGGTCCACCTGGGAGGAAAGCATAAGAATTCCCGGAAGCCCTGTAACATGGTCTGCATGAGTATGGGATATGAATATGGTGGAGATATTCTTCCACCTCAGGTTGAGTTTTTTCAATGAAATCTGAGTTGCTTCACCGCAGTCAAAGAGGAGCAGGTCCCCTTCCCTCCTGAGAAGAACAGATGTAAGATGGCGCCTTGGGAGCGGCATCATACCACCGCAGCCAAGGATAAAAACTTCAAGATTCATAACACTATATTATAAAATATATTAAAATATTGCGCAATAAGAGCAATTTGCCTCTTTTTACTGTTCCGGATAGAGGATTACATTAAGAGTGGTGTCGGTATCCAGGTACTTGGCTGCCTTTTTCTTAAGGGTCTTGATGGTAAGCTTATCCAGCTGCCTTGGAAAATCCGACTTGGTGGTGAACCTCTGTCCATAGTAAGCACAGTCTGTAAGCTGTGAAATATACCAGGAGTTCTCCTTGATTCCCTTGTTGTACTCTGTAAGCCTGGTGGCCTTATATTTGTCAAGGTATTCCTGGGGGATATCTTCCTTAAGTTTTTTTATCTCGGCAGTTACTGTCTCCATAAGCTCTTCAACACGGAGCGGCGAGCAGCCGTAGATTATGTTTATCATGTACTGCTGCACCGGCATAGATGTGGTGGATGGATATGCGCTTATTGAGTATGTTCCTCCCAGCTTTTCACGGATCACTTCCAGAAGCCTGAGGTCCAGGAAGAATGAAAGTGCATCGATGTAGAGGTTCTCCTTTACGGTATACCGGAAGTTTCCTTTCATTATAGTAAGAATCTGGCTTCGGAAATCTGTCCCTTTGTAGACCGATGCTGTCTCTTTTCCAGAAGGTAGCCTAAGCCCCACATCCTTCCATCTTTCCTTAGTCCCTTTGGAAGGCATGGAGGCAATATAGGTGGATGCATACTCCTTTGCTTTCTCAATATCTATGTTCCCCACCAGGATAAAGGTAAAGTCGCCGGGATCTGCAAAGCGTGACCTGTAGACATCCTGGGCATCCTGGAAAGTGATCTCTCTGTAGACATCCATATCCATTATACGGCCCCGGGGATGATTCTGGGTTACAAGCTCCTTAAATGCCTTTACAAAGGCTGTGTCTGGGGATGTCTCCTGGTTCTTCACAGCAGTTTCAAGTCTGGTCATGTAAGAATTGTAGGCCTCCTGGTCGAACCGGGGGGCTGTAAAGTACAGGTAAATAAGCTGGAATGCAGTCTCCAGGTCCTTCTTGGTAGAACTGCCGGTAAAACCTTCAGAATAAGTCTCTATGAACGGGCTGACCGACACATTCTTCCCTTTGAGCATCTGGTCCAGCTCCACCTTTGAGAAAGAACCAAGGCCGCTGTTATGCACCACTGCACAGGCTACGGCTGCCGATGCCCACTGGGAGTCTGGGACCAGAGAGGATCCTCCCTCGCTTATGGCAGATATCAGGATCTGGTCGTTCTTGAAGTTTGTTGGATAAAGGAGCACCTTGGCCCCGTTGGAAAGCTTAAGGGTTGTAAGGTTTGTCTTCTTGTCTGTCCTGTCCGATCTGATCTTGCCGGCTATAGGAAGTTCATTAATAAGGCTTTCCTGGATGACTATATCAACATATGGATCCTGCTTTGATACTAAAGCTGCATCCACAAGGCTCTGGAGCGAGGATTCGGTAAGATCTCCAAAGCTCTGTGACTTTCCTGTGGCTATAAGGACACGGCCATCCTGCTTAAGATAGTTTTGTACAAAGCTGTTAACCTCTTCCAGCTGGATCTGGGGCAGATACTGGCAGTAAAGCTCATATTCGGTGGCTATGCCGGGGATGCATTCGTCCTCAAGAAAGTTACGTGTGTATTCATTTATAAGGTTGATTGAACTGGTTTTATCCTGCTCGTTGTAAAGCGATTCGATAAAGGAAAGAATCTCTGTCTTGGACCGTTCCAGTTCAGACTGTGTAAAACCATGCTGGGCCACACGGGCAATCTCGCTGCAGGCACTTTCTATTCCCTCTTTCACCCCATCATCCTTAAGATTGACAGCCAGATTGAAGTAGCCTGCAGATTTAAAAAGATGGTTATAGCCTGCCCCGGCAGACATGAATGGAGGATTCTTTCCCCGCTTAAGCTGGTCAAACCGGTCAGACAGCATATTGCAGAACAGGGTCCGGACAATTGTGTTCCTGTAATCTCCAGCCACTTTATCCTGTCTGAAGGGCACCTTTATGAACATGTCAAACTGGTTTTCTGTGGCCTCAGGGTCGGTCATCACTCCTACAGTGGTTCCCGCTTTTATAGGAACAGTCATGTCTATAGTACGCTGGTCCGGGTTGTTCTTAAGCGGAGAAAAGTATTTCTCTATGCTGCCCTTCACTGCTTCAGCATCAATATCGCCTATGACAATGACAGCCATACGGTCCGGCGTGTACCACTCTTTATAGTATCTAACCAGCTGATCCCGGGTAAAGGTATCCAGGACCTCCACCTTTCCATCTGGATCCCGAACCGCGAAACGGGAATCTTCCATAAGCTTTTCAAGCATAAAGATATGGAATCTTCTCTCTGGTTTCTGGTACATCCTTAATTCTTCTATGACAACACCGCGTTCTTCATCTATGTCCTGCTGCTCCAGCTTGACATAGGCGGCCCACTGGGAGAGTATTTCGATACATATATCTACCAGCTGGGGGTTGTCTGAAGGAATATTAAGCTTGAATACCGTCTCGTTGAAGGATGTATGTGCATTGATTTCAGGACCGAACTTAATTCCATTCTTCTCCAGAAAATCTACAATCTGGTTTCCAGGATACTTCTCGGTTCCCCTGAAAGCCATGTGCTCTAAGAAATGGGCCAGTCCCAGCTGGTCATCATCCTCCATAACAGAACCTGTATTAACCACCAGACGCAGAAAAACCTGATTCTCGGGATAGCCATTGGGCCGGATGTAGTATGTAAGTCCGTTAGGAAGCTTGCCCAGCGTTATGGCGCTGTCGGGTACAAGCACTGTATCCGGGGCAATCTCGGCATATATAGTGAAAATGGAAACAAATGCAATTAATAAAAATGAAATGAACTTTTTCATACTGGGAAGTATATAGTAAATACTGTGCCTTTGCCAACAGTGCTTTCCACCGCCACTTTTCCGCCGTGGGTTATTGCAACCTGTTTTACGATGGAAAGGCCGAGACCGGTTCCGCCCAGGCTGCGGCTGACCTCTTTGTTGACACGGTAGAATTTCTCAAATATATGGCTTAAGTTTTCCGAATCAATACCGGGGCCGTTGTCTTCCACCGCTATCTCGGTATATTCAGCACTCTGCTTGACATGGATAGTTACAGTTGCCTCATCCTGCGAATACTTAACAGCGTTGTCCAAGAGGTTGCCGACAGCCTGCTGGGCAAGCACAGGATGGGCCAGCAGCATTATATCGTCCGGCATGTCGACTTTTATCTGGGTATGCTTCTGGGCAGCCTGCTCGGCGTGTTCTGCTATGCACAGATCAATAAGGCTCCTTGCCGGAATTCTTTCCTTTTCAAGCCTTATGTAGGAGCTTTCGGTCCTGGACAGGGTAAGAAGGTCCTCGATAATTCCGGCAAGACGCTCCGACTGCTTCTTTATGATCTCAAGGAATTTGCCTATGTTCTCGGGATGGTCACGGTAAATGCCAAGGAGCGTGTCTACATAGCCCATTATGGAGGTGACCGGGGTCTTCAGCTCATGGGATACGTTCATGGAGAACTCCTTGCGCATCTCGTCCAGCTGTTTCATACCCGAAATATCGTTCATGACCATAAGGACTGTGCCGTTGATATAGGATGCATAGATAAAGTAGTAGATTCCCTTGTCGGTGTCCAGGCAGATGGCAGCCTCCTGTGTATCCTGCTTGGAAAGGCAGGTTCCGGCTATATTGATCAGGTCCTGGTTCTTTATAAGGCTGTCCATGGGTTTTCCCTTGAATCCCTCCGAATTACCGGTCAGATGGATGGCTGCCGGGTTCATCTCAAGAACATTCATCTTATCATCTATCAGGATTACAGGGTTTATCATACCGCTTACAATAGCCTGGATCTCGTCCCTCTGGGCTGTGATAGTCTCTATACGCTTTCCCAGCTGGCTTCCCATGGAGTTTATGGCATCGGTAAGCTCTCCAAGGTCGTCGCTCCGTGGCGGCAGCTTGGCTGAAAAATCGCCAGATGCATATTTCTTAGTTACTTCCCTGATAAGCTTAAGGGTTGAGTTTATGCTGCTGGTGAAAAGGAACGTAAATAGGAGGGATACGCAGAAAATAAGGATAGAATATGGGAAAAGCCGCCTGCGCATGATGCTGAAGAACCTGTAGACATCGGTTACAGGCATGGATGTACGTACTATAAAGCTTTTTGCCGGAACCGCAATGGCAGCATAGACCATCTCTATACCGAGGGTCTCGCTTAGGCGCACACTGTGCCCTACATCCTTAAGGAAGGCATCTATTATCTCGGGCCGGTCGAAATGGTTTTTCATATTGCGGTAGTTGCTCTGGGAATCGGCCAGGACACTGCCCGAATACTGGATGATGGTAAGGCGCACACTGGTTCCTGCTGTGGCATAAAGGCTCATGGCCTCGATATCGTTCAGGGTGACAATGCCGGTGTCGGGCAGAAGGTTGTTCACAATACGGCACATATCCTCCAGCTCCTTCTCTGTCTTGTCGTAGATGATC
>JAFZIU010000073.1 GCA_017554185.1 Spirochaetia bacterium
GTAGCTTGCGTTCTTTACTCCGCTTACCGGCACAGCAAGCCATGCCTCCTTTATTCCCAGCTCGTACCGCTTCTTGCGGATATCCTTCTCGCTCACCTTGAGGATCTTTGCCAGGTACTTGTCGGAGAAGCCATCCTTCTTTGCCTTTATAAGCATGTCGTCGGCAGGAACACGGCCCGGATTCTTGAGGAGCTCTTCCTCGAAGTCAACCAGCTCTTTCATCTGCTGGAGGAAGTATGGTTTTACATAGGTGATTTCGTAGAGCTTCTCGATGGAGACACCCTTGCGGATAGCCTCGTACAGCTGGAAATAGCGCTCGCTGGAAGCAACTTTGAGCATGTCGCAGAGTTCTTCTGCGCTCTTCTTATTGAAGTCCTTGGCAAAGCCTAAGCCTGCCCTTCCGTTCTCAAGACCCCGGATAGCCTTCTGGAAGGTTTCCTTGAAGGTTTTGCCGATAGCCATAACCTCGCCTACAGCCTTCATGGAGGTGCCCAGAGAGTCCTCTACACCTCGGAATTTCTCGAATGCCCACCGTGCGAACTTAAGAACTACATAGTCGCCGTCAGGTGCTCCGCCCGGGGTATATTTCTCCAGGGTGCCGTCCCTCCAGTATGGAATCTCGTCCAGTGTAAGGCCCGATGCCAGCTTGGCAGAGATGAGGGCGATCGGGAAGCCTGTGGCCTTGGATGCCAGGGCTGATGAACGGGATGTTCGTGGGTTGATCTCGATGATTACAACCCGGCCTGTCTTTGGGTTATGGGCGAACTGCACGTTGGTGCCACCGATTACTCCGATGCGCTCTACAATCTTGAAGGCCATATCCTGAAGCTTTTTCTCAAGCTCTTTATCTATTGTAAGGAAAGGTGCAGAACAGAAGGAGTCGCCGGTGTGGACACCCACTGCATCGATGTTCTCGATAAAGCAGATGGCAACCATCTGGTTCTTGGAGTCCCGGACAACCTCAACCTCCAGCTCTTCCCAGCCCAGAATGGATTCCTCGATAAGGCACTGGTGTGTAAGTGAAAGCTCAAGTCCGTTCCTGGTGATGGTGCGGAGCTCCTCCACGTTGTAGCAGAAACCGCCGCCCTGGCCGCCCATGGTGTATGCAGGCCGCACTACTACAGGGAAGCCGATGTCGGCTGCAATAGCCTCGGCCTCGGCCACTGTGTGGCAGATACCGGAGCGCGGAGTCTCGATTCCAAGCCCCTTCATGGTCTCCTTGAAGATCTCCCGGTCCTCGCCCCGCTCGATGGCGTCCAGGTTTACACCGATAACTTTCACGCCGTATTTGTCAAGAACGCCTGCCTTGTTGAGCTCGCAGGCCAGGTTCAGACCGGTCTGGCCGCCTAGGTTAGGCAGCAGGGCGTCGGGCCTCTCCTTGTCGATTATCTGGGCAAGCCGTTCCACATTAAGCGGCTCGATATAGGTGGCATCGGCCATGACTGGGTCGGTCATGATGGTGGCCGGGTTTGAATTGACCAGTACTATCTTGTATCCCTGTTCTCTAAGGGCTTTGCAGGCCTGGGTTCCTGAATAGTCGAACTCGCATGCCTGTCCGATTACAATCGGGCCAGATCCGATGATAAGCACTTTTTTGATATCGTTCCGCTTCATATATTTGGGCTCCTTTTCCCAAAGAATTATCGTTCAAGCACCAGGCCGCACATCATGCGGATGCCGGCCTCCAATGCGTCGTCGTTAAAGTTGTATGTAGGGTTGTGGAGTGACGGGTAATCCTCTCCCATCCCCAGATGGAAGTAGGCTCCTTTAACCTTCTGCAGGATAAAGCCGAAGTCGTCTCCGCACATGGAGCAGACTGCGTTCCCCTTCCACTTCTCTTTTTCCAGATATTTAACTGCCACTGCTTCTACCCGCTTGTACAGTTCCGGGCTGTTGTCCACTGCCACGTAGTCGGGCTTGGGCTGCTCTATTTTGTACTGTCCCCCTGCCGGGATTATGAACTGGTCCAAAAGCTGCTTTATTGTCTTCTTTATCTCCTGCCCCACCTTGTCGGAAAGGTAGCGGGATGTGCCCTTGAGCACAAGCTTCTCGGGGAAGACGTTGTAGGTGCTGCCCCCGCTTACAGCGCACACCGACACCACCACTGGCGATTCCGGCGTATCCATGGCCGCGGCGGCGCACTTAAGAGCCAGGATAAAGGCTGCAGAGGCGCTTACCAGGTCCACTGCCTTGGACGGCATTGCACCATGGCCGCCGGTCCCTGTCAATGTAATAAGGAAGTCGTCGGTGGAGGCCATGATCGGCCCCGGGCAGCACTCTACAACGCCTGCCGGCACACCGGGCCAGCCGTGGAGGGCGTAAGCCTCGTCGATATGGGGCCCTTTCTCAAAGTAGCCTGCATCCACCAGGGACTTGGCCCCGGCGTCGCTTTCCTCCGCGGGCTGGAACAGGAATTGCACAGTGCCGGGCACTTGTGCCTTAAGCTGTGCAAGGACTGTGGCTGTGCCCAGCAGCATTGCCATGTGGCCGTCGTGCCCGCAGCTGTGGGCATAGCCGGGGTGCCGGGATGCGTATGGTGCTCCGGTGACCTCCTCTATGGGGAGTGCATCTATGTCGGAACGGAGCAGCACGGTCGGCCCAGGCCGGCCCCCTTTAAGGACTGCAGTAACATCTGTGCCCAATGTAGTGGGCAGGAGAGGCAGCCCCAAGCCCTCCAGATATTCACGGATTCTGGCAGAGGTCTTGTACTCCTTGAATGCAATCTCAGGAATCTGATGCAGCTGGTGCCTCAGTTCCCTGACATCCGGGAGAACAGCACGGATTTTCTCGTCAAGTACACTCGCCTCTGCCATAAATCTTTATTTTCCTAATCCTAAATCAAAAGCCTTCAGGTTCTTTGCCACTGTGTCGGCACCCTTGGCCGCAAACAGCTCGCTGATAGCCTCTTTAAGGGATTCTGCCTTCACTGGGAGAACCGATGCGGCAGCACCGATCACAACCATGTTCACAGCCCTTGCGTTTCCAGCCTCCTTGGCCAGAGCCACCGACTCAACCAGCCGTGACCCCTTGAATCCGTTCACCTTGTCGTAGATGCTCTGGATCTCGGGATAGTTCGGAATGTTGATGAAAGGCTCTTTTGCTGTGATTATCACACCCTCAGGAGCAAGGAACTCGGAGTACCGGAGCACTTCCATAGGCTCCATGCCCAGGATAAGGTCTGCTGTTCCCTTCCGCACCAGGTCGCTTGAGATGTTGGAGTCGGAAAGCCTTAAGTGGGACATTACTGCACCGCCCCGCTGTGACATTCCGTGAACCTCGGACTGACGTACCTGGAGACCATCCTTCATGGCCCCTTTTGCTATGATTGCAGCCAGGGAAAGAACACCCTGCCCGCCTACACCTGCAAGAATAATATCGTATTTCATTTCTTCATAGCCTCCCTCTTGATGCGCCGCTTGGCCTCTTCCAGACATTCCCGGACAGAGATGATGACAGAAAGTCCTTCGTACTCCATCTCCTTCTTGATGATGGCTGCATTCTCCTCCAGGTTCTTCTTGACCGGAACGATGGTCTTTACATGCTCAGGGTCTGCACCCAGGCCGATGATAAGCGGATAAAGCTTGCTTGACGGCAGTATGGTTGCCTGGCCGCCTGTCATTGCTACGGTTGAGTTGTCCAGGATGATCAGGGTGATAGGCGCATTTGCTGCAACTGCGTTAACCAGTCCGGTAAGACCGGAGTGATAGAATGTGCTGTCACCGATCACTGCCAGAGCAGGCCTGAGTCCTGCCTCTGCTGCTCCCTGTGCTGTTCCGATGGAAGCTCCCATGCAGATGATGGTCTCGATTGCGTTGTATGGAGGCAGCGCACCCAGTGAGTAGCAGCCGATGTCGGATGCAACAAGGTGCTGCGGATAATCCTTTACAGCCAGGTTGATGGCCTCGTAGGTGTCCACATGAGGACAGCCCTGGCACAGCTGCGGCGGCCGTCCCGGAAGTCCCTCCACCTTCTTGGTGGCAATCTTGTCAAGTCCCAGTGAAGGGCGTACTACATCTGGATCCAGCTCGCCTGTCATAGGAATCTTGCCGTCCAGCTTGCCTTCGATGGCAATGCTCTGAGGCAGGATACCCCGGAGCTTGGTCTCGATGAATGGATATCCCTCTTCAATAACCAGGATCTTGTCTACGCTGTCGGCCAGCTTCTTTATCTTATCTGCAGGTGCAGGATAGAAGCCGATGTGCAGGTGGGATGGCTTTACACCCATGTCTGCCAGGTTCTCCTCGAAGTAGTTCTTGCCAAGGCCTGTGGTGATGATTCCCACCTTCTTATAGTCCGGGTTGATGGTCAGCTTATTGAAATCTGTTGCCTCGGAATATGAATTAAATTCCTTGTTGGTCTCAAGCAGGTCGATCCACAGCTTCTGTGCAATTGCAGGAAGCAGTCTCCAGCCCCTTGTGTCCTCGGTCTTCTTCACCGGGTTCTGCGGCCGTATCTTTTCCCATGGGGTTATAACAGCCCGTGAGTGAGCCAGTCTGGTGACCATTCTGATAAGCACCGGAACTTTCCACTTCTCGGAAAGGTCAAAGGCTTCCCGTGTCATGGCGTAGGCTTCCTGCTGGTTGGTTGGCTCGAAGCATGGAACCTTTGCAAAATCTGCAAAGAAGCGGGAATCCTGCTCTCCCTGCGATGAGTGCATGCCCGGATCGTCTGCCACAACAATAACCAGACCGCCGTTTATTTTAAGAAGTGCAGAGTTCATGAATGGGTCGGCTGCCACGTTGAGTCCCACGTGCTTCATGGTCACAATGGCCCGCTTTCCCGCAATAGATGTTCCCAGCGCCTCTTCGTATGCAGTCTTCTCGTTGCTGCTCCAGGTGGCGCGGAAAGCTTTGGTCTTCTCTGCCTCGTTTATTAGATATTCAAGTATTTCGGATGAAGGTGTTCCCGGATATCCATAGGCACCGGACAGTCCGGCGTGGATAGCTCCTAAGGCGACAGCCTCATCTCCCAGTAATACCAGTTCTGACATTTTTGTATCTCCTTTATGCTGATCTTATTTTGTCAATGCTTTATATGCCCGCTCGAAGCCCTTTGCAGAGCCCTCGATAACAGAATCTGCCACACAGAATGCAATGCGGAAGTAGCCCGGAGCTCCGAAACCGCGTCCTGGAACTACAAGCACGTTCTCCTTCTGCAGTGCATCCACTGCCTTAAGGTCGTCTCCACCAGGTGCCTTAGGGAACAGGTAGAAAGCTCCTTCCGGCTTCACAAACTCGTATCCTATGTTGCCCAGGATCTCGCAGATCCGGTTCCTCTTCTTCTCGTAGAAGCTTATATCCACGCTCTTTCCAAGCATCTCGGCCACCACCTTCTGCATGACTGCAGGGGCGTTTACATAGCCCAGGACTCTGGTGCAGAGCACAATGCCGTCAATCAGCATGCCCACATCCTCGGCCTTTGGGCTTACAACCACATAGCCGATCCGCTGACCAGGAATGGAGAGGTCTTTGGAGAATGATGTGCTGATTATGGAGTTCTCGTAGGCTGTGAATGTGCCCGGAACTGTGTTGCCGTCGAAGATTATCTTCTTGTACGGCTCGTCACTTATAAGATAGATGGCCCTGGAATTCTCCACGCTCTTCTTTCGGAGGAGCTCAGCCAGCTTATTGATGGTCTCCTGGGGATATACACGGCCGGAGGGGTTGTTGGGAGAGTTGATGATCATTGCTGCAGTGTGCTTGTCGATAGCCTTCTCAAGCCCTTCCAGGTTCAGGTCCAGGTCCTCCTTGCATGGAACTGCTATAAGCTTTCCGCCGTGGTTTGCTGCATAGGATGTGTACTCTGCGAAGAACGGAGCGCTAACCACCACGTTGTCGCCCGGGTTAAGGATAGTCTTGAGCACCGAGTTCATACCGCCTGCTGCGCCGCATGACATGATCACGTTCTTTGCAGGAATGCGCACCTTCTCGATACTGCCCACATAGTCTGCCACCTTCTGGCGGACATCCA
>JAFZIU010000074.1 GCA_017554185.1 Spirochaetia bacterium
CAACAGCCATGAAGATAATCTGCAGCATATCTGATTTCTGGAATGGAGTTATGATATTGTTCGGAATAATACCAACAATAGTATCCTTGATAGAAATAGTTGCATTTGCCCCTTTTGCTATAGTTGAAGCTGCTGCATCGGTCACTGCTCCGGCCAGGCTTGGGTCTCCTATAGGGAATATCTGGTATGTGGCAAAACCTACGCAGATTGCGATCATGGATGTGAACAGATAAAAGACAACAATTTTTCCTGCAATTTTACCCAACGCCTTCAGGTCGCCGAAGTCTGCAATACTGGAGGCCACAGAACAGAATACCAGAGGTGCTACGATCATCTTGAGGGCATTCATGAACATTGTGTATACCGGGGTGAAAAGGTTCTTGGAGAATCCCTTGGAGATACCGGCCGGAAGGTAGTTGTGCATAAGAAGACCCACTGCAACGCCTCCCACCAAAGCCAGAAGAGTAAGGATAAGGGAGTGGAACTGGGATGTCTTGGCCCTGATTATAGCCCGGTTGTATCCGTGCTCATTCACAATCCTCAGCTTGTCTGAATACAGCTTGTTTATCATGCGGCGGATGACATCGTTTGCCTCTTCATCCTCGACTCCGCTGCCAAGCAGAAGATTCTCTTCTATATTGCTGCTGTCAAAAGGCTCGCCCCAGGCTGACAGACGGATCTCCACATTGCCGAAAAGACCGCCTACAGAAACCCATACTTGTGTTTCTTCCGGGGCTGTTGCCATCATCTTGGCCAGCACATCCTCGGCAGTAAGCAGGGTTCTGGTTATCTCTTTCTTTGCAACTCTGCGCTTTATGAGGGCTGCCCGTATATATTCGATTGTTTCTGGAATTTTCTCCATGTTAAGGTCGATTTCTAATCTTTTCATTGTTTTGTCCTTTGTTTTTATTGTAAAAGGAGCCGTTTTATTCGTCAATATAATATATTTTTTACTAGAAAGTGAAAATTCACTGAAAATTCACTAATTTTCATTCACTTTTATTGACTGAATGAATTTTTGTGAAAATTTTTCCTTGCAAATAAAATTTGATTATTTTATCATTGAAAAATCATGGCACAAGTTTCGCATGCTACAGACAGAATAGGGACAGACAACATAAAGCATCTGCTGTTCTCCTTCTCAATCCCAGCCATCATTGGAATGGTGGTTCAGGCCCTCTACAATATAGTGGACCGCATCTATGTAGGGCAGGGAGTAGGACATATAGGGCTTGCCGCCATTGCTGTGACCATGCCTCTTCTTATGACCAACATGGCTTTCTCGGTAATAATCGGAGTGGGCTCCAACGCCCTCTTCTCCATAAAGCTGGGAGAGGGAAGGCGGGACATGGTGGAAAAGATTATGGGCAACGCTTTCCTACTCCTTTTTCTGGTGCCGCTTCTGGTAATCTTGCCATGCCTTTTATTTCCAAGGGCGATTCTGACTGCCATAGGAACCACCCCAGACCTTTTGCCATACTCTGAGCGGTATCTGCGCATACTTATGTACGGCGGCGTCTTTGCAGCCATGAGCCCGGGCATAAACCATTTTATCCGTTCCGACGGCCACCCCCGAACCTCCATGTTCACCCAGCTTCTGGGTGCAGTGCTCAATACTATCCTTGATCCTATATTCATCTTCGTGTTCCACTGGGGCATAGAGGGGGCGGCCTGGGCCACTGTCATATCGCAGACTGTCTCCTTTATCTGGGTAATGAGCTACTTCAACTCCAAGCTTACACCGCTCAGGTTCAAGGTGCGGGCCATGAAGCTGGAGTGGGGTCTGGTGCTGCGTATCTTGGCCATCGGTTTTGCCCCCTTCTCCATGAACATGGCCATGAACGTTATGAACCTAATCTTGAACCGGCAGCTGCTCCACTACGGCGGCGATATGGCAGTGGCTGTGATAGGCATTGTCTACAGCGTAATCATCATGGTTATGATGCCGCTCCAGGGAATAAACCAGGGGGCTCAGCCTATCATAGGCTACAACTACGGGGCCCGCAAGATAGACCGTGTTCGCACCGCCTACTGGCTTGCAGTCAAGTTTGCAACCATATTCGTCACCTGCGGATGGCTTTTAATAGAGCTTATACCACGGGTCTTTGTAATGCTGTTCAACAGCGACAACCCTGAGCTTCTGAATCTGGGGGCCAAGGCACTCAGGCTCAGCTCTGCCATGATGCCTATAATCGGTTTCCAGGTCATAACATCAAACTACTTCCAGGCTGTGGGAAAGCCCCTGCAGAGCACATTCCTAAGCCTTTCCCGTCAGTTCCTGATCCTTATTCCACTGCTTTACATCCTGCCTCCGTTCTGGGGTGTGCTTGGTGTTTATTCCGCCCTGCCACTTTCCGATATAATCTCGTTCTGTATTGCAGCAATTGTTATGTCGTTTGAACTAAGGGCTTTGCGGAAAATGGAATGAGTAATACAGATGTACTTCTGGTTGCAATGCCTTTCTGCAACGAATATATGCCATGCATGACATATGCATTGTTCAAGTCTATATTGACAAAAGCCGGCATAACCAGCAGCGTCCAGCACGAATATCTCTACTATGCCGCCTGGATAGGAAAGAATAACTACCGGCACATATCGAATGTATGTACCATAGGCTTTGGACACGATTTTTTTGCCTGCGAGACTATCTTTGCAGAAGCGGCCCATGGCAAAACCATACGCTCTTTTGATGAATATCTTTCTTGGATGAAACAGACCCATCTGCCGGGGAAAGTGTTTGCAGGTTCCCAGCAGAAAAAGACAGTGGAGACTCTTGACCTGTTCAGGATGGCCCAGGAGAAAGCCCCGGAGTACCTGGAAGAAGCTGCCCGCCGCATAATGGAGAAGAGGCCTAAGATAGTCTCTTTTATCTCCATGTTCCAGCAGCATAATGCCATGATAGCATTGTCCAGACGGCTTAAGAAAGAGAAGAATGCGCCGCTGATACTGGCGGGTGGACCCAACTGCCATGGAAATGGAGGAAGCGCCCTTGTAGAGCATGTTGATGCCTTTGATTATGTATTTACAGGGGAAGGGGATAACATATTTGCAGATGTGTGCCGGCGTCTTCTGCGTGATGGGAAAATTCTGGACAGCGAATTGCCTGCTGGTGTTGTGTCCCGTACAAAATGGAGTGCAGAGCCGGCAGAACTGACAAAAGATCTGGATAAGCTCCCGGTTCCCGATTACAGTGATTTTTATAGGGAGCGTTCTCTTCTGTTCCCTGAGCTTGAGGGGAAAAATGTGTTTATGGTCGAGGGCTCCCGGGGCTGCTGGTGGGCAGCTCATAAGCCCTGCCGTTTCTGTGCTCTTAATGGAAAGGCAGCTCACATATACAGGGAGAAATCGGTGGTGCGGTTTGCCGATGAGCTTGAGGAGCTGGCTGTAAAGTATCCGAAAGCCGAGTGCTATCTTGCCGACAATGTGCTTAGCAATATACACCTGCGTCTACTGCCTGATGAACTTATAAAGCGGGAATCCTACATGAAGAATAAACTCATGTTGTTCTGCGAGATCAAGTCTACCCTGTCGGAAGAGGAGCTTGTAAATCTTGCCAGGGTAGGAGTTTTCCAGGTTCAGGCAGGGATAGAGAGTTTCTCTGACAATATCTTGAAACTTATGGGCAAAGGGGTTTCTGTAATCCAGCAGGTGCAGATTATGAAGCACTGTTCTGCCCATGGAATTCACCTGATGTGGTATATTCTGGTCGGGACACCAGGGGAGACTGAACAGATGTGCAGGGAAGTCAATGAAGTTATTCCAAAGATCATGCATCTCCAGGGGCCTGGAACAGTTGCCAGTGTCTTATACATCAGGGACAGCTATTATACAGAGCACCAAGGCGGGGCTGTTCCCGAACTTGAGCCTGACACGGGGTATGATTTTATCTATCCGAACCGTGATTTCATACAGCGTACAGCACTTCTATTCTCCCCGAAGGATCCAAAGGCCCTGGCCTGCTACTATGATTACCGGCAGATAGGTCCAGCATACGAGGAGCTTTATAATCTGATCGAAACCTGGAGAAAGAATCCTCAGCTGCTGTTTATGAAGGACAAAGGGAATATGGTTAGAATAATTGATACCCGCCTTATTGCCCATCGTCCTATCTACCTTCTTACAGGGGTAGAAGCACAGCTTTGCAGGGTCTGCCGCAGTGTTAAGGATGAAAATGCCCTTATCCAGGAACTTTCCGGGCAGTTTACCGAAAGCGAAATTATGGAAGCTTTGACATGGTTGGTTGATGAGAATCTTCTGCTGAAAATAGGTTCTGAATACCTGACCCTTGCTGTGGACCGGGTTGCTCCAAAAGATTGACAGCCCTCATTAATACTTATATAATTATTATATTATGGCAGATTCAACGGATACAAAAGATAAAGAGCCTGGACATGTCTCATCTCCTGAGCAGCTTGATCAGACTATAACAGTTATCAATCATCATGGCTGGGTAAGCCTAGTGGCCCTTGGAGTGCTTCTGGTTTCGGCTATCATCTGGGGTTTCTTCGGCAGGATTCCAGAGAAAGTGGACGGTGCCGGCCTTCTTATAAATTCTTCCGACCTTATGAGTGTCACCTATCCCTATGGGGGCATAATCAAGAATGTGTTCCTTGAGAGCGGAATGGATGTGCAGAAAGGGCAGATCATAGCCCGGATAGAACGGGAAGATCTTCTGGAAAGCATTCAGCTTGCCACCCAGAGGCTTAACAACCTTCAGCAGACTTATGATACAGCGACTCCGCTTATTACCCGTCAGGCCAATATGACCGACGATATGCTGGCAAAAAGCGAAAGCGACTTCCGCACCCAGATAGATATTTATTCTAATCAGATAGAGACTGCAAAGCGCAAAGAGAAGACCATGAAGGATCTTTTTGATGACGGCCTTATAACTGAAGTGGAGTATCTGGAGGCCCACAGACAAGTTCTTACCCTTGAGATTCAGAAACAGAGCATTGAACAGCAGCTTTTGAACGCAGGGGTAAGCCGTGTCAGGACCTCCACCGAGACAAGCCAGGAGAAGATGAATCTGGAGCATCAGATTGACGAGGCCAGGAAGCATCTGGAGATGGAACAGCGCAATTATCAGAATGCCACAAAGATTGTATCTCCGGTGGCAGGAAAAATATATGAGATTTCTGTTACACGGGGCACCTATGTGTCACCGGGCTTCCCTGTGGCTTTAGTGGAACCCTACTCCAGCGACGGCGGAACACTGCGGGCTGTCATGTATTTCCCGGATAAAGATGGAAAGCGCATTAAGCGCGGTATGAATATAGCCGTGATTCCTTCAACTGTAAAACAGGAGGAATATGGCTTTATACAGGGCATTGTAACCAGTGTCTCGGATTATCCTGTAACCCCCCAGTATCTGCAGGCTGTTATGCAGAATCAGGCTCTGGCCCAGCAGTTTGCAAATTCATCTCCAATAGAGGTGAAGTTAAGCATGGTTCCGGATCCTACTACAGAGACCGGATTCCACTGGTCATCTTCCAGGGGGCCTGATACTACTTTGAGCTCGGGTACTTCCACTACAGGCTTTGTCATTGTCAGGTCCCGGCGTCCTATTGATATGGTAGTTCCTCTTATCAAGAAAAAAGTGTTAGGCATAGGGGAATAGGATATGTTTGCTCGAAAGAAGGTGCGTACTTCCACTGTTCTTCAGATGGAGGAGCTGGAATGCGGAGCTGCATCCCTGGCCATGATTCTTGCCTACTATGGTGCATATATTCCTCTGGAGCGGCTTAGAGTTGAGTGCGGTGTCACCAGGGACGGCTCCAAGGCTTCAAAAATACTCCTTGCCGCTAAAAAGTTCGGCCTTGACGGAAAAGGATTCAGGCGGCGTCTAAGCCAGCTTCCCCAGACTAAATTCCCGGCTATAATCTTCTGGGATATGAACCACTTTGTGGTGCTTGAGGGGCTTGATGAGAAAAAAGCATATCTAAACGATCCGGGTATGGGGCGGCGTATCGTTCCAATGGCCGATTTCAAGCGTTCTTATTCCGGTGTAGTACTGGAGTTCACTCCTAATGAATCCTTTGTTCCCCAGGGGAAGAAAAAGACTATAGTTCCTTTGATCAAGAAGCGTATGACGGGCATGGGATCAGTCCTTATGTATGTGCTTCTTGTGGGACTTTTCCTTGTAATTCCTGGCTTTATAATACCGGGATTCAGCCGGTTCTTTGTAGACGAGATTCTGGTAAACCATGCAAAGGGACTCTTGAAACCGCTCCTTATAGGCATGGGAATTACTCTGGGTGTCCAGGGTATTCTTGTTTCACTGCAGCAGTACTATCTTAAGCGGTTCCATCTTAAGCTGGCTCTTTCTTCTTCTTCGAAATTCCTTAACCATCTTTTCAAGATGCCGGTTGATTTCTTTGTCCAGCGTATGCCTGGAGAAATATGTAACAGAATCCTGGCCAACGATTCAGTGGCTGTCCTTATCTCCACCAAGCTTACCGGTGTTGTGATAAATCTTATCTGTGTCTTTTTCTATTTGGCAATAATGCTGTGCTACGATGTTTATCTGACCCTCTTGTGCGTTGCAGTTCTGGCCCTTAATTTCCTTATTCTCCACCTTACCAATGAACCTCTTAAGAATGGTACTTTCAAGTCTCAGATGGAGATGGGAAAGCTTTACGGATACACCATGAACGGCATAAGCCTTATTGAGACACTCAAGGCATCGGGCCTGGAGAATGACTTTTTCCAGAGCTGGGCAGGCCAGCAGGCAAAGGTGGTTCTGCAGAATCAGAAGATGGCACGTATCTCTTTCATCGTAGCCCAGGTTCCTAAGACCCTGACCAGTATACTGTCGCTTCTGATACTGGCTGTAGGTGCGCTCCGTGTAATTCACGAGGGCATGACTATAGGAATGCTGGTGGCATTCCAGGCTCTGGTGGCGAATTTTATTACACCTGTGAATACTTTGATGATGCTGAGCAAGGAATTGCAGACAGGACAGGCCGATATGCAGCGGCTTGATGATGTCATGGATTATCCTGCGTTACAACGTTATAAGGAAGATGATTCAACAACAGTAAAGAAGCTGGAAGGTTATGTAACCCTCAAGGATGTGACATTCGGCTATGACAAGCTGTCTCCTCCCTTTATCGAAGGCCTGAATATTGATCTTAAGCCAGGTGCCCGTATTGCATTGGTGGGGGGCTCCGGTTCTGGAAAATCTACAGTAGGTAAGCTTGTAAGCTCTCTGTTCTCTCCCTGGAGCGGCGAAGTCCTTTTTGATGGCAAGCCTATTTCTGAAATACCACGGTCCCAGTTTGTAAGCTCGGTGGCAGTTGTGGATCAGGATATCTACCTGTTCGAGGGGACAGTACGGGACAATCTGACTATGTGGGGCAGTGCCAATTCCGACGAATATGCTTATGTCCAGGCGGCCAAAGATGCCTGCCTGCACGATGTTATAGTTACCCGCCAGGGTGGATACTTTGCCCAGGTGGAAGAGGGTGGAAAGAACTTCTCAGGTGGCCAGCAGCAGCGGTTCGAGATAGCCAGGGCTTTGGTAGGGAATCCCCGTGTTCTGGTTCTGGACGAGGCTACCAGTGCTCTTGACCCTGTTACAGAACAGCTTGTGGATGAGAATATACGCCGCAGGGGCTGCACCTGTATAATCATAGCCCACAGGCTCAGCACCATACGGGACAGCGATGAGATTCTGGTGCTGGACAAAGGAAAAGTTGTCCAGCGTGGTACACATGACCAGCTGATGGCAGTTGACGGGCTCTATAAAGAGCTTATAAAAACAATGTAGGCAGGGTGGATATGGGAGAAATAATTACATTACATAACAGTACCCTGTTTGAGCTTTCCGAAGGCAGCCTGTTCTATCGGGTTGTCAAAGGGACCGTATACCTTTTTGCAGTTGAGCATCTAAAGTCGGGACTCGACAGTGCCCGCACCGAAATAGCTACATACCATGAGGGCGATATAATTCTTGCACTTCCTCCGATAAGGGTTCTGCGGTTTGTCCTTTCAGGCACACTTGATTCCCAGATTGAACCGGCAGGTATGGAACTGTTTGATGTTCCCGGCGGGGATGAGCTTCTTACCCAGGCCCTTGCAAAAGTATCGGGGCTGCTTAGGCGTGGCTTAAGCCAGAAAGTTGCTTTCCCCGAGGTGCTGGAAGCCCCGGACAGGGAGGCCGCAGTGAAGGAATTTGCAGAATCCCTTTCCATTGACTTACTTGCAATCCGTGCTGCAGACTCCTATGACGAGAAAGTTTTCTTCATGCAGAGACAGGCAGAGGCAGAAGCTGCCTATGACCTTTCTTTAAAAGAGATAAAATCGGTACTGGAAGAAGATAAGTCTTTCGGCACTATTTCAGATGATACTTCTGCAGTTGTGCAGGTGGCACAGCTGGTGGCACAGTATGATCATATCGTTCTGCAGCCGATTCAGGGAAAAAGTTATAACGAAGAAGATGCTCTTTCTGAACTGGTGAAAGATAACAATATCCGGACAAGAGTTCTTGACCTTAAGGATGGCTGGTGGAAGACCGACAGCGGTGCCATCTTCGGATACTGCAGGGACGCTCATGTGGAACCTTGCGCCCTGCTGCCGGAGAAAACCGGCGGATACCTCTGTGTAATTCCTCATCTTAACAAACGGTTTAAGGTGACTGACAAAAATGCACAGCTTATCATCCGGCATGCAATTATGTTCTACAAGCCTATGGGTTCAGAACGGCTGTCGTTCAAAGATGTGCTCAAGTTTGCTTCCTCTTCCCGCAAGACATCCAAGGATATACAGCTGTTTATCATTCTGGGTATACTTAGTGCTGTAGTGGGCCTGCTTGTTCCGGCTCTTACCCGTATGTTTGTGGATTCTGCAATTCCACAGTCTGCAACCAATCTGGTTATGAATCTGTCATTTCTGGTGCTGCTGTGCATCGTCTCTGCCGGTATATTCGATATTGTTAAAGTACTTGCTATGACCCGTCTGGCCACCCGGGAAGATTTCCTGCTCCAGTCCTCTATCATGGACCGGCTTCTTAAGCTTCCGGTCAATTTTTTCAAGCATTATGCAGCAGGAAATCTGGCCCAGAAAGTCCTTACTGTAACCCAGTTGACTGCTTTGGTCTTCGGCTCTCTCCTGTTAAGTGTCATGACAGGTTTATTTGCCTCTGTATATCTTATACAGCTTCACCGCTACAGCAAGTATCTTGTAAAATGGGGACTTTTCTTTGCCCTTGTACCTGTAGTTGTCACAGTAATCCTTGCATATTTCAAGCTTAAATGGAACAACAAGATTATTCCGCTTACCAGCAAGATTTCAGGTACCCTGTTTGAGATTGTCTCCGGCATAAACAAGCTTATTCTTACAGCCTCCGAGAAAAGGGCGTTCTCACTCTGGGCACGGCTTTTCTCCAAACAGCAGAAATATGTAAGCAAAGCCTCCAACTCAGACATTGTGTTTACCATCATAAGTGAGGCCTATCCGCTTTTTGTCACGCTCTGTATGTATGCTCTTTTTATGAGCGCACTCAAAACTGGTAAGATAGATCCACTTTCCACTGGTCAATTCCTGGCATTTATGGCTGCATTCACTGCATTCCAGACATCCCTTTCCGAAACCTCCATGACATTGATGCAATCTATCATGATTATTCCTATGTACAAGGAGATAAAAGTTATATTGGATGCTGAGCCCGAAGTTCAGGAGGCTAAGCCGTCAATAGCTAAATGTTCCGGTGCCATCGAGCTTAGCCATATAAGTTTCCGTTACGACCCCAACACCCCTCTTTTGATTGATGACCTTTCAATGAAGATCGAGCCGGGAGAGTTTGTGGCCCTGGTGGGGGAGTCGGGCAGCGGAAAATCTACCCTTATGCGTATTCTTCTTGGATTCGAGAAGCCTGAAACTGGTTCTGTATTCTATGACCACCAGGACCTTGCCTCCTTTGATGCAGGCAGCATACGGCGTAAGATGGGTGTAGTGCTGCAGAACAGCGGTGTTATGCAGGGTTCTATATATTCCAACATTGTGGGCGGGTCTCCGCTTCCTATGGAAGATGCCTGGAGAGCCGCAGATGCAGTTGGACTTGGAGATGTAATCCGTGAGCTGCCTATGGGAATGCAGACCTTTGTTTCCGCAGGCGGCAGCACCTTCTCGGGCGGTCAGCGGCAGCGTCTTGTCATAGCCCGGGCCATAGTCCATAACCCAAGCATACTTATTCTGGACGAGGCTACCAGCGCCCTGGACAACCTGACCCAGGCACAGGTGAAAGAGAGCCTTGAGGCTCTTAATGTAACCCGTATTGTGGTGGCTCACCGTCTGAGCACTATTATAAATGCAGACCGTATCTATGTGCTTAACCATGGGCATATAGAAGAGAGCGGAACCTATGAAGAGCTTATGAAGAAAGGCGGATTCTTCGCAGAGCTGGCAAAACGTCAGCAGGCATAGGGGAGAGAGGAGTTTGACCATGAAGAAAAGATTGCTGTTTGCACTGATTCTGATTCTGGCTTTGCTGGCATCCTGTGCCCGGAGCGATAATAATGATTATAAGAGGAATAAAGCTACAGAACGCCTCCTTAAGAAAGAACACCGTATAAAGATAGCGGCAGCAGGCCCATGGGAAAGCAGATACAACCTGCTTAAGGAAGGACTTGATCTGGCTCTTGACGAGGTGAATGCAGCCGGCGGTGTCCTTGGGGCACAGGTGGAGCTTATCCCCTTTGACGACCAGAATATGCTCTTTGCCGGCGGTCTTGCGGCATATGAAGTTGTATCCGATCCCCAGATATGTGCTGTCATAGGCCATTCATCTTCGTCCATTTCTATTTCAAATTCACTTATTTACCATTTCTATGGGCTTCTTATGTTCAGCCCCTATGCCACAAATCCTGCTCTGACCAAGCAGGGGCTTCCATATGTATTCCGGAATATTCCAGATGATGATGCCACAGCCCGCAAGGCTGCACAGTTCTGCGAGAAAATGGGATGGCATCGGATATTGGTTTACTATCTGAACAGCACTTATGGAACAGGACTTGCCAATGCTTTTGAGATTCAGTCCGGTAATGTCCTGGACCGGGTAAGTTATGAAAATTCATATACCAAGGCAGCCCATGCTGCAGTTGCACAGAACTGGTTGGACAACTATAATTTTGATGCTGTGTTTATTGCAGGCCTCTGGCCGAATACTGCCGAAGTAGTCTCTGCTTTCAGGGAAAGCGGAATCAATGTGCCTATAATTGACGGTGGCGAATTTGATGACCCTGCTTTCTTCCAGACCCCAGGCACCAGAAACGAAGAGAATATATATACAGTGACACCGTATAATGAAAAATCCGAGAAACCAGCTTTTAATGCTTTCAAATCTGCATTCCGCACCAAGTATGGGATGGAGCCTGATATTGCGGCACTGCAAGGCTACGATGCCCTCAAGGTGCTGGCCAAGGCTATTGGGAATGCAAAGTCAGTGCGTGCTTCCGATGTTGCAAAGGCATTGCGCGCCGAAAGATGGAACGAGGGAGCCGGGCCATACCGCTTTGATGACAACGGCAATATCATCAATTATACGCTATATGTGAAAAAGTCGCATAACAAGGCCTTTGAGGTGGTAGAGTAGGTTAATGGGATGAAAAAAACAGCAGTACTTATTTTAGTATTTATTATTGCACTTCCTGTTGTGCTTTCTGCTCAAGCCCAGGAAAGCCTGCCCCCTTTGAGCCTTGATGATGCAATCAAGACAGCAATTGAATCAAGCTACGTCATACAGCTTAAGCAGGCAGCGGTGCAGGAGGCTCATGGAAGGCTGCGTATGGCCAAGGGCGGTGCCGATGTCACTGTCGGGGCTGATGCCAGCTACAGTGTGCAGAATAATCCTTACGGAAACGATCCTTATTACGGTGCCAACGGCATTGATAATGTAAAGCGGGATACTCTGGCCACATCGGTCTGGATACAGAAAGATTTTTCCTTCGGACTCCAGTCCAAGCTTTCTGTAGGGGCTGTCAGAACCCTGGATACCTACGAAGGTTCAGAAGCTGCCGATATGGCTCAGAATCAGTATGGCGATAAGCATACAAGCCGGGGCACTTTGAACCTGGAGCTGTCGCTGCCGCTGTTCAAATCCTTCAATTCTGCCATTCTGGCAAACAACATACAGGCAGCCAAGGATTATTACCGCCAGCTGGAATATGAGCTTACTGACACGATCTCCAAGACTGTGGAACAGGTGTCGGCAGCTTACTGGGTCTACTTCAATGCATACCAGGCTGTGCAGCAGCTGGAAACTATGATACAGACACTCCATGAACGTATAGACACTATGCCGCGGCTTATAGCCGCCGGTATCAGGTCTCGCAACGACCTTCTGGGTATGCAGGTCAATCTTATCGAGAATGAGCGCTATGTGGTCTCTTCCCGTATAGATCTGAACCGTGCCCGGTATAATCTGCAGCTGGCCATGGGTGTGGAGACAGAGCTGGGAATTCCAGAGCATACATTCCGGGAGCTTGGCTCAGCCGAGGATGAAAAGCTGCCTTCGCAAGACTCCATAGATTTTGCTTTCCTGGAACAGGTGGCCAGTACCCGGTCTGATATACTTGCCCTCCAGAGCCAGCTGGCAGCGGCCCAGGCAAACATGCGGGCAGCCAAGGCGGAGCGTCGTCCTGACGCAGTTGTATCCCTTTCTGCTGGAACTACAGGAGCTGTTTACGGTGATACAGCCAAGGATTATCTTTCGTCGTATATAAAGAATGTACCTGGGGCAAATTATACAGGTGCTTTAATCTTCTCTATGTCTCTTCCAAACAACGGCCGCTCGGGTGCTGCAGAACAGGCCGAGGCAAACTGCAAACAGGCCCAGATAATGGTTAATCAGGCACGGCAGCAGCTGGCATCCCAGCTTAAGGAAACTGTGTACAGATTAAACGAATATTATAACCAGGTTATAAGTGCAAATGAATCCCTCAAGATGCAGAAACAGCTGTATGAAAACGAGAAACGGCGATTTGCCGCAGGCCTTATAACTGTGGACGACATATTCAATCAGGACAGCAAATATCTTTCGGCTCAGACCCAGTATTACAGGATTATGACCGACTATCTGCAGTGCGTGATGGAATATAAATACTGCACCGGAACCATGGTGGAATATATAGGCGAATAGATTGAAATTTCAGGAACAGACAGTAAACAGTTTTCTTGCCCATCTGAAGCGCCACCCTGTGCCCGAGCTTATATCGGACGAATGCATGGCAGCCCTGGAGTCGGTCCAGAAGCAATATGGAGATGTCATAAGCCACGGAACAGGGCTCGAGGTGCGCCTGGGAAACCCGGAACGGTATGTGGACTACATCATGAATATAGACGAGGATAAGATCCCGGGTATAGAATCCCTCTGGTACGAGATAGATTATCAGGAGTTCAAGAAAGCTTATGAGACAGGCAGCAGAATATGCCCCTGCCTGTTTGCCAATACCAACAAAAAAGATTCCAAAGATTGTAAAGAACTGTTTGATAAGATGCTGCCGCCGTTTCTGGGAGAAGAACGGGCAAAAAAGCTTCGCCCCGCTTTGGATAAGCTTTTAGGCCAGCTGCCAGCCGGGGCTACAGTCAAGCAGGTGGGCACTATGACAAGCCGTAATGAGCTGGATATAATGCGGCTGGTCATTATGTTTAAAGACTGGGATTCTGTTACAACCGGCCTTGCAGCTATAGGCTGGCAGGGTGATGCAGCTTCAGTCAAGTCATCCCTTTCCCAATGGATGGGAACAGGCAATATTGCTGTAAATATAGATCTGGGCGAAAACGGTGTGCTGCCAAAGGTAGGCTTCGAGGTCTTTTCTCCATACAACAACCCAGTTCTTGTGGATCTGTTCATAACCAGGCTGGAGGATCTTGGCCTGTGCCTTAAGGAGAAAGGCGAGGCACTAAGAAGATGGATACGGATTCTTCCCGATGGAAATCCTTTTATCATGGCCCGCATCAACTATTACAAGCTTAATTATAAAGATGGAAAAATCACAGAGGCAAAAGCCTATTTGGAGCAGACCCCTTATAGGTATCATACCTATTTCGATTATTATGAAAGGCCTGAGCGCCTTGATATAGAGCTGACTGATGGGAAGGTCGTTTTCCCGTTAAAGAAAGTTCAGGCTCTCCTTGCTGAGTTTGCTGAAAGCAGGGGAAAGATAGTGCGCCTGTTCGGCACAGCTGGTTACGATGACCTTGAGCAGGTCCTTGAATCGTGCCGCACCCTTGGGCTTGAAAGCGTGGTGGAGCCTTATGCCGATAAGAACCGTTGGGTCATGGACAACCAGAACTATAAAGAGCTTTCTGCTGTATTGGAAGAAGCGGAGAAAAACGGTGTAGAAAAGCTGTTCATTGCAGAATCCAGGAAAGATGTTCCCGATTTTGCCCATATAAAAGAGGCTGCAGAGATAATCAAGAACTGGAAAGGAAAGACAGAAGTTTGGGTGGAAAGCTGCTTTTCAAGGCTTAATGCATGCATTGGCGGGGAAGACCCCAAGAAGAATCCCAACCGTGGTATTGAGCGGGGCTGCGAGGCAGGGCGCTCATTCTTTGCAGTGCGAAGCGACGGCAGTTTTGTTCCATGTCTGGAATTGGATGGGGCAGGGGAGCAAGATACTGTTGTCCATTATTGGGAAGAATCTCAGGCTCTTAAGAAACTCAGGCAGCGGACAATGCACAGTACAGTGTGCGATTCATGCCCTTATAAACGGCGCTGTCTACCGTGTCCTAATGTTACAGCCTGCAAATCAGCTCTTTTGTAATACAAATCCTGCTTTTTTCATGATTTCCATCATCTCTTTCTGGTTCCGGGTCTCCATAATGGTTTTCCGGTCCTTCTCTGTCAGACGTGACACAGGCCCTGCCAGAGATAATGTCAGCTCCTCGTCGAGGTTTTCCTCCCAGGCTCTGCCTGCTGCCCTGGAGGCTACATACTGGAGTATCTCTTTGTGCTCTCCGCAATCCTCCCGGAAAAGACTGCCATAACGGGCCATGGATTTTGCTCCGCAGCCACCCCGGCAGATGAATGCATAAGGACATCCCTGGCAGGATGCCATAAGGTCTGAGGTACGAGTACGCCATTTGGCTCTGGCAAAGTTCCATATTATACGTCCTGCCCCCTGATCCACATAGCCTAAGGCTGTTTCTTCCTTGGTTACAATTTCCGTGCATGGATACACATGTCCAAATGGGTCGATGACCATCACCCCTGCCTCGGAACCGCAATAGCATGGACTGAAATCAGGGTAGTTCTCTTTCTTCATCAGTTTCTGTATCTCATCTGCTAGTCCGCTGTACTGGTTCTGGTGCTCAATTGCTTCCTGCGCTGTAAAACCTATGCTCAGCAGTTCGTCTATGATCTCATGCTCCTGTATAGGATTCTCAGGATGGTCATAGTCGTTGATAGCCTTGAAATAGTATGAATAATTTTTGTATTTCATAAGACCCCGGGCTTTGATGTCATCAATCAGGTCTTTGATTCTATGCAGGTTGTCACGGTTCACATTGACACGCATTTTTATCTTTATATCATGCTGCAGCGCCAGCTCAATATTCTTAAGGATTTTATCGTAGGTGCCGCACCCGCTCTTGTGACGCCGCATCCGGTCGTTCACAGGACCCACGCCATCCACAGTAATATGCAGATGTTTGATTTTAAACTCATCCAAAAGATCTATGAAGGAATCCAGATCATACCCGTTGGTTATGGCCCTTATTTCAAGCCCCATCTCTTTGCAGTGACGACAAATTAACCGTACTGTCTCAATATTCTTTGCCATGAATGGTTCACCGCCGTACAGTTTGCAGACGCTGACTTTGTAACCCCTGTTCTTGTAATCTTTAAGAGACTGGAAGACAGCCTCTATCATCCCGGGGCTCATGTTCAGGTCAAGCCAATCCTGTCCTTTGCACAGGCGGTGCTGCTCAAAACAGTAGGGGCAGCGGAAGTTGCAGTCGTATGTAGGCATGATGAAAGGTACAATGCTGCTTCTGGCAAAGATAGTCCTGTAAATGCGGCCCAGCAGCTTCTGATCAGATAGCTCTGCATCATGGTCCCTGCAGGTGATATGCCCCCTAAGCAGAAGCCGTTCCCGCAATGCCAGAGGAAGCTCCGCAAAATCTCCAGCCATGACTTTGTCGGCATCTCCTTTCTTAAGGATATCCATGGCACCATACAAGCCATTGATCAGTAGTGTTCTGTCTTTAATCTCATCTTCTTCCCTGTTTATCAAAGGAAGGAAGAGTTCGTATGTGCTTACTCGCATTTAACAACCGGCACTGCGATTACCGGAAATATTATATAGAATATCAATAGTCACCAGCATAGCCATTTCCGCCGCCGGCAACTTTATCAAGTTCCTCAATGTTCAGCTCAAAATTCTCAAGTTCTGTCATATAAGCCTCGGCCTCATCCTTGGTGATCTCGATTCCTGCTGCCTTGGCCAGTGCAGTCAGCTGTTCGGCAGTCTCGCACTGTGCTGCTTTATCCATCATCTCTTTGGTGATTTTTGATTTGTCAATAGGCATATCTTACTCCCATAATTCTATTATACTTTTATTTAGTATAGTTGTCAAAATTTTATAATGTGTTGCCTTCTCTTTGCAGAGGGCAGCAACTTTGGCCTCAATGATATCCAAAGCTCTGTCAACAGTCTGATACACTTCTGTCCGTTCCCAGGGTATCACTTTACGGCAGTAAAAGGTAAGGCGGCCGGTGCAGGTCTTGCCACCGCCTTCCAGCCCGAAAAACAGCCGCTGCCGCTGTGCAGAGAAATTTCCGAATGCTGCAAGTTGTCCCATAGTATCAGCGGCAATCTCATCCAGGGCATGGTTTTTCATCCCTCCAAAAAGGCGCAACGTCTCGTAGTGGGCGCATTCATGTGCCCTCCGGAGAGCAGCAGAACGGCTAAGCCAGTCATCTTCATCCAGACCTAATGCCGAGGCTGGAACATTGCTGTAGGGGTCGTTCCCCAGCAATATAACTCTATGATGGAGCAACCCGGTTGCCTTAGCTTCTATGGTAAGGGCATTTACGGTAAGAGGCAGCTCTTCGATATCAGGATGCCCATTGACCAGCGCCTCCATGCTGCATAAATCATCATGGCAGCCAGTGGAGATAACCGGAATCTGGCCACCTGCCGTAGGAACAAGATGGATTTTGAGTGCCTCTGGTTTCTTGAATGGAAATCGCTCTGTGGGCAGAGCAAATGTGCTTGAAAGAAAATGTAAAACATCTTTGCCTTCTGCCTCCTTCCACAAGGATACAAATGGTTCATCCGGCAAAGGAAGCAGGGCAGGCTTTGGTGGGATTGTATATCGATAAGATAAATATTCTTCAGCAGTGTGGAAGCTTACTCGCATTTGTAATTTTTGATTTGTCAATCGGCATAAATACCCCTATATAATTATACTATATTTTTTCCCTGTTTGCAATAACAAGTCAGGCAATGCCGCCTGTAGCAGCACCCTTTGCAGGATTCGGCAGTGTTTTCTTTAATGCTGCGGAGCTTTTGCACTATTTCTGATTTTTCCCAATACGTGGCAAGGGAATCGGAATTCTCAAATTCTTTAATAAAAATGCAGGGCGAAAGTCTGCCGTCTGCATGGATGCAGAATCTGTCCCGTCCTGCGCTGCAGCCCCGTTCAATCCCGCGATTTCGATTCCTCTTGGTATTTTCACCTCCCATGATTGCCCGCAGAGGGGAGAAACAGGAATCAACAGTCAATGTCATTTTTGTATTTTTATAATTGTTTATAAACTCTGCAGCCTCTATTAATTGCTGCTTTTCCGGATACACTGCAGCAGCTTTCTGCGGTGTCATTCCTGTGATGATAAGTTCTTTGACTCCCAGCTTTTCGGATTCAGATACCACCTGGGGCAAGGTGCCGGCATTATCTATGTCCATATACCACTTGGCGCTTGTCTTGGCAAGATCTGTTCCCTGTAAGGATTTCAAGTTGTCAAAGTCAACTATAAGGCTGGGGGCATCCAGAGCGGGCAGGGTAGCCATCTTTTCTTTAGGGACGTTGCTGTTTATTTCAATCTGTGGGTTTATCCCAAATTCTTTGCAGTGTTTTAAAAGTTCTCCTAAATGCTGGTATTCAAGGACATCGCCTATAAACTTGACTTTGCGCACCCGGTTTGCCTTAAGCTCTTTAAGCCAGTGTATGGCTGTGTCCAAGTCAAGGGCATTGCTCCGGTTCTTAAGCTCCATTTCGGCAAAAACCGGCTTTTCGTAGGCAGCAAAATAATAATTACCAGGGGTGGGGGACTGCTCAAGGTATGCCTTGGCTTCGGTTATTTTTCCGTCCTTATAATTAAGCTTGAAGTAGGCGACAAAGGTATGGATAAAAGGATCGCCGTCCGGCAATATATTGGTCCAGCGGCGGAGTGCATCGCCTTTGGATGGCAGGCAGAGTCCAGCCTTTTCCAGCTTGGCGATAAAACTGCTCATAAGGACAGGGTGTTTCCAGCTGGGTGAAAATATCTCAAAACCGATTTTTTCAGACATTACCCCCTCTGGGCCAAGGTCAACTGCAACTTCAGTGGACCATACTTCTTTCCAAGGTTCCAAAGCAGTTTTCAGCGCCTCGATGTCGCCTTTCCAGCCGATGTCGGAAAGCCCCTGGAATAATTCATCCCATGTAGGGAAATACAGAACCATCCGCATGATATCAAGTTCCTGCCGGCTTGTCATAGTGCCGATAGAGCGGACATACATCTTAGGATTGACAGCCATTATACGGATCAAAGGGTCATAAAGCGTCCGGGCGCGCTTTTCGCCTAAAAAGCCGGCCAGCAGCTTCTTCAAGTAGTCTTTATCAGTTGCTGAGTTCAGATATGCAGTGTAAAACAGGCAGGGCTCCAGGTGTCCCCCCTTTGCATATTCCTCATAATCCAGTTCATACCAGAGCCTATCTGCCCCCGGTATATTGAACTCGTCAATCTCCATAATATAATCGATATATGGTTCAGGATCTCCAAGCCGGACTTCCAGCCCTGCACAGTGGGTTTCTGTATCTCCATACTGAGCCTTTACATTTGCCAAGGCTGACATGCATTCATCTGAAATTATTTCTTTTATCTGGTGACGGGCCAGATGCTCAAGATAGTCTTTGACTTTAAGATTTTTTATTTCCATTTTCTTCATTCCCAGGGACGCGGAGAAGTCCTGTTGCTTTTAAAATACCCATCAGTTCCTTAGTGCTGCTTGTATTCATTATGGTTTCCCGCTGTGCCTTTGAAAGGCGGGATAAAGGCTCTTTCAATGTCAATGACAATTCCTCTTTCCGGGTCTTCTCCCAATGGACACCTACAACGTGGGAAGCTGTATAATCAAACATCTCCTTGAACTCGCCGCAATATTTGCCAAAGTAACTGCCATCCAGATTCAGGGCATGGGCAGCACAGCCGCCACGGCAGATGAATGCGTAAGGGCAGGTAGAACAGTTTTCCATAAGGTCAACAGTCCTAAGTCTCCACTTGGCTTTATTGAAGTTGAAGAAAAAGCTCTTTGACTCCAGGTCCACAAATCCTACCAGAGCATCATCCTTTTTCCCTACAGCAGTCCAGCAGGTGTGCACCTTGCCGAAGGGGTCTATCACCAGCATTCCCTCCTCGGCTCCGCAGAAAGCAGGGGAGAAGCTTGAATATGTCTTATTTTCAAGCAGAGTGATTAACCGGTTTGCCATAAGGTTGAACTGGCTGTGCAG
>JAFZIU010000075.1 GCA_017554185.1 Spirochaetia bacterium
AAACCTTGGATATAGTGGGGCAGAAAGAGGTGGGACACATAAGGTTCTCCCTGGATGCGGGAAAGAATATCTGGCCGGCAATCTACTGGAACAGCAGCGACAGGGCAGGGCGTGATCTGAATGTAGGTGACACTGTGGATGCTATCTTCCGTGTAGATTACAACTATTTCCGTAATAAGACTACACCGCAGCTTGTGATAATCGATATGGAAAAAAGCCCGAAATAATTGACAAAAAAAATACTTTTATTTAAGATAGAGCGCGTACTGCGGACTATAGTACTAAAGGAGGTGAATCATAATGGCATTTGTTAAGGTTGACGACAATGAACCACTGGAGAAGGCCCTTAAGCGCTTCAAGAGAATGGTGGAGAAAGAGGGTATCATCAGAGAGTGGAAGAAAAGAGAGTATTATGAAAAGCCTTCTACAATCAATACACGTAAGAAGAAAGCAATCCTTAGAAAACAGATGAAGAAGAACCGCAAGATGGCTTCTTCCAAGAGCTACTGATTCTGTTTTAGAAAATGAAAAGCGGGTTGTCCTTGACAGCCCGTTTTTTTTTACTTATCATTATATGTGGTAACTATATGAAATATAAATGGTTAATCATTTTTTGCATATCTATTTTTCTATTGACAAGCTGCCAGTCGGTGCAGGATTTCTTACAGATAGGCCCAAAGACTCAAGAACAGGAAACAGAGACAGAAACTTCTGCTGCGCAGGTCGATTCTGCAGTTGACGAGTTATTGACCCGGCTTCCGGATGCAAAGACTATAGCAGAACGCCTTGTAATCCTCCAGGAGGCTTATAATCTGGCCCAGACAGGTCAGAATGCAGACCAGACCGCATATATCCTTCAGAACCTTAATGCTGATGTTGCTTCATTAAGCATTGCAATAACACCAGACTACCAGCAGTGCGAGTATGGCGACAGCTTCAACATAATGGTGTTTGTCGATTCAGTTTCCGGTATTCCTGCCGGCTCTATCCCCCTTCAGGTCCTGCTTGAGGACGGCACTCTGTTTGACAGCCTGGAAACAGGCCCGGACGGTGTATTCTTCGGTGAATTCCGCTGCGGCATTGCATCTGGCACCGGAGAAAAGCATTACAGCTTCAAGATAGCTTTGGATGAGAATGTGTCAAAAGCTCTGGAAGTTGAAGTTCCCGATGCCGAGCTTTTCCTTATGGTGGAGAAGATGTCGGTGACAGCAGAGCTCAAGGTGGCAGAGGATCTTTATTCCGACAGCCTGGTTGCTCTGTTCCGCGACTTCCTGGACCAGCAGCTCCAGCTTAATCTGGTTGTACCTGGTACCAGAGAAAAGTACCATGTCCAGATGGAGATATTCACATCCGAGATCAACCACGACTACCAGGGCTATGCTGCCGAAGTAAGCCTTGCATTCTATATAGCCGGTGACGATGGTGTTGTTATCTACGATATGGAGACAGACAGCTTCCATGCTGTAGGGAACAGTGCTCCTGCAGTGGTTGAGTCGGGGGTGAGCAAGCTCTTTGATGCCATAAAGCAGGATCCGACTTTTATTTCAGACTTCCAGAACGCACTTTTCAAGGAATGATTCATGAATCAGGATCAGCTGGCCGACAAGCTCCGCACTTTGGCCGATGTACCCCCATTTACACTTGTATTCTCGGGCAAGAAAAGCAAGAAGGTGGACGGTCTCTATAAGCCGGCAACCCAGGAAATTCTTATACACAATAAGAACATGACAGGGGAGAGCGACCTGATTTATACCGCTATCCACGAGTTTGCACACCATGTCGTAAGCTGCCAGAGCGGGAATATAACTCTATCAAACCGGTGCCACACTGCCCAGTTCTGGGCCACTTTCCATCAGCTTCTCAAGAGGGCCGAGGAGACCGGAATATATAATAATCCTTTTAAAAGCGACCAGACCTTTATCCAGCTTACCAGGCGAATCAAGGAGAACTTCCTTAAGAAGAACGGCGCAATAATGAAGGACTTTGCAAAGGTGCTTAACGAGGCCCGGGATATGTGCATAGAGCGTCATCTTTCCTTCGAGGACTATGTGGACCGGGAGCTGGGAATGGAAAAGACAACGGCCAACACACTGCTGAGGATAGAAAAGTATGACGTGACACCGACCATCGGATATGATAATATGAAGACTGTGGCTGCCATGAAGGATGACCATAAACGGGAAGCGGCAGTACAGGCCTTTATGGAAGGGGAGAGCTCTGCTTCGGTCAAGACCAGCATAGTAAGACCGGTTGCAAAGGTTGAGAAGGTTTCCCCTGTGGATCATCTTGAGGCCGAGAAATTAAAAATAGAAAAGGCAATCGAGAGCCTGCAGAAAAAGCTCCAGATTGTCGATAAAATGATAGAGAATGAAAAAAATAAAATAAAGGAGTAATAGTATGTTGCAGTTTTATTTTCTTGCTATCTTTGTGAACCTTATCGGCGGTATGTATTTTGCCAATGATTTCCTTGCAAAGAAGTTCCCTAAGGTTGTAAAAGTGAAAGAGTTCTTTGAGAATGGTGCTTCAAAGATGATTTTTGCCATCGTGGCAGGTGTTACCGGGCTGTTCCTTATCATCAGCGTAACCCCTGGTGATGTTGCAGTGGTAGGCGATCTCCTGATTGCAATCACATCATTGATCATCTGTCTCTATTTCCTCAAGGATACAATTACAAAGAATGTAAAGCCAGCTGAAGAGGTTGCAGTTCCAGATGCAGCAGCAGAGGTTGAGCCAGATGCAGAGAAACCTGCAGAAGAGGCTCCGGCCGCAGATGCAAAGGCTGCAGAAGCACCAAAGGCAGAGAAGAAGAAAGTTGATTTCGGAAAAGCCTGCGGTTCTTTCTATTCAGTTATTGATAAATTCAAGACTGCTATTGGAATCTTGGCTATTGCACTGGCAGTGCTTCATTTCTGTTTCCCGGCTGTTGTCCTTATCTGACAGCTGTCTGGTTCTCTTCTATGGGAGCTTTCTTCCTGTAGAAGAGGACTATTGATCTTCCATACTTCCTTTCATCTATCAGATCAAAAGCCTCAAATTTCTCCTGGTCCAGGTTGTCCTCGCTGGGGTAGTGGATCATAAGTAAGCCGCCCTCTTTGACCAGGGAAGTGGCTCCGATTTTTTCTATAAGCTCTTTCTTCTTGTGGCGCGGGAAGGGGGGATCCAGGAAGACCAGGTCAAAGCTGCCGTCCGGGGCGCACTGGATATAGCGTTCCACCGACATAAGCCGCAGCTGGATATCGCTTTCTACAAACGAGATATTATCTTTTATAACGTTCTTTTTAATATAGTCTTTTTCTACCAGCACTACAGGATCGGCTCCCCGGGAGGCAGCCTCTATGCCTATTATCCCGGAGCCGCTGAACATATCTAAGAAGGAAAGGCCTTCCATGTTGCCAAGTATGGAGAACACCGATTCCCTCATCCGGTCCATGGAAGGGCGTATCACTCCCTTTGGACACTTTACCTGGCGTCCGCTGTAGATGCCGCCTGTTACACGCATTATTTTCTTCTGCCGAAGAACCTGAGGAGGTAGAGGAACATGTTGATAAAGTCCAGATAGAGCTTGAGTGCTCCGATTATGGAGAAGCGGATGTAGTCGCTTTCATCCAGGGATCCGGAGTAGTTCCTGCTTATATTCAGAATATACTGAGTGTCGTAGGCTGTAAGGCCACAGAACACCAGCACACCGACTACAGATATCATCATGTCGAAAGAGGAGCTTTTAAGGAACATATTTACCAGTGCTGCAATGATAAGGCCCCACAGTGCCATTCCCAGGTAGTTGCCCATTGCCGAGAGATCACGCTTGGTGGTCATGGCATAAAGGCACATTCCGCCGAATGTTGCTGCTGTGATGAAGAAGGTGCTTGTTATGCTTTCAGCTGTATAAGCCAGGAAAATGACAGAGAGTGTCATGCCGTTCAGTATTGAGTATCCTGCAAAGCAGAGGGTGGCGGTCAGAGGCTTTAAGGAAAGAATCCGTGCCGAAAGGAAGAACACCAGCACCAGCTCTCCAATAAGGAGTGCCCACATGGTGCCGCCCTGGACCATCTGCTGTACACGGGTCATGTCGCTCATCATCCACAGCGATGTAATGCCGGTGAGGGCCAGCCCTGCGGCCATCCACATATATACATTTCTGATTAATGTGCGTTCTTTTACTGCCTGTGCAGTGCTTGAATAATCAAACATAGTGTGCCTCCTTATGCTTGAAAAAAAAGTGGAGGTGGCGGGTGTCGAACCCGCGTCCTGAAGATTGACCCATGAACGTCTACAAGCTTAGTCTTGGATTAAGCTT
>JAFZIU010000002.1 GCA_017554185.1 Spirochaetia bacterium
CTGGAGGATGAGTACAGGCGGGAGGTCCTCAAAATCCTCCGCAGCCTAAGCTTCAAGGTGGGCTTTGTCTCCGAGGGACTTCTTGAGCTTTCTGGAAAGATTGCGCTCTTCGACAGCTACTACAGCCGCTGGCGTTACACCGCCTCTTACGGCGGCGTGATCCCAGACCACTCCCAGGAAGGGCTGGCCCTGTACGAGGCACGCCACCTCCTGCTTGGCAAGAAGGCTGTACCGATAGATATCATCGCAGACAAGGATATCAACATACTGCTCATAAGCGGCCCCAATACAGGTGGCAAGACTGTGGCCTTAAAGACCTGCGCCCTCATCGTGCTCATGAACCAGTTCAACCTGGGGCTGCCGGTGCGGGAGGGGAGCTTCCTGCCTTTCTTTGACAATGTACTGGCAGACATCGGGGATGGGCAGTCCATAGCCGACTCCCTCTCCACATTCTCTTCCCATATGAAGAACATATCCCATATCCTGGAAGCAGGGACTGCCCATTCCCTCATCCTTCTGGACGAGCCCGGCACCGGCACCGACCCGGATGAGGGCGCTGCCATAGCCCTGGCCGTATTTGACCAGATCGTGGCCATGGGGGCCTTGGCACTGGCCACCACCCATCAGACTGTGGTGAAGAACTACGCACTCACAAACCCGAAGGCCGAGAACGTGTCGGTCAAATACGACCCCGACACCTTTACGCCGCTCTACAAGCTGGTCTACGGCATGCCGGGGGAGAGCTTCGGCATCGACATAGCGGGGCGGAACGGCATGAATCCTGCCATTATTGAAAAGGCCAGGGAGTATCTGGGAAGCGAGAAGATAAACATAAGCAAGCTGCTGCAGGAAATCTCCACCCGGCATGCCCAGCTGGACGACAAGGAGCGCGCTGCCGCCCAGAGGGCGGAGGAGCTGAAGGAGAAGGGCAGGCAGCTTTCCCTTAAGGAGCTTTCCCTGCGCCAGCAGGAGTACGAGATAAAGAAGCAGGAATCCAGCTCCTTCCGCCATCTGGTGGCCGACACCTCAAGCCGCCTTGAGAACCTGGTGCGGGAGCTTCGGGAAGGGGAAATAACTAAAGAGAAGACCCGCCAGGTGAAGTCCTTTATTAACGAGCTGCACCAGGAGGAGGAGAAGCTGTCGGCCCGGGTAGAAAGCCTGAAACCGACTGCTGCCGCAGATGCCCCGGCCTTCAGGCCGGACGACCCGGTCTATGTGGGGCAGAGCAAGAAGGATGGCATTGTCATCCGGGAGATGGGCAAGGGCAAGTACCTGGTTGCAGTGGGGCAGATGCGGCTGGTTATGGACGGCTCGGAGCTTACCCCTGGCAAGGCCCAGAAGGAGACCGGTTCTGTCCGCAAGTCAGTTATGGCAAGCTACCGCAAACCTGTGCTTGAGCTTGATATCCGGGGTTACCGCCTGGATGAGGCTATTCAGGCTCTTGAGAGCCAGATGGACAGCGCCCTCTTATGCGGCCTTTCCGAGTTCTCTGTAATTCATGGCACCGGGGAGGGTATCCTGCAGAAGGGTGTCCGGGATTACCTCCATACAAACCGCAACGTCAAATCCTATTCCTTTGCCCGCCCTGAAGAAGGGGGCTTTGGAAAGACAATAGTGAAGCTGGTGGAATGATGGAAGATATAAGACTTGTCAAAAAAGAGTTGCGCACTGCCATGAAGGCCCGTCTGGCCGCTGTCTCACCCCATGAGACACTGCATGCTGCCAAGAGTGTTCTTGCCCAGCTTGAAAGCCTTGAGCAGTGGAAGAGGGCAGAGATAGTGCTGGCTTTCCTCTCCATGAAGGATGAAATTGATACAATTCCTATCTTGAATGCTGCGCTGGAGCAGGGGAAAACCCTGGCAGTGCCCAGAGTGGTGGGGACTGACCTGGTCTTCTATCAGATACAAGATTTGGAAAAAGATGTTGTACCCGGTGCTTTCGGCATTCTTGAGCCAGTTTCTGGACTGTGTCCGGTGGCGGTGGAAACCCTTCCAGAGCATCACAGCGTGGCTCTGGTGCCAGGTCTGGCATTCGACAAGGAAAACTTCCGACTGGGACGGGGAAAGGGCTTCTACGACCGTTTTCTGGCCTCTGCAGGGGATTCTTTATACAAGATAGGAATAGGGTACAGCTTCCAGCTGGTGGAAAAAGTGCCCCGGGAGCCTCACGACAAGGCCCTTGACCTGGTGATCACATCACGCAGTTAAAATCAATAACTATTTCACATCAAAATATAAGTGGGTCATACGCCAGTTGATGCACCGCTTGAGGTAATCCACATATTTTGAGTCCTTGCATATGCTCTTGCTCGGATCGTCCGATATCTTGGCCACAGGCTGGCCGTTCACCATGGTCACCTTCATCACTATATTAAGCGGGTTCACAGGGGATCCGGAGAGGTAGGTGCCTATTCCGAAGGCAACCTTGGCCTTGCCCTTGAAGTGCTGGTAGATTCTTGTGGCCTTCTCCATGTTCAGGCTGTCACTGAAGAGCAGTGTCTTGGTAGTCGGGTCGATGCCCAGCTCCTTGTAGTGCTCTATCATCTTCTCGCCCCATGCAATTGGGTCGCCTGAGTCGTGGCGCACTCCGCTGAACAGTGTGGCGAATGTAAGCTGGAAATCCTGTAGGAAGCAGTCGGTGGTGATGGTGTCGGTCAGGGCAATACCGTTCAGGATTCCGTACTCCTTGACCCAGGTGTCCATTGCAAACTTGTTGGAGTAGGCGGGGTTGTACTCGTGATGTCCCTGTCCTACGGTCATCACATATTCATGGGCCAGAGTTCCCACCGGCTTTATGCCGTATTTCTTGGCCAGATATACATTGCTGGTTCCCACAAAGCTGGGTATCTTTGCCTCCACCAGTGACTTTATCAGGTAGTCCTGGGCCTCGAAGGAGAGGCGGCGCCGTGCACCGAACTCGGAGAAGGCTCCCACATCATAGGTGCCGTCCTTAAGCTTTGCGATTATGTCTGCAACCTTGACCTTGAACTTCTCGAAAAGCTCGTCGTAGTCGTATGCCATACGGAAGTAGACTTCGTTGACAATGGCCAGGATAGGAATCTCGTAAGGGGAGGTGTTTCCCCAGGTTCCCTTGGCCTCTATGTTGAGTCCGCATGGGGCTTTTGTGTCGATATGGATCTCGTTCTTGCGCGGATGCCAGAACCTTAGGTAGTCGCAGTAGTTGTTGTGGATCCAGATGTTGGTTGCAGGCAGCCACTTAAGCTCGTCCTCGGTGAACCGCAGGTTGCAGTAGAGCCCCACCTGACGACGGATCTCCCTGACCATCTCCTTGGTGAACTTGACATTCTCGTTCCTGCACTTGAAGGTCCATGTGGCATGGTCTCCGCTGAACTGGTGGAAGATAGCCTGTCCCATGGAGAATTTGTAAGCATCGGTATCCAGAAGTGATTTGATTATCTGTTCCATAACAACCTCGCAAATCGTTTAATTAATATATTTATCGACATAAATAAGGCCTTGCTTGATATGTAAAATAAAATAGACAAAATTGTAAACAAATATTGACAAATTTGATTGACAGTGGTATATTGAAAGCATGAATGAAACAATACGCAAACTGCGTGAACAGCACAATTATTCCCAGACCTATCTGGCCTTGTGCCTTAAGGTTTCCCGGCAGATGTATATCAAGTATGAGAATGGGGAAGTGGAGCCCCCTGTGCATGTTATCAAAGCTCTCTGCAAGCTGTATGATGTCTCTTATGATGTGATTATTGA
>JAFZIU010000003.1 GCA_017554185.1 Spirochaetia bacterium
TAAGCTGGGTCAAGACATCCTCGGTCATAAGGAGGGTGCGCATCATCTCTTTTTTGTCTGTTTTCTTTTTTATGAGCAGCTCTTTCAGCTGGTCTATTGCTTTTGGGATTTCGTTTATATCGCAGGGTATATGTAGTGTGTTCATATTCCTATTGTAAGGCAGGAAAAGGTGCTGGTCAATGATTATTATTAACCTTGACAATCCGCATGGGGGGGGGGTAGACTGTCATCATGAAAAACAAAAGTTTTATTATTATATTCTTAGTTTTGTGTATTCTGTTTATTTTGTCAGGGTGTGATGGTGGTTCTTCTTCTGATGATACCGTGGGTATTGTAGGCTCAAAATACTCAAGCGTTCCAGGTGAAAGGGCTGGTGTGGCAGAAGGTGATATAGTGTTTGCAGACAAAAAAACCTGCACTTTGGCAAATTACAAAGCTGATGCTGCTGCATATGCAGAAGATGGCGACGTTGTGGGCATAGTTATCTACAAGGGAGAAACCGATTCTGTCGGAATTACCGGCAAGGTGTATATGATAGGGCTCAACCAGGGTGCAGATCTGATTTGGGCACCAGATGCTACTACTGGCTATACTACAGAGTTTGGCACCAGCAGGACAGCAGGAGAGGGCAACTGGGCCGTTGTTGAGGTAGCTGATGGGCCGGGGGCCGCTGATGCAGCTACTAACTATCCGGCATTTAACTTCGCTAAGACATACAATGTCACAGGATATACAGACGGGTGGTTTCTTCCAAGCTTCAAAGAAATTAAAAGAATCTATGATGAAAGATATAGGGTTAATGATGGGGTAGATGCAATAACAGCAGCCGGTGGTTCTGCAACTAAATTGCCTACAAGCGGTTATCTGTGTTCATCTTCTCAAAGTGAGGGAACTGCTGATTGTATCAGCCGTGTTGCTTTAAACAACGGTGCTGGAAGCGGCTTTGGGGACAAGAAAAGTGCTTACGTTGTCCGCGTTGTCCACACTTTGGATTGATTGTCTTAGAAGAACAACCTAATAGCTGACACAAACGAGATAGCCAGGATGAAGAGGCGGTAGCCCCGGTTGGAGAACTTCTTTACAAAGCGCAGGCCTATGATAAATCCCAGTATAATGGCTGGTGTCATCAAGAGTGATGTCAGGAAAGTGACAACAGTGATATTGTGCCACAGGAAAATGTAGAGGGGCAGCTTCATTATATCAACCAGGAAACAGAAGAAAGCAGATGTCCCTATAAGCTGTTCCTTGGGCAGGTTTAAAAGGAGCATATAGGACAGGATTACCGGCCCTCCGGCTGCACCCAGGGTGGAGGAAAGCCCGGTGAGGGCGGCAAACAGCAGCCCCAGCACCACCGACAGCGCATGATTGTTCAGTTTACGCTTCTGAATATCATTTATAAATGCAAACGACAGGCTGGTTATAAGGATGATTCCCACCGCAATCTTGAAAGTGTGGGTCGATATATTGCTCCCAATGGCAAAGCCGGCCAGGATTCCTGCCGGTATTCCCCACCAGGTGCGGGCTATGATATGCCAGTCCACTACACGCCAGTAGCGTGCCACCGAAAAGAAGTTGGAGATGACTACTATAGGCTGGGTGTAGCCCAGGGCAGCCATAGGCCCCAGGGATGCAAACACGGTGGGGATGGTAATCATATTGATAGAGCGTATGCCGGAGCGCTCCACTCCCATAGAGAAGCTGTAGACAGCCAGGATTATCAGCTGTGTCAGGGTCAGTTCAAACATAATCCCCGCTTATAAGAAAAGCCGGATGCCGGAGATGATCAGCCAGACGGCAGAGAGGAACGACATGGTTATGATGAATATCCGGAAGGACTTGGAGGTAAAGTGCTTTACAACTAAAAGTCCCAGGATAAGCCCCAGTGCCATGACCGGAATCAGTGTGATGTCGGCCAGTATTGTGGTGAACGAGATGTTGTGCCATGCAAAGAAATATGTAGGCAGTTTGCAGATATTGACCATGAAGAAGAAGTAGGCAGAGGTTCCGATCAGCTTTTCCTTGCTAAGGTGAAGGAGCAGCAGGAAGGAGAGGATGACAGGGCCGCCGGAAGCTCCCAGCATGGACGAAAGTCCGGTGCAGAATGCGAAGAATAGGCCCAGGAACAGGGTAGCCTTGGGGTTCAGCTCTTTCTTTTTCTGCATATCATTATAAAGAATGAAGCACAGGCTTATGATGACAATAGTACCAACAAGGCACATGAATGCAGGCTTTGAAAGGTATTTTCCGATAAAGGCACCCAGCAGGATTCCGAAGATAGCCCCCGGGAAGGAGCGCTTTAAAATGCCCCAGTCGGCACTGCGCTTATAGTAGGTGATGGAGAAGATATCGGAGATAAGCACCATAGGGAGCATGTAGCCCATTGCGGTCTTCGGGTCGATAAAAAGCATAAGGATAGGGATGATAGGCATGTTGATAAGCCGGACGCCGGAGCGCTCGAAGCCCATGAAAAAACCATACAGACCAAGACAGACGAACTGAACCAGTGTCAGCCCGAAAATTGTGCTCTCCATTTTGTACCTCTGCCTTGCATTATAGACCTACCTACTATATAATTCAAGTATAATGTATATAATCCCCAAAAAGTATGATGCCGCCAAAGTACGGCTTGAAATAAAGAAGAAGATGGCAGCCGACGGGAAGGATGCAGTCCTTGTCCCCCAGCTGGGCACCCTTTATGATGTAGCTCTTGAGAAATCGGGCCTTGGCCTGGGAAAAGGGCTGGGCAAGGTTATCATGAAGGAGGACTTCTTCTGCCTCCTGGACCAGATCAAAGAGCTTCCTTCCAAATTCAAGGACAACAACCGGAACTACAAGAGTGCCATCTTTGCCCTCCTGAACGAGATGGCCTTTGACAGCGAGGATCTGGCCTCGTATCAATTCCACGGCACAGTCCATGCCGCTGGTCTTACCAAGGAGCTCTGTACCCTTATCTATAAAACAGTACGGGAACATGGTTTCCTGTTCCGCGCCCAGGTTTACCGCAAGGCCCTTGAAGAGATTGAAAAATCAGGTATCGGGCCGGACGAGGAATACATCCTTATCCCAGGCGAATACTATACCCATCTTGAGCAGCAGCTCCTGGATAAACTGGGAGCAAAGTCTGCATCGGCAGAAAATCGCAACCAGGCCCTCTGCAAAGCCTTGTTCTCCGATGATATCACCGGCGACTTCCAGATTCCGGAGCCTGAAAAAATGGTGGGCTTCCTCAAGGCTGAATCTGTAATGGAGCAGTATATTGCAGTCAAGAACCACATTCTTGCTACCATGAAGAAAGACCCCTCCCTTAAGCTGGACGACTTCTGCCTGGTATTGGGCAGTGGCGACTCCTTATCTCTCTGCACATCCTACTATGAAGCTATAGGCTTCCACCCGGTCTCCTCTGCCATGGTTCAGGCAGAGACTCCGCTCATGGAGGGGCTTGATCTCATCTCCTACGCTCTGTCTGGAAATGTGACAAAGCTGATTCTCTACTACAACCGTCATCATGATGAGGGCAAGGTGATATATGACCCATCCTATGAGTTCGAGGTCTTCTGGAAGTTCTGCCAGAAGCTGAAGGAAAGCGACGGCAGCAGGTACGACAAGCTGCGTAAGATTCCTAAGGCGTTCAAAGAGTGGGTCCTTAAGCTGGACGGTCTCCAGAATGACAAGACACCCCGTTCTGTGGAGAAGAATCTCAATCATATCCAGAAGCTTCTTAAGAAACTGGGGCTGGATGACGGCAGCCTGTACGAGTATAAATCCTCTCCGGAGCAGATTTTCGGTGATAAGGATATTCCTCTTGCCGATCTGGTTGAGTATCTGAAAAATATCCTTGCGGGAAGAAAACACAATATGATTTCCACCTGGGATGACGGAATAGTGCTGGTACGGATGGGCGAATATATTCCCAAGTGCCGTTACATCTATTTTGCAGACCTGGAGGAAAACACATTCCTTAAGGATAAGATGCCGAACCTGCTGCTTTCTGCCGACGAACACGATGAATTCAACAACAAGGTTTATGGCCGCACCAAGGAGGAGCATCTTCAGGATTGCTTTGCTGATGGCATCTCTGCAGCAGACCGCATCATATTTGTAATCCCATGCTATGATGAAGGTACGGTGATCTCTGAATATGCAGAGAATGCCCTCCGCCTGTTCCCGGCAAGAGAGCGTACTGTCACTGTGGTAGGCGGCGATGTCCCCGATTTCAGACATTCATTCTACTGCACATTCAGGGATGTGAAGTACGAGAATGCAGCTTCCCGGATGGAGAAGGTATCTGATGTCCGCCGCTTTGTGCCTGCTGTCAAAGAAGCAGATCCCCTTGAGTATATCCTGGGCCATATAGGCAGTGCCACCAGGCTGGAAGATTTTATGCAATGTCCGGCCCGCTTTGTCTACGACTGCCAGCAGCCTGATACCCAGATTCAGGACGAGACACACTTTACAAAGGGCAATGCCTTCCATATGTTCTGCGAGGATTTTTTCTCGAAGCAGAATATCAAAGTTTTTGACTTCAACAATCCCGACCTGATTCAGGAGATTGCGAAATACTTAAGCAAAGAACCTTGCGACACCGGGCTGTCCGATTATCTTGACAGCATGGATGTATGGAACATGTTCGAGGCAGTGAAGACAAAGTATCCCGAGCTGGAGCTTAAGGACACCGACCTTCTGACATATCTTTCTTTTGTCTGCCGGTGCATGAAGGATACCATGAAGGACTGCGACAGTTCCTCCATCCGCATCGAGGTATTCTTCGGCGGATCCACTGTCCTTGAGCACCCCCATGTGCAGATGGCAGAAGGGTATATCGACATGATGTTCCGCACCACATCGGGCAATGTGGTTCTGGTGGATTTTAAATCTGCAAATATCTCCGAGTACAAGGATGATGTGAACATTTTCTCCAACGTGCAGCTTCTGATCTATGCCCATACAGTGCAGGAAGCCCTCAGGAAGCAGGATTTCTCCATATTCCAGCCTGACGAGGAACAGCGCGGGAAAATGAAGGAGAAAGGGAAGGACGACTCATCCATCTTGGAGAGCACCTATTTTGACTCAGTTCCAGCGGATGCCGAAGTTGAGGCGTACTATCTCTCCTATAAAGGAGGGCAGGATGATTTTAAAGCTGTAAGCGGGATCCCCGATGATGAAGATCCTTTCGCAGGTTTCCAGAAAAAGCTTACAGACCTTTTAAGAAATGCATCTGGAAATGTGTTCTTTCCCACATATAACAAAGACTGCAAGTATTGTCCATTGTTCTCTTTCTGCCCCGACAGGGAAAGCAGCCAGAGCCTGGATCTTGTCTATGATTATCTGGATTGGCAGCCGCCGTTCTTCAAGGATTATCCGGTGCCTTCTCCCGAGCAGGAGGTGAATATCTGCAATGATGAGCCGGTAAAGATTATTCAGTTTGCAGAAAAAGACAAAAAGAAAGCAGTATCCGACACAGAACACGATATAATTATTTCTGCCGGAGCAGGGGCAGGGAAGACCGAGGTGCTCACCACCCGTTATCTCAACCTTCTGCTTAACACAGATGCCAAGCTGGAGAATGTCCTGTGCATCACCTTTACAGAGAAGGCGGCGGGAGAGATGAAAAAACGTATCTTTGCCAAGCTGCAGGACACCCTTTCCTTGGGCGCTTTCTATTCTATTCCTGGAGAGACCTATAAACTCAACGACCAGCAGATTCAGAAGCTTAAGGAGGTGCGTAAGACCTTCTTCCGGAACAACCGGATCTCCACATCCCATTCATTCTGCCTTAATATGCTTACCCGGTTCGAGAAAGAGAATCCCGATTCCCAGCGGGACCTTGTCAGCACTGTGGCAGAGGATTTCATGATCAGGGATAAAAAGCTCGCAGTCATAACTACACTTATAAAGAGCTATGAATCGAAAAATCCAGTTTTCAGAGAGTGGATACAGTATCAGCCGGAGTATGTCCAGACCGAATTTGATGAGTTTGGAGTGGTGGTTGATATCCTGGATGTGCTGGACAGCTTCAAGCTTAGCGGAATGCCATTGACCGAAGAGAGCAGGGATTATCTTGCAGGCCGGTTCAAGGCGCGTAAAGCCCGGGCTGTGGCAGAACTTAAGATAAAATATGACAAGGCCCGGAATGCGCTGCTGGATGCCCTTGAGGCGCTTAGGAATGAGGAGAAAAGGCCTTCCAACCTGGCAAAGCTTGATGACGAGATAGCCAATATAAAAATGGGAGAGTGCAGAAAGGATTCAGCGTATCCATACAAGCAGAATCCGGATCTCAGGCCTCTGCGCAAAGAGTTCTGCAGCCTTCCGAATCTCTGTGCCGGGGAAATTTGTTCAGAAGAAGAGGAAGAGGAGCTCCGCAGAGTCCTGTTTGACCTTATGCTGGAGGCAGACCGTCAGATTGAGCAGTACAAGATTGAGAACAGCATTATAGAGCTTTCAGATTATCATCAGAACCTTATCACTCTTATGGAGAACAAGAGCATACTGAATCGTATCAAGAGCGAGCTCTCCTTTATCATGGTGGATGAGTTCCAGGACACCAACTGGCTGCAGAAAAAGATCCTGGATCTGATTCATGATGATCATAACCATGTGTTCTTTGTGGGAGATCTTAAGCAGTCCATCTACCGGTTCCAGCAGTGCGACAACCAGATATTCAAGCAGTACCGCGACCAGGATGGCATTGAATACATCACCTTCCAGGAGAACTACCGTTCGGTTAAGCAGATTGTGGATTTCAACAATGCATATTTCTCCGAGAACCTGGTGCCGGAGTACAGGATTATCCCGAATACCAGCAAGGATCCTGCCCATATTGAATATGGTATTTCTGAGCTTCCGCCCGCATCCGGACCTGCAATAACATGTGTGGAGCTGGGGTATCCCCAGGGGCTTCTGACCAGCCTGGGACAGAAGGAGAGGAAAGCGCTGCTCAGGGAGCAGGAGGCCTTCTTCATAGCCCATACTATTGCAGCCACTGGAAAGGAGAAGTATGGAAGGTGGGGCATACTGGTGCGTGAATACACCAATATAAGCTATATCCTTGATGCCCTGCGCCGTATGAATATTCCTTATTCTTTCTGCATCAAGAAAGATTTCTTTATTCAGCCGGAGGTCATGCAGGTGCTTCAGATTCTTCAGGTGCTCTATGGGTTCCTGCCCATGGTGACTCTTGTATCCGATCCTGAGATTTCCGAATTTGTTGCCACCTATGACAAGAAGGAAAAAGGCTTCTGCTATGCAGTCAGTTCAATCATGGAACTTCCCCAGTATGCACCGGTGCGCCCTATGCTCAGCGAGCTTCTTATGCAGTGTCAGGAGTTTGTCCGGCAGTTCGGCGAAGTGCCCGAGGAGATACTAAGCCAGCTCTTAAGCTTTGCAGACGAGAACAGCAAGGAGATCAATATCAATGCTCTTGAGAACGGGGTAAAGATTATGACAGTCCACAGTTCCAAGGGACTTGAGTTCGATTATCTCTTTGTCTCAAAGATTACAGACCATACTGGAAAAGGAGGTCTTGGCGGACCGAAGCCTGGGCTTGAGTTCATCAACTATGTGGATGATCAGAAGAACCAGCTTATTGATTTTGACATAACCGGTGTCAAGAAGCTGGTCAAGGATGAAAGGGCCATGTTCTATGCAGCATGGATGAAGGATAAGAACACCACTTTTGAGAACGAGGAAAAGGGCAATCTGCTCTATGTTGCGTTCACCCGGGCCAAGAAACACCTTGTGGTGACTATGCAGTGCGGCGAGTTCAAGAACGATATGCAGCAGGCAGATGCAAACTGGCTTAAGAATATCAGGGGCAACAGCCCTTATATGGCCATGATCTGCAGGAATGTGGAGATGAATATCCAGGAGATTGAGCCGGTTCTCCTCAAGGATGAGCCGGTCAAGGAATATGCAGTGGAGAAGGTTGAGATGGCAGCCCCCGAGCTGGCCACAGTTTCGGTTTCCCGCTATCTGGATATGAAAGAGGAGAAGGGGGACCCGGACGACAAGATCACCGATGCCGATGACCAGACAGCTTCTCTTGCCGGAGCCAAGGCCAGTCAGGTGGGCACAGCAGTGCACAGCTTCTTCGAGAAGAATGTGAGCAACTTGGACAGCGCCAAGCCCGAGGTGTTCCCAATTTCTGAATCCTTGAAAAACAGGTTCCTCACCTTTGTAAAAGCAGGACTTGGAGTGGAGGATTACCGGACTCTGGTTGCCGGTGCGGATGAGCTTATGACCGAGTCAGCCATGATATTCAACACGGCAGAAAGCAAACTGCTGAACGGTGTCATCGACCTGATTGTGAAAAAAGGAAACCATGTCACAGTGCTGGATTACAAGACCCACACCGGCGATAAGCTGGAGCCCGAGACACTGGAGCGGTACAGGAACCAGGTGGCCCTCTACACCCACGGCCTTAAAGCCATCTGGCCGGAGTGCACCTTCGACGGCTGCCTCCTGGTTATGTATTCCACCGGTGCTTCACAACTGGTACGGGTATAAAAAAATGGGGTGCTTGTCGCACCCCGCTGGTTATTGAAGCTTTTTAAGTTATTGCGGCAGTGTCCAAATCCAGTTGAATGGTTCACCGCTTGTCCAATAAGTTGTATTGCCATCGATTGCAAAAACAGTATCCCAGTCCTGTGGATTTTCTGTTGATTCCCCAGTTTTAATATAGTGAGTACAATGGGCAGTTATAGAAGTTGTTCCATCTCCGGTCCATGTTCCGTAGAAAGTCTGATCAACTAATAGAGCTCCATTTAACTTTTCTCTTTCATATAACTCAAAAGTTTTATTTGTAGTATCAACATTTAGCTGAGAATATTGTTCCCAGTCATCTCCAGTTGAAACTACAGTATATGTCATTACGCCATTGTTTATGGAATAACCAGTTACGTCACTAGAGTCCAACAGCCCACTGGTAACATAGGTCAAGATTCCATTGCCACCACCATTACCGTTACCACCATTGCCACCGCCATTTCCATTGCCGCCGTTGTCATCATCAGAACCACCGCCGCCACCGCCGCAGCCGCTGAATGTTAATACCAAACACAAAGCTAAAAGTGCAAATAAAATTTTTTTCATTTTAAAACTCCTTCTTACAATCTACCTTCCCCTATGCTAAAAGTCAACCAACAAAAACGGGGTGCTATTTTGCACCCCCGCATAATTAAAAAAAATTAAATTACTGCTTTGTATAGACTGCTCCCAAATCATCTGCAAGCGTATTAGCGGTAACTTCGTAATAATAGGGCTCTGGTGGCGTTACTGGTGTTTCAACTGATGTATCATTATCTGTTTGTTTATCTGCAGTCAGAGTTAATGTACTGCTGCTCAACTCCATTTTGCCAGAGAATGTAACATTTAAGTCTATTGAAGAAGTGGTGATATTATTCATTCTGTAATAAAAGGTAAAAGTATTATCATCAAAATTAAGGGTGATAGTCTGAAGCACGTCAACTTCGTCTCCATCTGTAGTAAGAATACCGTGAATTCCTCCATCAATCCGGGTTACGCCAGATATCATAGCATGATCTGTAAGAACATAAGTACTTATATTAGGTGTGCCGTTGCTACCGCCATCGTCGCAGCCAGATAGAAAACCGATTAAACATATAGCCAAAAGCAAGAACCATATTTTTTTCATCTTGAATCACCCTATGTAAAAGAATTATTTGTTTCAATTTTATTCCCCTCCATACTGAAAAGTCAACAAAATTCGAGCTATACCGTTGTTATTGTATATTTAATTTTTTTTTATTATAATTTTTGCAGGAGACACTATGAAACCATTGAAAGCTGACGAACTTAGAAAGAAATTCATCGATTTTTTTGTATCCAAGGGACATACCCAGATTTCCGGGGCATCTGTAATCCCGGAGAACGACCCCACCGTGCTCTTTACCACAGCGGGAATGCACCCGTTGGTACCATATATCCTGGGCCAGCCGCACCCGGCAGGGACCCGGCTCACCGACTATCAGAAGTGCATCCGCACCGGCGATATCGACAGTGTAGGAGACCCGCATCACCTGACCTGCTTTGAGATGCTGGGAAACTGGTCTTTAGGCGACTATTTCAAGAAAGAGATGATTCCATGGAGCTACGAGTTCCTGACAAAAGAGCTGGGAATCGACCCCGAGAAGCTTTCTGTAACTGTATTTGAAGGCGAAGAGGGAATCCCCCGGGACACCGAGAGTGCCGAGATCTGGCACAGCATGGGCATTCCATACGAGAGAATCTACTTCATGCCACGGGAAGACAACTGGTGGGGTCCTGCCGGCGAGACCGGTCCCTGCGGCCCTGATACCGAGATGTTCATAGACACCGGCCGCCCGGCATGCGGTCCAGACTGTAAGCCTGGCTGCGGATGCGGCAAATACTTTGAAATCTGGAACGACGTCCTCATGGGCTATAACAAGACCAAGGACGGCCAGTTCGTGGAAATGGAGAGAAAGTGCATAGACACCGGAATGGGAATCGAGCGTACAATCGCCATCCTCCAGGGGAAGAAGAGCGTATACGAGACCGAGGTTATGCAGCCTATCCTTAAGCGGATCGGCGAACTGGCCGGAGTTGA
>JAFZIU010000076.1 GCA_017554185.1 Spirochaetia bacterium
GCACCAGCCTCTTTTGCGATATCCATGGTCTTGAGTGTATATTCACGGTCCACCAGAAGGCCGTCGAAGAAGTGCTCCAGGTCGAAGATGACCTTGCATCCATGGTCGGCCAGGAATTTAACAGATTCATAAATCATCTCAAGGTTCTTCTCGGGATCTACGCCAAGAACCTTCTCGGCATGGGCCTTGGAAGCCTTTCCCACCAGGGTCACATATTCGGTCTCTGCCTTCAAGAGCGACTGGAGGTGAGGATCTTTTTCTGTCTTTCCCTTAGGATTCTTTGTAAAACCGAAGGAAACTATCTTTGCATGGTTCAGCTTGACCTTCTTCATCCGCTCGAAATAGAGGGCATCCTTCTTGTTGGAGGAGGGGAAACCTCCCTCGATGAAATCTATCATCAGGTCATCCAGCTTGCGGGTGGCCAGAATCTTGTCTGCCAGGCTGAAGTTGATGTCTATTCCCTGGATTCCGTCACGGAGTGTGGTGTCGAACAGTTCTATCTTTTTCATTCTGCCTCGCTGCTTATCTTGGATTTGTTAAGGGCATTCAGATATGCCTTTGCGCTTGCCTCCAGGATGTTGGTGGAAGCACCTTTGCCGGAGAATTTCCTTCCGTCCACATTGATGACTACCGAAGCCTCTCCTACGGCCAGACGGCTTGGGCTTACAGCTTGGATGAGGAACTCTTCCAGAGTTGCATGGAGTCCGGTTACCCGGTCTATGGCGTTGAATACAGCCGAAATAGGGCCGTCGCCTATAGCTGCCTCCTGCTTTGTGCCGTTGGAATCCTCTATTTCCACAGTTGCGGTGGAAATGCCCGAGTTACCCGAAATGATGCTGAAATATTTCATCCGCATGGTGTCGGTCTTCTTTCCCAGCTCATCGTTTACAATTGCTATGATATCCTCGTCAAAGACCTCGGTCTTGCTGTCTGCAATCTTGAGGAATACAGGGTAGATCTTCTTGAACTCATCGGCATTGAGCTTGAAGCCCAGCTGGCGTACCCGCTTCTTGAAGCCGTTGAAGCCTGAATGGCGGCCCAGCACTATATCGTTGTGATCCTTTCCTATGGATTCGGGGGACATGATTTCGTAAGTCTCCCGGTTCTTGATCACGCCGTCCTGATGGATGCCAGACTCGTGGGCAAAGATGTTCTCTCCCACCACCGGCTTGTTCTTGGGAACAGGGTAGTTGATGGTGTTTGCCACCAGCCGTGATGTCTTATAGATCTGTTTTGTGTTGATTCCCGTTGTAAAGTGGAGCATGTCCTTGCGCACATTGAACACCATGGCCAGCTCTTCAAGGGAGGCATTTCCGGCCCTCTCTCCGATTCCGTTCACTGTGACCTCGGCCTGCCGTGCTCCTGCCTGGATGCCCGAAATTGTGTTGGCGATTGCCAGCCCCATATCGTTGTGGCAGTGGACAGAAAGAATGACTTTGTCTATGTTGGGCACATTCTCTTTTATAGCCTGAATAAGAGCGTAGAATTCCGACGGAGTGGTGTATCCTACTGTGTCAGGGATGTTGATTATACGTGCTCCTGCGCTTATGACTTTCTCCAGCACCCTGTAGAGGAACTCCGGGTTGCTCCGGGTTGCATCCTCGGGGGAGAACTCCACCTGGTCGGTGAACTTCCTGGCATAGCGTACTGCCTTTGCTGCCATGGAAAGAACCTCATCCTCCCTCTTCTTGAGCTTGTACATCATATGAATAGGGGAGGTTGCAATAAAGGTATGGATAAGTGGATTTGCCGCTCCCTTAAGGGCTTCGGCAGCTGCGTCGATATCGGCAGGCAGTGCCCGTGCAAGGGCTGATACACCGGTAGAGCGCACATTCTCGGCAATAAGCTTTACTGCCTTCATCTGCACTGGTGATGAGATGGGGAAACCTGCCTCTATGTTGTCTACACCCAGCTTTGCCAGCTGTTCTGCTATATCCAGTTTCTGCTCTGGGCTCATAGCTGCGCCGGGGGCCTGTTCGCCGTCCCTGAGCGTGGTGTCAAAAATCCTTATTCTTTCCATAAATTCCTCGCTTGTTAAAAAGCGGTTTTTGTTTTATACTATTATCGGAGAGTTATATGAAAAAATCAACTGCTTTTATTATATGTATTTTATTAGTATTGTGTTGTGGGTTCCTGGCGGCTGATGAGGCTGTCAAGGAAGGAGATGCAACCATGTGTCCTGCCGGGCTTTTCCCGGACCGCGGCTACTATGGTGCTTCCGACTCCTTTGCCGTAGGCAGCATAGTCAAGGTTACAAATAAGTCCAACAGCAAATCAGTTGATGTTTACATAGTGGACAAATCAGACTCTTTCATGGTTCTCTCCTACGATGCTGCATTGAAGATCGGAATAAAGCGCAATAAGAGCGAAGAAGTGCAGGTTTCTATAACCAGGGCAGCCAGTGTGGCAAGGCCTGAGAAAAAACAGGATAAGATTGTGCCGGTGGCAAAGAAGAGCTACCAGCTCCTGCCGGATGGTGTAGGAGCTGCCAAGACAGCAGGACCAGCCCAGGAAAAGGCTCCTGCACAGGCTTCAGAACCGGCTCCGAAGAGCTCTCCTGCACCGGCTGTAAGGCCTACCGCCACCCCTCTCTCTCAGGATGATGAGGAGGCTGTATTCGAGGATATCAAGGATAAAGTGGTTGCCTTCATAGCATCTGATGATGTGGACCAGAATGCCGCCAGATATGTTTCTGCCGACACTGTCGGCAAGAGCCTTCCTAGGCCAGAGGGAACTTTCTATGCACAGCTGGGCTTCTTCTCCAGCCTGGATAACGCAGAGCAGATTGCATATACTGTGCAGACAAATTATCCAGTTCTTATTGTAAGCAAACAGATGGCTACCTATGTGGGCTACAGGGTGCTGGCCGGACCAGTTGCTCTTGCTGACAAAGAGGATGTCCTGGGTGACTTCAGGGATGCAGGTTTCCCTGATGCCTTTGCCAGCTTTTAAATGAGCCAGCTGCTTTTTGATTTTGATAACGAAGTTTCTCAAGCTCCTGTGAAGGAGGGGCCGGAAGCCCGTATAGCCGAGCTTTCAGACCTGCTCCGCAGGTATCAGAATGAATATTACATTCAGTCCCGTCCCTCTGTATCCGACGCCGAGTATGACCGTCTTTTCGACGAGCTCCAGGAACTGGAGAACCAGTATCCTGAGTTTAAGCAGCCCGATTCTCCCACCCTCCGTGTGGGTTCCGACCTTGAGGCTGATTTTGCCGAGGTTGTCCATGCCATTCCAGTCTTGAGCCTGGACAAGACACACTCCAAGGAGGAGCTGATGAACTGGGTCACCAAGACAGAGAAAAACTGCGGCAGGGCCGAGTTCATAGCAGAGGAGAAGATAGACGGAGTCTCCATAGTTCTTACTTACAAGGATGGCCTTTTAGTGCAGGCTGCAACCCGGGGCAACGGCTTTGTGGGCAATGATGTGACAGCCAATGTCAAGACAGTGAAGAGCATACCCCTTAAGCTTACCGAGCCTGTGGATCTGACAGTCCGTGGAGAGATATATCTGCCTCTTGAAGCCTTTTCTCAGGTGAACGACCGGCTTGCGGTACCCTATGCTAACCCCAGGAATCTGGCATCCGGCACATTGCGGCGGCAGAAGAGCTCCGAAGCGGGTGAGATTCCGCTGGACAGCTTTATCTACGAAGGTTTTTTCCCCGAAAAAGATATCCTGGCCACCCATGCACAGGTGCTGGAACGGCTTAAGAAGCTGGGGTTCAAGGTGAACAGCCGGACCACGCTGTTCTCGGCCGGGGATTCCCAGGCTATTGCAGACTACATAGAGAAAGAGCGGGAGGAGCGTAAGACCCTCCCCTACGAGATAGACGGCCTTGTAATAAAGCTGAACGACATAAAGATGCGGGAGGAGCTGGGCTACACCGGTCATCATCCGCGGTGGGCCATAGCCTATAAGTTCCAGGCTCCAGAGGGCATCTCTGTGGTCAAAGGCATAGATGTGCAGGTGGGGCGCACAGGCCGCATCACCCCGGTTGCCAGGATAGAACCTGTGGTGGTGAGCGGTTCCACCGTATCCAATGTCACGCTCCACAACCAAGATTATATCGATGTGCTTGAGCTTGCGGTGGGGGACAAGGTTACAGTTTCCAAGCGGGGTGATGTGATTCCTGCGGTGGAGGCTGTGGTGGAGAAGAACGAGGTTGGAAACCCTGTGTGGAAAATGCCATCCGCATGCCCCGTATGCGGCTTCCCCCTGGTGCTGGACGGTGCCCACCACTTCTGTAAAAACCCACAGTGCGGCGCCCGGGTCAAGGGACAGATAATCTTCTTTGCCTCTGTAGCCCAGATGGATATAGAGACCCTTGGCAGCGAGACTATCGAATTCCTTGTGGACAACGGCTTTATCCACAGCATTCAGGAGCTCTACACCTTTGATTTCCACAAGCTTAAGGATTACCCCGGCTTCGGCGACAAGAAGGTGGAGCTTATCATCAAAGGGCTTGAGAAGAGCAAGGGAACCGAATACCTGAAGGTGCTCTCTTCGCTGGGCATCCCGGAAATCGGAAACAAAGTGAGCGAGACCCTCATCAGGAACGGCATCGACTCCATCGACAAGCTGTACGAGGTGATGGATTCAGGCGATATAGAACGTCTTACATCCTTCGAGGGAATAGGCGAGAAGACTGCCCAGATCCTGATAAAAGAATTCTCATCCCCGGCACTCAGGGAGCAGATTGCAGCACTTCGTCAGGCAGGGCTCAAGTTCCAGCAGGAAGCCCCTATTCAGAAGGAGCTCATAAACAACAGGTTCCAGGGGCAGTCCTGGTGTATAACAGGCAGCTTTATAAACTTCAAGCCCCGCACTCTGGCGGCAGAAGAGATAGAGAAGAGGGGAGGCAAGGTGGTCTCCCAGGTCACAGGCAAGACAACACATCTCCTTGCAGGAATAGATCCGGGAAGCAAGCTGGACAAGGCAAGGGCCAATGGAGTTACCACAGTTGTGGACGAGGATGAATTTATGCGCCTCCTGTCGGAGCAGGGTTGAAAATCTTTCTGTTAGGACTTACAATTCAAAAAAGAGGATACTATTATGGATGAACAGCTTTACCAGCAGATCAAAGGAAATATAGACCAGGTTCTTGAGCAGCTTGCTGCATCTGCAGCCCGGGCCGGCCGGAAGGAAAGCGATGTGCGCCTTATGTGCGTGACCAAGACAAAACCCTACGAATATGTGGAGGCTGCATATAAGACAGGACAGCGTCTTTTCGGAGAAAACAGGGTGAACGAGCTTTCCGAGAAGTTCGCAAACTTCTACCCTGATGGAGAGGTGCACCTTATAGGCCATCTGCAGCGGAACAAGGCCAAAGATGCAGTTAAATATGCATCGTCTATCGACTCCATCGACAAGTTCGAGACAGCAGTGGCAGTGAACAAATACTGTCAGGAGTTCAATAAAAAAATCGACATTCTTCTTGAATACAACACAGCAGAGGAAACTTCCAAAAGCGGTTTCACATCCGAGGACGACTTCTTTGCCACCATCGATAAAATCAGGGAACTTCCCAATATCAACATCCGTGGTCTTATGACTGTAGGGCCGCTCTATGCCGACCTTGCAACACAGGAAGGGCGCGATGCTGTACGCGGCGCTTTCCGTCATCTGGTAAAGCTTTTCAACGCTGTGGATGTGCGTCATCCTGACCTTAAGATCAAGGAACTTTCCATGGGCATGTCCTCCGATTTCGACATTGCCATCGAGGAAGGATCCACCATAATCCGCATCGGAACCAAACTGTTTGGAGCACGCCAGTACAATATATGAGAAAAACCCTGGCGCTGCTGCTTATCCTTCTGTTATCTCTGCCTGCCTGCCTCTTCGGAGCCGACAGCAAATCAAGCACCAGCACGAAGGATGAGCTTGAGGATGTCTATCCAGACCTTCTGCCGGAACCTTATGATCCCGATGAATATCCTGCCTGGACCAAGAAGCTGCGCCGTGCCACAGTTGTATTTGTGGGAAGCTATCCGCTCTCGGTATTCTTCACCAAGCTGGGAATGGACTTATACACCTGGGGATATCATGATTTCAGTTCGGAGTATTCTCCTGCCATCCTTGGAGGTGGCGGCGACAAGAGCCGTAAGATGACCACCAACGAAATAAAGAGGGTCACCCTAGGTGCACTGGCTGTCTCGGGAGTTGTCACACTGGCCGACTTCGTAATCCAGGAGATAAAGGAGAACAGGAAGGCCAAAGCGGCCAAGGCTGCAGAAAAGAAATGGAAAAAATCGAACTGACTGTGGAGGCATTGGAAAATCCTGTCCGGGCCGACCGCTACATAGCGGAGCATACCGATATAAGCCGCAGCCGCCTTAAGGGTGAGTGCACCCTGCTGATCAATGGAAAAGAAGCCAAGCTCTCTAAAAATGTGTCGGAAGGGGATGTCATAAGCCTTGAGATTGCCGAAGTCAAGGGGCCTGATGATATAGCTCCCCAGAAGATGGATCTTGATATAATCTACGAGGATGATAATGTGATCGTGCTCAACAAGGAGCAGGGGATGGTGGTGCATCCGGCTGCCGGCAACTTCCAGGGAACCCTGGTGAACGGCCTTCTTGATTATGTCTCCGGCATCGAGGAGGAGTTTGATGATGATACAGTGCGCCCCGGTATTGTCCACAGGCTGGACAAGGATACATCGGGGGTCATAATCATAGCCAAGAACCCACAGACCCACGAATTCCTCTCAAAGCAGTTCCGCGATAAAGTGACACGCAAGACCTATATTGCAATAGTGCGGGGACGGTTGCCTAAGAAGCACGATATAATCGACACCTACATAACCAGAGACAGGCAGAACCGTAAGAAGTTCACTGTCCCCTCAGGACCCAAAGGAAAGCAGGCAATAACAGAATATCAGGTGGAAAAAGAGTATGGAAGCTATACATTCTTAAGCCTTTTCCCCCACACCGGGCGCACCCACCAGCTCCGGGTCCACATGCAGCACCTGAACGCCCCCATCCTGGGCGACCCTGTCTATTCCCGGGCCGACAGCCGGTTCCCCGATGCCACCCTGATGCTCCACGCCGCAAGCCTTGAGATATATATCCCAGGCGTAGAGACCAAGATGATGTTCTGCGCCCCCATGCCAGAGCGCTTTGAAAAGGTGCTGGAAGCGCTTTCCAGTGGGGAGGCAAGATGAACCTTTTCACCATATTCCAGCCCTACGAGGTGACCAACACCTACCTGCTGCACCAGGATGGGGAAAAGAATGCAGTAATAGTGGACCCGGGGCGTTTTGACCTTAATCTGCTCAAACTGGTGGAAGATCACAATCTCTATA
>JAFZIU010000077.1 GCA_017554185.1 Spirochaetia bacterium
ATGAGGCTGCTGCCATGGACAGGATAAAGAACCTGGCTGCCCCTATGAATGTGATGCGCCTTACCACAGGTGCCCAATGCTCGAAGACAGGAAAATGCATGCACTGCAAGGGTTACGGCACAATCTGCTGCCATACTGTAATTACACGCTATTCACGCCATCCGGGCCGGATCAAGGTGCTCCTGGTGGGTGAAGAGCTGGGCTACTGATTTCTGTTGGAAATCTGGCATTTTTTTGGTATATTTAGAGTGTAGATTTGGGAGGTAAGAATGAAAATAGGAAAAAATACTGTTGTTACATTTGATTATATCTTGAAAGATGAAGACGGCAACGTGCTTGAAGACACCGAAGGACAGGGATCAAGCTACCTGCACGGCTACGGAAACCTGCTGCCTGCTCTGGAAGAGGCTCTGGAGGGTCTGGAGCCTGGCGACAGCCTGCACAAACAGCTTACTGTGGATGAGGGCTTCGGCGCTTATGACGACTCGCTGGTGATCTCTTTCCCTATCTCTGAATTCGGAGACAACAAGCCGGAAGTTGGTCAGGAGATCCTGATGCCTAACGACGAGGGCGATGATGTTATCTTCGAGGTTACAGAGATTGAGGACGGCATGGTCACCCTGGACGGAAACCACCCTTATGCTGACATGCCTCTTGATTTCAACATCACTATTACAGATGTCCGCGAGGCTACCCCTGAGGAGATTGCCAACGGCGACATCGAGTATGATGACGACTGTTGCTGCGACGATGACTGCGACTGCGATGATGATCACGACCACGGCTGTGACTGCGGCTGCTGTCACTGAGCCGGCTTAAAACCTATCAGAAGGTGGAGCAGAAATGTTCCACCTTTTCTTTTACTTCAGGATCTTCCTTATAATCCGGACCGGCAGCCACAATAATATCTTCAACCAGCAGGTTATAGCTGTCCAGGGTCTTCTTGACCTGGTTCATCATTTCTTTATAGTAGGCTTTGTCAGGCGCCCCCTGGGAGAACACCAGAAGTGCCCTTTTAGGCGCAAGGCGGGGCTTCCGGGCGGCATCCTTAAGGCAGTAGAGGCGGTCCAGGAACATCTTCAGCTGCGCCGACACATTCCCCATATAGACCGGAGACCCTATCAGAACCATATCTGTATCAGGCAGCTCTTCGATCAGGGCCGAAAGCTTGTCATCTACAGCACACTTATCCCCTTCCTTGCGGCAATATCCGCAGGCCTGGCATCCATGGAGCTCAAGCCGGTTCAGGACCACAACTTTGCCGAAATGGCCCTTCTCTGCCCCTTTCTCCAATATGTCCAGAAGTATGGAATTGGTCACCCCCTCCACCCGTGGGCTTCCCGAAATTGCTGTTATTCTCATGACATCTCCAAAAAATTTATTATTTTTACTGATTATACTATGTACTAAAACAAAAAAAAAGGTTAAACTTATTGAACGTGATATAAAAATCTCTAAAAAAGGAGTCTGGCTATGCCTTGCGGAAGAAAACGGAAAAGACATAAGATCGCAACACATAAGAGAAAGAAAAAGCTGAGAAAGAACAGACATAAGAAGTAATTGTTTCCTCTGTCAGTTTGGCAGAGACGGTTAATATATTTTAAAGGAGATATGACATGGCATATTCTATCAAGGCAGACGAATGTCTGAACTGTGGTGCTTGCGAAGGCGAATGCCCAAACGAAGCAATCAGCGAAAAAGATGGAAAGAGAGTAATTGCTGCTGACAAGTGTGTTTCTTGCGGTTGCTGTAAAGACGCATGCCCAGCTGATGCAATTGTAGAAGGCTGATCATAATCAATATGATGAAAAGTCCCCGCAAGGGGACTTTTTTTTTGCCCTCACCCTTTTTGCACTTCTAAAAAAATTTCAACTTTTTTAAACTTTTTTCCAAAAAATTGAAGCAAAATTAATTTTTTTGTTGTAAGAAAGGTATGAACATAAAGACAATGCCTCCGGAAGAGAGGCCAAGAGAAAAACTATTGTCCTGCGGGGCAGCATACCTTTCCGATGTGGAGCTTATGGCAGTGATGCTGGGAAGCGGCATAAGGGGAAAGGATATCTTTGCCCTTTCGGACGAGATTGTGAAAGAGATTGATGAGCGGGGCCTGGGCATAGGGATAGAGGACTTGCTGAGGCTCGAGGGGCTGGGGCTGGCCAAGGCCACAACGTTAGCTGCCTCTTTCGAGTTCATGCGGCGGCATCTTCTGCCCAGCACACAGCGGATACGGTTTCCCAAGGACATACTCCCGGCGGTGGCCCACTACGCTGACCGTCCCCAGGAATACTTTATCTGCCTGTCCTTGAACGGTGCCCACGAGATTACCCATACCCGGGTGGTCTCCATAGGGCTTGTGAACCGCACCATGGTCCACCCCCGGGAGGTGTTTGCCGACCCTATCAAGGACAGGGCCACCGCCATAATCTGCGCCCATAACCACCCCAGCGGCAGCACCGAGCCCAGCAAGGAGGACCGGGATGTTACCGAGATGATACGGCAGGCCGGAAAGATTCTGGGGATAGAACTCTTGGACCACATAATTTTTTCGCCTCGGGGCTATTATAGCTTTGCAGAAAAAAAAGAACTGTAGTATTATAGCGTTATGGATGATAAACTGATTTTTATAAACGGATTCAGCCGGGAAGAGGTGTTCGAGATAATGCGGGCTGTCAAGAAGGTGGTCAAGGAACCTCAGGATGTGGCTTTCTGCATGGGCACCCCAGACAATATGTTCTTCACAGTAAAGGAGCTGATCAGCCAGGTGACCGAAGAGCACCGGATGATGACAAAGAAATGAACCACACAGACTATGGCAAACGGGCCAGTATAATAGGAATCTGCTGCAATGTGATGCTCTGCGTCGGCAAGCTTCTGGCAGGATATATAAGCGGAAGTATCTCCATCGTAGCAGACGGACTTAATAACTTATCAGATGCATCCGGGAATGCGGTGAGCTTCCTTGGCTTCAAGCTGGGCGAGAAGAAGCCCGATGCAGAGCACCCCTATGGCCACGCACGGTACGAGTATCTGGCAGGGCTTACTGTTTCTGTAATCGTACTTGCACTGGGCCTTTCCCTCTGCAAAGAGGCTGTCCTCAAGCTTATCCACCCGGAACAGCTTACCTTCAGCTGGCTCTCTATTATCATCCTTATTGTATCCATAGCAGTTAAGATGTGGATGTCCTTCTACAGCCGCCAGATCGGAGAAAAGATAGGCTCAGATACACTCAAGGCAGTATCCATCGACTCAAGGAATGATGTGATTGCCACATCGGCAGTCCTGGCGGGCATCATTTTCACCTACAACACAAATATACTGCGGCTGGATGGAATCATAGGTCTGGCCGTAGCACTCTTCATAATCTACAGCGGCATAAATCTGGTGCGGGACATGCTCTCTCCCCTTCTTGGCGAGAGCCCTGATCCTGAGCTGGTAAAGAGAATTGAAAAAAAGGTTCTGGGTTACCCCAATGTGCTGGGAATCCACGACCTTATGGTGCACGACTACGGCCCGGGACACACCTTTGCAAGCCTCCATGTGGAGATGCCCGCCGAGATGGATGTCATGGAGAGCCACGACCTGATAGACTGCATAGAGAACGACCTCCTGGAAGAGGGAATCCAGACCTCCATCCACTTCGATCCTATAGTGACAAATGACAGCAGGGTTTCCGAGATGCGCCTTGCCATAGCCGGCAAAGTGAAGGAACTGGACAACAGCCTTACTATCCACGACCTTCGGCTGGTGATCGGCCCTACCCACACCAATGTGCTTTTCGACCTGGTGTTCCCTGCCGGTTTCAAGGGTGATGCCGCCTATGTGGAAAAAGAGGTCGAGAAGTTCATAAAGGGCCTGGACGAAAAGAATATTCCTAAGATAAAGGTAGAACAGGGTTACACCCGCTGATATCAGTCTGCCAGGTCTGTACCATCCTCTTTAGGCAGCCTGCCGAAGAAGTACAGGGCAAATGGCAATGTCATAGGAGCCGACAAGAGAAGTGACAGAGGCTGTGCCTCCTGTATGCCCGAAAGACCCCGGAAATGTGCAAGAAGAAGGAGAGTCGGGATAAAGAGAAGTCCGCTTCTTAGTGCCGAAACCAGCGATGCAGAAAGCCGGTGTCCGGTGCTCTGGAACAGCATCTCGGTCACCATGCATGGCGGCAGGACCAAGGATGCAACAGCGTGGAGACGCAGAGCCCTTTTTCCTATTACTATAACAGACGGGTCATCCCGCAGAAGCTGTACCAGCTGCGGAGCAAAGACAAACAGGATTATGACCCCAACTACAATTATGCTTTCTGCCACCATCATTGTAAAACGGTAGCTCTGCCGGATCCGGGAATAGCGCCTTGCCCCATAGTTATAGGCAGCCACCGGCTGGAACCCCTGTCCCACTCCCAATGCAAAGGAGAAGGTGAAGAATGTAAGCCTGGACACAATGCTCATGGCAGCAACCGCCGCATCGCCAAACAGAGCACACTGGGCGTTGAGAACCACGGTAGTAAGGCTGTGGAGCCCCTGCCTGAGCAGGCTTGGAAAACCTGTGGCAGCAATATTTCCCATAACCAATGGCGAAGCTTGGAGTGCCCGCTTTATGGAAAGCTGGGATTCTGTCTTGCCCCGCCGGAACATTGACACCAGGATAGACCAGCTTATGAACTGGCTTATGGCAGTGGAAAGGCCTGCTCCGAAAATCCCCATTTTCATGGCAAACATGAAGATAGGATCCATGACCATATTGAGCACTGCTCCGGTCATCATACCCATCATTCCCAGCCTGGCCTTTCCCTCGTAGCGGAGGAAGTTGTTCAGTGTAAAGCTGCTGGTCATAAATGGGGCTGCAATAAGGATGAAAGATATATAAGTCTTGGCATAAGGGGCAATGGTGGGAGTGCTCCCCAAGAACATGACTATAGGGTCAAGCCAGATAAATCCGATAATGGCAATGCAAAGACCGCATGTCATGGAGCCGAAGAATCCGGCCGATGCGTGGAGGGATGCCCTTTCCTTGTCCCTGGCTCCCAACGCACGGGACAGGATACTCCCGCCTCCCTGGCCGAACATAAAGCCGAAGGCCTGGATTATTGCCATGAAGCCGAATACAATGCCCACCGCACCGCTGGCACTGGTTCCCAGCCTGCCTACAAAGGCAGTATCTACCATGTTGTAGAGGTTGCTCACCATCATGGTTATTATGCTGGGAATAGCCAGACGCAGGACAAGGCCCGACACCGGCATGTCGGTCATTCTGTCTTTCATTTATGCATCCACCAGACCTATATGGATAGCATATTTTATCAGTTCCACCATGTTGCTGCAGTTAAGCTTCTGCATAATGTTGGTGCGGTGGTTTATCACTGTCTTAGAGCTAATGCACAGTTCCTTGGCAATGTCCCGGATCTCACGTCCCTCTGCCAGAAGCCTCAATATCTCCTGCTCCCGGGAGGAGAGGGTGTCATAAGTGCTGTCCTCAGGCTGTTCCAGATCCTCTTCAGGCGAAATCAGGCTTGCTATTACCTTGCTGCTTATGCGGCTGTCCACATAGGTCTCGCCGGAAAGGACCTTCTTTATTCCATCTATGATGCTGTCCATATCGGCTTCTTTAAGGATATAGCCTTTTGCTCCAGCCTTCAGCGACTCAGTGATGTAAATCACCTTTGAATACATGGAAAGCATCACAATCTTTATTCCCGGATTCTTCTGGAGAATCTTTCGGGTAAGCTCTATGCCGGAAGCACCATAAAGAGAGATATCCATCACAATAAGGTCGGGCTTGAGGGTCATGGCCTGGTTGTAACCTTCCTCGCTGTTTCCTGCCTCATATATTTTTTCTGCAATATTTTTCTTTAAAAGTTCTGCTCCGATGCTGGCCCTTATAGCCGGATGGTCGTCCACCAGTAAAATAGTATCAGCCATTTTCCTTCCCCTTGAATGGAATTCTTACGTTTATCTTAGTCCCCTTTCCGGGATTGGATGTTACGCTGAAAGTTCCGTTATAATACTTAACCCGCTCCTGCATACCATAGAATCCGATATGCTCCTTGGTCAGGCTTGCCCCAATACTGCTGTCAGGAAGCCCTATTCCATCATCAGCCACCGAGAACATTACAAAAGGATAGGAATAGATGAACTTCATAGTCACCTTAGAGGCCTCGGCATACTTGACCACATTGTTCAGAATCTCCTGAATAATCCGGAACATGCTTATCCGCATATCCTCCGGCAGCGATATCTTGTTGAAGCCGGTGCTTGAGATTGCCAGCTGGATATTTTTTGCCATAAGGATCTCTGCTGCATAGCTTTTTATCACATCAACAAAATCCTCTCCCGATTCACTGGAGGAAATGAAAGGAATCAGGTTGAAGGAGATATCCCTTGCCTCGTCTATGATGGATGATATTTCGCTGGAGATATGCTCCTTATGGCCGTCAGCAATCACTGTATCGGTATACCCCTTGAGTTCCCGAAGCCTATGCACCAAACTGTCGTGAATATCCATGGCAATACGTTTGCGCTCGTTCTCCCTTATATGGATAAGTGTTTTTGAAAGCTCCTGCAGCTTCTCTTCCTGCTCCAGCCTGTGCTCTATCTTGGCATTCCTGAAAATTGCAAAGGAAGAGATGAACATAAGTATTACAACAACCGCATATGACATGAGAAGATTCCGCCGCTGCTGTCGCCTGTTGACGTTACGCACAAAATGGCGCAGAAGACCGAAGAACCGGTCAACCTCCTGGGTGTCCCTGGAAATCCAGAGCACCAATGTAGCAAACTCTGTCAGGTTTTCTCCTGCCTGTAAAAGCGCAGTAAGCTGATATTGAACTCTCTGCCAGTTGTATACCAGAACCTGCCGGAAATCATGAACCTGTGGATATTGTCTTTCTATTTTCATGAATGTCTGGTCGTCGGAAATCTGCACCATGGAATTGTCGAATTCCTCGAAATCCTTGACCAGTCGCTCCTGTTCTGCTGTCCGCCCAGGAGAAGGAGAAGTGATATAAGAGAAAACCGAGGTACGGAGAATAAGCCAGTTCTCGTACATATCATCGACCTGGGAGTTCTTGACTATAAAACTCTCCTGAGTGAAGAAAGAGGTGGTGACAGTATAGACCACAATGCCGATGAGAACTATCTCAATGCACAGCAGCATTGCAATTTTCTTCAGATTCTTGATGCTGATTACCACCAGACTTTATCCCCCAAACAAAAAAACCTTGTACTATAGTATACACCATAATACAAGGTTATGTCTAAAAAGAGAATTATTTTTACTTACACCAGCGGTATATGGTCACAGCCAGAACTTTTATTCCCTTGATATAGTCATCAAGACTTATGTATTCATCGGTGCTGTGGGCCATTTTGATATCTCCCGGTCCGTAGACTATTGCTGGAATACCACCCTGGTTTCCAAAATGCCGTGCATCGCATCCGCCGCCAAGCTGGGTTATGACAGGCTCTTTTCCAAGGACATCCCGGATGGCATCCTCGGTAAGAGTCTTGATATCCTGCTTGTCGGATGGCAGCATGTATGCGTCGTCATAATGCTGGAACTTAATGACAGGGGGATTTGCCTTAAGCCAAGCATCATCCACATTCAGAACTGCATCCTTAAGCATTTTCTTGACACGGATTATTCCCTCTTTTCCTGTTCCAAGACCCGGTGAGAAATAGGCCACTCCGTTGATCACACATTCTGCAGCTGTTGCTGTAGCGTATGTACCTCCCTTGATTGTGCCTATGCACAGGGACATCATGGTCTTTTCCTTGTTCAGGCCTGTCTCCAGGCTGATAAGGCTGTCCACCACCAGTGCCGCCTTCTCTATGGCACTTATTCCGAAAGGTTTGTTATTCTGCCATCTGGATCCGGCATGGGTCTCGTATCCCTTTATCCGTACTTCCCAGTAGACACCGCCGCCATTTCCATCCAGGATTACATTTCCTCCTGGACCGGCAGGCTCTGTGACAATTGCAGCATCTGCTTTGTAGCCGTCTGCTATAATGCCCAGTGCTCCGCCGCCGGCGTGTTCCTCGTTCACCACTGTCTGGATCATAAGGTCGCCTGCCAGAGGTACTTTCAGGGAAGTCAGAACTTCCACTGCACTGATCATGGCAGCAACGCCGCCTTTCATATCAACAGACCCGCGGCCATAGAGCTTGCCATCTTTAATCTCGGCTCCGAAAGGATCGACATGCCACTTGCTCTCGTCCCCTATTGGAACAGTGTCGATATGGCCATTTAGTATAAGGGACTTTCCGCCTCCTTTACCTTTCAGCTTTCCAACCAGATTAGGTCTGTCTTTGTATGATTTAAGCCTGTCAAATGGCGATGCCATCAGCTGCTCGTAAGTGAACTTATCCTCTGTCATCAGCGGCATATCCAGCCCTTCCTCTCCTATGGAAGGCACCTGGGCCACTTCGGGGAAAAGCTCGAACATCTTCTTGACATCGGGCTCCACCAGTTCAGTCTCAAACCCAAGGCCGGCTATCTTGCCCTGGACAAACTCCTGGGCTTTCTTCTCGTAGCCGGTAATGCTGGGGACCTTTACCAGATCCCCAAGAAACTTGATAAAATCATCCTTGTGTTCATCTACATACTGCACAAGCTGCTGTTCTATCTTGTCCATATCTTCTCCTTATGCAACTGCTGCCTTTTTCTTCTCTCTGATGTACCGTGTAAAATGGAGGAATGCACCTGCACCAAACAGAACCAGCATGGAGATAAGGGCATAATCCTTCATGAAGAAGAAGCTTATTGTGGAGAGTGAGAACAGAATCATCTCTACAAAGCTCATCTTAGTGAACCAGAACCGCTGCGGAACTATGATGAGAGGGAACATGAACAGCATGAATTCAAGGAAGTTCTTTCCGACAATAAGCAATGGGGCGTTGAACAGAAGTCCAGGCCAGATTACAAACATGAACGGAAGGAAATAGATGAACGGTGCCATTGTCATGGCAGTGACTCCTACCTTCATCGGCTTAGCACCTGCTATACCGGCTCCTACATATGCAGAAAGACATACTGGAGGGGTAATTGCAGAAAGGATTGCGAAGTAGAATACAAACAGGTGTGCTGCAAGCATCGGAGCACCCAGCTGTACCAGAGCAGGAACGCCCAGCGCTGCCAGAACTATGTATGCTGCCAGAGTAGGAAGTCCCATTCCCAGGATAACACACATAAGAGCAGTGAAGGCAAGACCTATGAACAGGTTTCCGTTGGCAACAGAAAGAATTCCATATGCCAGACGTTCGCCGAATCCTGTCATAGACATAATTCCTACAATAAGTCCGCATCCTGCACAGGAAGTGGTGATAGGAATCATAATCTTGGATGCCAGTGCCATAGCTTTCAGAATCTTGACTATTCCGACTCTCTTCTCTTTGAACGGCAGATAGCTGACTATAAGTGCCACTATGGACCACATTACAGCAAACTGTGTACTGAACTGAAGCGAGAGGAGGATAACAAGCACTGTGATTGGAATAAGCAGAGGAACAACTTTCTTTGCAGATTCCTTGAAATCAGGAAGCTGTGATTTTGGAAGGCCTGTCATACCCTGCTTTCTTGCCCGGACATCAACTACAAAGAACATACAGGTGAAATAGAGCACCGACGGCAGGAATGCTGCGATGCAGACTGCCCAGTAGGTGTTTCCTGTATACTCTGCAATAACAAATGCTGCAGCTCCCATGATAGGAGGCATGAACTGTCCTGCGGTGGAGGATACTGCCTCGATGGCAGCAGCCACGTGCCGCTTGAAGCCCATGGAAATCATAAGCGGAATGGTTACAGAACCGGTTGTTGCAACGTTACCGCTGGCACTTCCGGAAAGCATTCCCATGAAACCGCTGGATACTACAGCTACTTTTGCCGGGCCGCCGGTAAGATGGCCGGCAATCGCCTTAGAGAAATCCATAAACAGGTTGGTGGCGTTGGAAATCTTAAGGAAGGACGCAAACAGCATGAAGAATACAATCTGTGTACATCCTGTGGACATAAGGTCTCCAAGCATACCTTCTGTTCCAATTACCAGCTGGGTCACAAGCTGAGACGGCTCAAAGCCCACATGGGCAAAGAACCGCGGCATATATGGACCCACGAAGCAGTACAGAAGGAAGACAAAGGCAATAATAGACATTGCCATGCCGATTGATCTTCTTATTGCCTCAAAGGTAAGGAAGATGAACAGGAAGGTGAACACCACCTCGTATGTCTGTGGATCTGGATAGATATAGAGCGGAACCCAGCGCAGCCGCGCCCAGATACATATTGCTATGATAAGGGCAATCAGAATCAGGTTGAGCACGGTCTCTATCTTCTTATTCTTGAAGAAGCCGGATGGATATACCATGAATACGATTGTGTACATAAGCATGATATGCACCGGTCTCTGAATGTTAGGCGGGAAAGCGAATGCAAAAATCTCAAAGACCGGGATACCGATGACTATGACCCCGATGACAAACAGGAACTTCTTGATCCAATCATGCTTGAAAAAAGCAGTCACACCCTGAAAATCGTCATCGTCGTAGATGTTGATTCCCATCTCCTTTTCGAGCTCTTCAATTTCAGCTTTGTTGAATTGTTTAGCTTCGGCCACAGACTACCTCTTAAATTATTTGATGATTCCTTTTTCCTTGAAGTATTTCAGAGCACCTGGGTGCATAGGAATTGGAAGTCCACCCTGTGGGTCATCCTTGTTGATCCATGGAACGTTGCTTGGCATAGCTTCCTGGAGGAAGTCCCAATGTTCCCACCATACTTTTGTGAACTCATATGCCTGATCTTCTGGCAGTGTATCGAGACACATAATGAAGTATGTACTCTGGAACTGCTGTGCATCTGGAACATTGAACTCAGATCCGAATGTTGTGGATGAATAGTATGGATACTTCTCCATGAATTTCTTAGCAAGAGCATCGTCTGTAGGAAGGAATCTAATCTTTCTTGCAGTTGTGATCTCTTTCAGCTTTGCATGGCCGTGACCGAATGCATAGATAAGACAATCGGCCTGTCCATCGATGAACATTCTGGTTGCATCGTTTTTCATGATTCTGTAGATTCTTGCAGTCTGGTCAGTTACACCTGCCCATGAAAGAAGCTCGGAGAATGCGATTCCGTCTGGCTCGCCCTCTACATAGGTTGCAATACTCTTGCCCTTAAGGTCTGCCAATGTCTTGATGTTGGAATCAGCGTTTACAACGATGTTGAAGATTCCAGGCCAGATTCCGAACAGAATTCTGATGTTCTGTGGTTTGTCCCATGGCTCTTTTCCCTGAAGAGCTGTATATCCGCCAAGAGGCTCGCCCAATGCCAGCTGAGCTTTTCCTTCAGCCATTGCCTTGATGCTCTCGTTGGTAAGTCCAGGGGATGCACTGTTCATTGCAATGAAGTTTGTATTGTCAGTAATCAGTTTTGCATAAGCTGCACCGCATGCATACCATGATCCTCCGATTGAAGATGACTTGATGACTACAAACTGCTTTCCGCCATCAGCTCCACCTTCGCCTTTCTCTTTGCTTCCACCGGCAAATACCATGCCAGCTGCAAGAAGAAGAACTAAAGCAAACAGTAATACTTTTTTCATACTTTTCTCTCCTTTTTGTTTTGTTATTTTAATAATATAGGGGGGGCTCCGGTGCCGTAAATGGGAAAATTTCCTAAATTCCCGGGCATGGAAAACATTTTCCCGAAAGGTTTACAGAACCGCTTTTAGCCGTTATAGTAATAGAGGAGATTCGTATGATGAACGACAGAATAAGCAAGCTGGGCCTTCTATTTATTATTGTGGGTTTCTTCATGCTCTGTGTCAGCTATGCCATAGAAAATTTCGATATATTATACTCTGTTGATCCAGGCTATCTGTCAGCCCTGGGCGGCTTTACCCTCGTCACCGGCATGCTGGTGCTGGCCATCACCGGAACCTTCTATATCCTCAAGATGCTGGTCAGAAGATTTACAAAGAAATAATTTTGTAAATAAATAAATTTTTGTAAATAAAGTTAAAAAATAGTTGACAAAAAGTTATACATCAAGTTATATTTTATAATGTATTCATGTTTATATACTATTAGTATATATATTAAGGAGTGAGAATGAAAAACAAGCTAATTTTTCTTTTGTGCGCAGTAATTGTACTGATGTTGTGTGCTTGTGATTCAGGAAGTGTTAAAAATAGCAGTTTAGACAGCGATACAGTCACAGTATCCCTTGCTGTTGCAGGGGAAAATATCTCTTCAAAAGCAATCTCAATCGGCAACCCTTGGGTTGGAAGCGACATAATATTTCAGTATAAGGCAATTCCAAGCTTTAAGCTTGCAAACGGGAAAGATCCTATAGGCTCAACTGGTGATGTCTGGACCGATTTCCCTTCCAGTTTTAATGGCTCCAGCTTTGAGCTGACTATCTCAAGAGGAGACTGGACTTTTGATGTCCGCGGCATCGATAAAAATGATGCTTCCATCATTTTATACAAGTTGCCAGCCAAGATGAGCTTTTCTTCCTCTTCCACATCAACAAACACCATTGTCTTCAATATTGAGAAAATGCCTGAGGGATTTGGCACTGCCTGCTTGAATATCCTTGTACAGACCGACATTGATGATGGAAGACTTATTGTCGAGTATAACGCTGTCGGCAGTGACGATTCTTATGAGTACACTTTTGACAGACCTACAGATATCGATAAATATAAGGCCTTTTTTGCAGAAAACCTTGATCTTGCCAGCGGCACCTATATAATGACTTTCAACTATAAGGACAGTGAGTACAAGGCAGATCTGGGCCCCTATATTGTTGAGATTGTGAACAAAAAGATTACCACTGTTGAGGGACGGATTGCAACGAATCGTCCATTCAGATTCGTAATGTCTGGAAGCACCGAAGGCGTCCCCAGAATGAGCTTGAGTGAGTGTATCGTCTACTTTGATACAACAGTCGACCAGAATGTTGATTTAACTTTGTCAAAAGGAACTTTCTTCATACCAAGAGAGGGATCCTATACTCTCAATCCATCCCCATTCGCAGAAAGCCAGATAGAAATAGAGAAGCAGAGCATAAATAAGCAACAGCAGCTTGAAGTTAAGAAAGTTGAAGTTCAAAAAGCCGAAGCCCAGAAGGCTGAAGCTAAAAAAGCTGTAATAGAAAAGCAGCTTGAGCAGAAAATTGTAGTTCAGAATGAACCTGCAAAAATAATTGAAAAACAGAAGATAAAAGAGTTGATCAAGGATGAAATAACAAAACCGCAGGATCGTGGCATTACTTTCAAATATGATTTTATCTGTGATAGCGTTTTGGTTGACTCTGAACGGGTAAAATGGTGTTATAACTACGATACCAAGCGCTGGGAATTCTCCTTGCCGGCATCCTTGTTTAACAATAACATTGCTGCCGCAAATCATACTCTTGTTATCAAAGCTTCTGTATTTATTGGCGAAGAACTTGTACTCGGCACAGAGAGTGAGCCTGTTGCAATTCACTTAGAGTAAGTTCTGGGTTAATTGATTTATACATCCCTGTGTTCTATGGCACAGGGATTTTTTGCGGGCGTCGTATAGTGGTAATACCTAAGCTTCCCAAGCTTATGTCGGGGGTCCGATTCCCCTCGCCCGCTTAATTTATTATGACTGGACTGGTGATGGAAGGCGGAGCCATGCGGGGTATGTTCACCGCTGGTGTCTGCGATGTGCTTATGGAGCACGGCATAAAATTCGACGGTGCAATAGGTGTCTCGGCCGGCGCCACCTTTGGCTGCAACTACAAATCACATCAGATAGGCCGCGTGATACGGTACAACAAGCGTTTTGCCCGCAACTGGAGGTACTGCAGCCTCCGTTCCCTGTTCCTTACCGGCGACCTGTATGGCGCCGACTTCTGCTACGACAAGATACCTAACCAGTTCGATCCTTTCGATTACGACACCTTTGCCAAAGACCCCATGCGCTTTTATGTGGTGGTCTCTGACTGCATGACCGGCGAGCCTATCTATAAAGAACTCAAAACTGGCCGAGGAACAGAGCTTACCTGGATGCGGGCCAGTGCCAGCATGCCATTAGTCTCCAGCGTGGTCAAAGTGGATGGCTACTGCCTTCTGGACGGAGGCATGACCGATTCCATCCCTCTAAAGAAGTTTCAGGAGATGGGATACGACAAGAACATTGTGATTTTGACACAGCCTAAAGATTTCATCAAAGAACCGGATTCCCTTCTGAAGCCTATGCGCCTTACACTGCATCGCTATCCCAAGCTGCTGGCAAAGATGGAGAACCGCCATGTCGAATACAACCATCAGCATGATTATGCCTTCCAGCAGGAAAAAGAGGGGAAAGCCATAGTGATCTGCCCCGATAAGCCACTGGGAATATCACGCGTAGAGCATAATCCAGACGAACTCCAGCGTTGCTATGACGCAGGCCGCCAGGTTGCAGAAACCCGTCTGGAAGAGATTAAAAAATTTCTGAATAACTAATCTATTTCTCTTTGATCACTTTACCGGTGATATGCTCGGGAACCAGCTCAAGACAGGTGACCTTGGGACCGCTTTTCTCAACAGTCTTCTCGATGAATTCAGGTGCAAAGTTGAACTTATAGCAAAGCTTTCTGCAGATATCAAGTGCCTTATCATGATCCTCCACAATGCGAATACGGCCGAACACAATCACGCTCTTGAAATGGAGAAACCATCCCTCTGCATCTGGGGTTCCTTTGTCCATCACGCAGAAAGAGACCTTGTCGTGCCTGCTGATGGAATCAATCTTATGCCCCTCGCCTGCGCCGTGGAAATAGATGCGGCCATCGGCCTCCGAATAGTAGAAATCAAGGGGGATTCCATAGGGATAATCATCATCCCCGAGAACGGAGAGGACACCCCGCACCTCGCCCTTTAGAATAGCGATGCACTCCTCCCGGGAAAGCTGCTGCTTGATCCGGCGCATAGGTCTGAACATGCTATCTCCTGCGGCCGAAAAGACGCTCTGCAGGATTAACCCTGAAGCGGATTACAAAATAAAGGTAGGCAAAGGCAAAGCCGCCCAGGTGGGTCAGATGGGCAACCCCGGCGTTGTAGCCAGTCATCTGATATACAATCTCAAGCACAGTGTACCCGAGGATAAGCATCCGTGCCGACATGGGGACAATACCGAAAAGGAACACGGTGGAATCAGGGAATATCACAGCATAGGCCAGAAGCACTGCAAAGAGGGCACCGGAGGCACCCAGAAGGAAGATGCGATAATAACCGGTGTTCACATAGACAAAGTAAGAGAAGATGCCGGCAAGAGTTCCGCATACAAAGTAGAACAGGAGGAATTCCTTGCTGCCTATAGACTGTTCCACAGCCATGCCGAAAAAGTAGAGACCAAGCATGTTGAAGAAAAGGTGGCTCAGGCTTCCGTGAACAAACATGTAGGTTACAAACTGCCAGTACATGTGATGATGAGCCACGTTGATAGGGTTCATGGCCAGGTACGATGCAATCCGGCTGTTCATGGAGGTAAGCAGGAATATTGCCACATTGACTATGATTATGTAGAGGCACCAGTTCTTGTAAACATATCTGAATCTGGTTGAAAGAAGGTCACGGATTTTCATCGGTTTTCTCCTTTGAATGGCTTAAGGAATGAGTCGAAGAGAGCGCTTATATCGTCCAGGACTGGGCTTGCCGGATAGGAGTTCACAATAGTCTCTCGGCTTGATGAGAGGATTTCAAAAGCTTTTTTCTTTGCCTTCTCGATTGCTCCGGTGGCTTCAATTATAGCAATGGCTTCCTCCACTGCATCACCCGCTTTTTCGATTCCCTGATTGCCTGCGTAAGCAAAGATTTCTTTAAGACGGGCCATATCGCCGCCCAGCAGGCTGCACAGTATTACAGGAAGGCTCTTCTTTCCCTCAACTATGTCGTCACCCCGCTTTTTACCAGGGTTTCCTGTAGTCAGGTTGGTCACATCATCCAAGATCTGGAAGCCCACACCCATCTGCTGACAGACCTTTCCCATGGCAAGAGCTGTCTCTTCGGAACCACCTCCGGCACGTACACCCAGGCGCCCGGAAAGCTGTGAAAGCGCACCTGTCTTGAAGCTGCACATAGTCATATATTCATCTTCGGAAGGGATGTAGTCCTTGTCCCTGTGCCACAGGATATCAAGCCCCTGCCCTATGTGGAGATGGGTCATGCTGTCGTTGTAATAGCGGTAAGCTGCAAGCTTTATCTCGTCTTTGAAGCTGCTTGAGTCGATGCAGATATGAGGCAGGAAGTAGAGGAAGTTACCTGTGTTGATGGAGAGGTCGGTGCCATATATAAGATGAACTGCCGGTTTGCCCCGGCGGAAGTCTGATGAATCCTCGATGTCGTCTATGATCAGGGTACCGTTGTGGGGAAGCTCCACCAGAGGTGTGAAGGCAAGGATATCGTCATCGCTTTTGTACAGCTGGTAGAAGAGCATCATCAAAAGGGGACGCCACCGCTTGCCACCCCGGGCTATCAGGTCAAGGGCAGGTGCATTGATCTGGCTCAGGAACTGGTCTTTGACCATATTCATTTTTTTAGGGAAAATGGTCTGTAAATATTCCTCGATTTTTGTTAATCTCATCATATATAATGTAAGGGTAATGGGGATTTAGTTCAAGTGAAAAAAGGAACCTGGGACGACGATTTTTATACCAAGAAGGCACAGAAGGAGGGCTACCCTGCCCGTTCTGTCTATAAACTGCAGGAGATTCAGCAGAAGTTCAGCGTGATAAAGAAGGATTTCAAGGTGCTGGATGTGGGGGCTGCCCCGGGAAGCTGGACCATGTACATCATGAAGATGCTGGGTGAGTCCGGATTTCTTTCGGCCATTGACCTTAAGCCGCTGAGCATAACTGTAAAGAACCCCAATTTTTTCTTTGTCCAGGGCGATGCTTTTGACCCCGAGAACATAAGAGTGCTGGCAGAGAAAGGGCCTTACAATGCGGTAGTAAGCGATGCTGCCCCCTCCACCACCGGCAACAAGATAGTGGATACCGAGCGCTCAATCCAGCTGATTGAATCGATTTACAGCACTGCACTGCAGGTGCTTACCCCCGGCGGCAACTTTGTGTTCAAGATGTTCCAAGGGGGCAAGGAGAAAGAGATCCTTGATGATATGAAGAAGCACTTTAATGCGGTGAAGATACTTAAGCCGCAGGCTTCCCGCAGCAATTCCTTCGAAACGTTTGTGATAGGGCTGGGTAAGAAAGCTTAAAGCAGGCCTTTACCACCCTTCCCGCCCAGGATCTTGCCCCCCGCGGCAAGACCCAAGGCAATGGCGGCCACGCCCACCACTGCCTTCAGGACCGTGTTCACCTGGCTCGACTCTTTAGTGCCGTATTTGCACCAGTGGGTGAAGTGCTCGCAGTTGTTGAATGCAATGTTGTACTCGCCATGGAGCTTGCCCACCATGGATTTGGCCCTCTCCACCACACGGTCCGGCGGGAAGGCGCCCGGCTCATCCGTCTCCTCCACATAGAGCCCGCTGCCTTCAAGAAAGTCTGCAAGAGAAGTCTCGATTATCTTAGCTCTTTCGGCATCCAGCTCTATACCTATGCCGGCCGAATAGTGGATGACCCGGCCGTTCCCAATGTAAATGCCATAGTGTTTGTATAATCCCCGGTCTGCCACAATCACATCGCCGGCCAGCGGAACTTTTTCTGTAATACTCTTCATAATCTAAATATACCTCCGATAATCTAAATCGCCAACGGGTTCTCAAGCAAATCTTCCATGGAGCATCCCAGCACCTTGGAAAGCCGGAACAGCGCATTCACCTGGGCTTTGTCTATGTTGTTCTTCCGCTGTTCATACATCTGGATAGAACGCAGACTCACCTCTGACCGCTCAGCAAGTTGTGACTGTGAAAGGCCGTTTGCCTCCCTGATCCTCTTAAGATGTGTCTCTGCTCCCAGCTTTGAGCACACCTGATCAAGCCGTTCGATGAACCGGGTTATATCCATCTCATGGTATACCGGATACATCTTAATAATTTCTGAAAGAGAAATATGTTCAAAGATGTCCCTGAAACTCCGGGCACTGTACCACTGATACTCTGCCAACGCCCACCCAGCCCAGTACTCCGGCGATTTTGACAAGGAAAACTTAACTTTTTGGGGCAACTTCTTTCCCGGATAGAAGCGGGAAATAATCTCAGATGCCAGCTCATAACCAGACATCCCGGCAACCACCCGGGGATTGCCGCATTCAAAAAGCCTTGCATACTCTGAGTTGATAAAAAACCTGGCAAAGAGATCTGCCTCTATCCCGACCATGTTTATGGCATAGTCAAAGGCGGTAGCCAGATGCTTTTTTGCATCACTTAAATAGTATTCGCTGTATGCGTGCATCATTGTTATCAATCTCCTTTCGGATAATATCCATCACAAACAGGTCATTTTTATACCTTGAGACCTTTTTCATCTCAAGCTTATACGCCTTCCGGGCCTCATCATCCCGCTTTTTAAATAGAGGAAAATATTCAGACTTATCCACCGGTTTGGCCTCTATAAAGCTGATTGCTTCAAAAGCTTTTTTGGAAATAAGAACAGTCTGTGAGCCAAGATGACCGAAATATAGTGCGTGAGTCAGGCTTCTGAGCGGCAATCCGTTCTCCACAAAACTTTCTGCAAAAGCAAAGTAGGAATCATCTGCACGATAACCGGTCAAGACATCATAGACCGATGTGTCCTCGCAGAAATGACTGATTATATAATCCTTTGCATTGACCGCAATCTCGTTGGAAAGAGAGAATTTCCTGTTCTTGAGCAACAGGGCAATCCAGTTGAGCACAGTATGATTCCCGTCCAGCTGATTCAGATGCTCAAGCCCGTCCAAAGGAAACTCATACATGTTCACAAAGCCATCAGTGCCATTCTTGCATGCCCATTCCTGTGCCAGCTCATAGTCAAAGGTACAGTAAAATCCCCGGCCATAATCATTGTTAGGTTTGCCAAGGGCAAGCTGGGGTTCTTTTATTATGTGGTCAGATCCATGATACAAAATCATGGTCAAATTATATCATTACAATGATATAAAATCAAGCATTAAGTTGACTTATCAAAAATGAGCGGCAGTAGTCCACCAGCTGTCGACGCCTGCCCCAGGCCCGGCGGAAATTGGCAGGATCAATCAGCCTTATATGCTTGGTGATATTGTTCTCCTGAAACTGCCAACCATGGTATTCGGCCAGTTTAGACCAGAACACCTCGCCTCCGGCGGTGGGCAGATCGATGTTGAAATATCCCTGTATTTCCTTAAGATGCTCAGGATGCGCAGAGATCACCTCCAGAGTCCTCTGAAGGATTGCCTCGTCATCCATGGCATTTATCTTCTTAGCTCTGGCCCCGCTAAAGCTGAAATTAAAGTATCCCTTCAATGTCTTCAGGAGCGGGGCAAACCGCTTCCTGCAATCATCATACCCCAGCTTCATCCGCCGCTCGGCTCCCTTGGAAGAAAAGTCCAGCACGCCGAACCAGTTATCCCCAAGATTGACAGTAGGATGAATCACGATTGTATTGATTCCCAAACCAGAATAGTCAACGTGGTAACTCCGCTTCAGGTTCACCACAATTGCATCGGTGCACCCCTCTTCCACAAGGGGTCCTATAGGGACCTCATCGCCCCAGCCGCCATCGATATAATGACTGCCAAAAATCTTCTCACCCTGGAACACAATGGGAATTGCGCTGGTGGCACATAGAATCTGCTCCGCCATTTCTTTATCATAATTGTTCAAACAGAAACTCTCGGTCTTATGGGTGTCGGTATTTAGACAGGTTGCATACAATTTTTTCTTGAGGGTAGGCAGCCTGCTGAAATCCAACTGCTCCATGATTCTATAAAGCCCTTCCCTGCTGAAGATAGCCCCAGACCTCTTGGTGGGAGACTTGAAATCCAGGATATTGCTTTCAAGCTGGGTAGTCCATATATCTACAGCGGTATCGAAATCGCAGAGTGTCAACAAAATAGCATTCAGCGCCCCTACCGAGGATCCTGAGATCACTGATATTTTCTTGGTCAGCCCTATCTCGGCCAGGTACTTCCAGACGCCCAGCTCATATGCGCCTTTTCCACCGCCGCCTGCCAGAACCAGCCCTATTTTATGTTTGAAAAACATGATTGTGCCTCCAGACAAGTCTCTCGTAGGAATCCCCGCTCATAGTTCCATTCCTTAAGTCCACGGTAGTAAAACCACTTGAGTTCTTCGGTGATGATAATCGGTTTAATATTGTACTTCAAGCACTCCTTGAACATGATAAGACGCCCCACCCGACCGTTGCCATCCTGGAATGGATGAATACGCTCAAACTGAACATGGAAATCCAAGATATCATCCAAGGTCACGGTTTTCTTTGCATTATACTCGGCAAGGAGAGCCTTGATCCTGGGCTTAACACTCTCGGGACTGGCTGTATCCATACCCCCTACCTCGTTCTCTAAAAGCTTATAATCTCCAACTTTGAACCAAGTCTTCCTGGAATCGGAGGTACCGCTCTTGAGAATAAAATGAAGCTGTTTGATAAAGCTTTCGGTAAGTTTTGACTTAGCCCCCTCAATAGCCAGATCCACACACCGAAAATGATTCACTGTCTCAACTATATCGTCCACATTGACGCTTTTATCTGTAATTCCTATGGTGTTAGTCTCGAAGATATAGCGGGTCTGCTCCGGGGTAAGCCGTGAGCCTTCTATATGGTTGGAGTTATAGGTAAGCTCTATCTGAACCCGATGGTACAGCCCACCTTTAAGCCCGGCTTCCTTTTCCCTCTTAAGCTGCTCAAGGATAGTCTCGTTCTTTTTCTTGGAGTGACGTATCTGCCGTTTTGGCTTAGAAGACCTAGATGGTACTTTCCAAGTCTTGCCCTCCAAAATGGCACCTGGCACACGTCCGGCATTGCAGTAGTTCCGCACACTCCGCTCCGAGACCTGCCAGGCTTTGGCTATATCTGTCACTTGCCAATAATCTACGCTCATAGTAAGAATATAGCATAATATCGGCAAAATATAAAGCACTTTTTTATTAAAATAACTCTATTTATATATTGCCGATAAAATCCGATAAGGACAAAAAAATCACCCCAGGAAAGCACCCGGGGTGACGAAATAGCGTAAAGCGATAACCTTACAGTCCAAGCTTTGCCATTGCAGCGTCCATCTGAGCCTTTACAGCAGCAGAGGTCTCGCACAGAGGCAGGCGGTAAGCTTCCTGGATCATGCCGGCCTTGGCCATAGCATACTTGATAGGAACCGGGTTTGTGTCGGCAAACTCTGCTCTGAAGAACGGGAGCAGCTTGTAGTGGAGTGCCTTAGCCTCTTCCAGCTTGCCAGCCAGTGCTGCGTTGCACAGTGCATTCATCTCTCTTGGGATAAGGTTGGATGCTACAGATACAATTCCCTTTCCGCCCATTGCAATAAGGAGGAAGCCCAGGTTGTCGTCGCCGGAGAGCACTGTGAATGTGTCTGGCTTTGCAGCGATAAGGTTCATCATCTGGTTTACGTCGCCGCTTGCTTCCTTTACAGCCTGGATATTTGGATGCTGAGCCAGTCTGAGCATAGTTGCGTTGTCGATGTTCTTTCCTGTTCTTCCAGGGATGTTGTATACAACCATCGGAATGTCAACTGCATCTGCGATTGTCATGAAGTGGCGGTAGAAGCCCTCCATGCTAGGCTTGTTGTAGTAAGGTGCAACCTGCAGTGTGGCATCTACGCCGTAGCTTGCTGCAATCTTGGTCATGTGGAGTGCCTCGGCTGTGCTGTTGGAGCCTGCGCCTGCGATAATCTGGCAGCGGCCTGCAACCTGACGTGCTACAAACTCGATGATCTTAAGGTGATCCTCGTGGATGATTGTAGGGCTTTCGCCTGTGGTGCCCATAGGTGCGATTCCGGCAACTCCGGATTCCACCTGGAAGTCAACCAGTGCCTTGAGAGCGCCCCAGTCAATTGATTCGTCCTTATTGAATGGTGTGATAAGGGCGGTGTATATTCCTTCAAACTTCATTTTTTTTCTCCTGTTATGGTAAAATTTCTTTTATAAAATCTTCTACACTGTAGAAGCCTTTCTTGCCCTTGATCCACTCTGCTGCCATTACTGCACCCAATGCAAAGCCTCCGCGGCTCCGTGCATTATGGGTTATCTCGATGGTGTCGGCAGGTGAATCCATATACATAGTATGGATTCCAGGAATGCTGCCACCTCTTGTGGATGACACATGGAGCTCTTCCGGCTCTATCCGCCGGTCCAGGCACTGTGTCACGATCTTGGTCTTCCGGTCGCAGTTGGCAAGAATCTTCTCTGCCAGTGTGATGGCGGTGCCGGAGGGTGAATCCTTCTTAAGCTTATGATGCATCTCGTGAACCATGATGTCGTAGTCCGGCACAGCGTTTGCCAAAGATGCGGCATAGCTTGCCAGCTTGAACAGCATATGTGCTCCGATGGAGAAGTTGGATCCCCATACAAAGCCGATGCCTGCCTTCTCGATCATAGCCTTGATCTGGTCATACTTGTCACCCCAGCCGGTAGTTCCAAGAACAACAGGTGTGGAACCCTGCGCGTAGGCGGTGCAGTTTTTAAGCACAGCTGCTGGTGATGAGAAGTCAATTACTACATCTGCATCAGCCAGTACAGCAGCTGATATCTCCTTGTGAGCAGTTTCTACCATCGGGTCTACAATGGCAGACACAACATGACCGCGGGAAAGGAGGATCTTTTCGATTTCCTTTCCCATCTGGCCGTAGCCTGATAATAAAATTTTCATGCGTTTATTTTAATATTCTAAAGTCCACATCGTCAACTGGGTTAAGACCAAGTTCTGCTGTGATCACTGGAACGCCCTCTTTCTCGAAGGTTCCGGCAATCTTAGCCTGCATATCCAGGTCTTTTACCAGTGCAACCATGTAGCCGCCTCTTCCGCCACCGGTAAGCTTTGCACCGTAGGCACCCATCTTGATGGACCGCTCGCAGAGCTCGATAAGCCGTGGATGGCTCATGTTAAGCTCGATAAGAAGCTGATGGTTTGCTGTCATGATCTCGCCCACTGCATCGTAGTCGCCAGATATAAGGGCAGCCTTGAGTGCATATACCTGCTCTGCAGTCTTGTTCAGCCTCTTGTAGAAGAAGCCTGCATCCTTCTTGATCAGCGCCTCAATCTCTGCATCCATAAGGGCTGTGTCGTAGGTCACACCGCTGTTTGCCAGAACTACATAGAGTGGCTTAGGCGGTTTGATCCGCTCGTACATCTTCTTGCCGTCCCTGATCTGATACATCATGATTCCGCCGAAGGAAGATGCTGTGTTGTCAACACCGCTCGGCTCCCCGTGATATGGGAACTCACCCTGGAAACCCACCCAGTTCTGCTCCACCAGGTCCAGACCCAGCTTGAACTCGTCGTTGCATGCACGGCCGAAGGATACGCTGATTGCTGCGCTGGCTCCTACTCCGCTTCCTGCCAGAAGATCGCCGCCTACTGTGATCTTCATAGGGTTCTTCTTGATATCAAGACCCATCTTCTCAATCATTCTTTCATAGGAAAGGCGGCACTTTGCAGCCTTTTTCTGAATATATCCTGGAACCTCGGTCCGGTGGTCCTCGATTATGAGGTCGGAACCTTCAGGCAGGCGCTCAACCTTGGTCTCTGTCTTAAAAGGCAGTGCCGATACAATTGCTGGTACACCGTTGAGAACAAACTGATCCCCAATCAGAATGTTTTTTCCGTATGCATATCCAATACCCATTTCATTCCTCCATTTTTTTATTTATTCATCAGCTTCTTGAGGACGTTCTCACATTCATCCATAAGAAGCGCTTCTTTTCCAATTTTTATCGTAGTTGCAGCTGACACTCTATGACAGGCATCTGCAAAGCCGCCCAGGTTCAATGTCGCTTCCGGCAGGAAGGCGTTGAGCCCCGGAATCTCATCGTGCATAACCCGGTCTGTCAGGGGCAGCGAAGTCCGCATAGAAACCTTGGTCTCTCCCATATCCACATGCCCGAAACCCGGCACCTCGTCAGGAATCTGCTGATACCCGGCCATGTACTTATCCTTGGGCACCAGACCGCTGTCGGCAACCTCCTCGCAGAAAATACCGATCATCTTGACACCCATGGGCATGAACCGGTCCTTTACATCGCACCAAACAATGTGCTCTGTCTGGTTGAACTCACCTTTCCTGATCCGCTCGAACTCCTGGTCGAACTTCTCCTTCTTCATGCTGCGGAACTTCTCTATTGTCTTCTGGTCTGCATCGTCTGTCCCGTGGAGAAGCATCTTGATTCCAAGCTCGGGGCCGCCGCCGTAGAAGCCTACGCCGCCGATAATATCAAGCATGCTGTAGAGCTCGATGATCTCGAATTCCCTGTCCGGGAGGGTGATGTAGAAGACATCCTTGCCATCATTCTTCTCCATGCGCATAGTCCCCTGCTTAAGGGCCTCTTCCGTGCACTTCCAGTTCTCGCCGTGCACCTGCCAGTCGATATAGAAGAAGTCGGCAATGCCACCCAGTGCGGCAATATGGGCCAGTTTCTTGTTGGCAGGATTCAGGCGGCAGGCAAAGTACCAGCAGGTCACCGATGCAGAGATATCCCTGTCGCCCTTGAGACCGTACAGGTCCGGGTCCAGGTTTATGACAGAGTCGGAAGTTGATTTTTCTGCCTTGTGGTGGTCCAGCAGGATCACCAGGTTCTTGCCGGCATTCAGTTTGCATACAAAGGGTGCAATCTTTCCGGCAAAGTCGGCAAAGACAATGATTTTACCGCTGTTTTCGGCAAACAGTTTTTCAAGCACCTTCGGATAAGGCTTTTCCAGAGAGAACCGCTGCACCTTGTAGCCTTCGTCGCAGAACGCTTTGTACAGCACTGCACCTGATGTAAGGCCGTCAGTATCGTTATGATGGAGAAGAACCAGCTCCTTGGAAGGATAGTTCTTCATCCGCACTATGGTTTTATCAACATCCCTGAAATAGGTGTCCAATATTGAGTCCATTCTGTCTTTCCTCTCTCCTTAATCCTCTGTCTTTTTCCTTGACAGCATCAGGTTTACCATTGCACAGATAGATGTCACAAAGATCAGCAGGAAGGAGATAGCGTTGATAACTGGTGTAGAGCCATCCCTTACACGGTTGAACAGTGCTACCGGCAGCGGTACATCTGCTCCTACCAGGAACAGTGTGGTGTTGAAGTTCTCGAAAGAAAGCAGGAACGAAAGTGCAAGTCCTCCGATTATGGAAGGCCGCAGGTACTTAAGGGTGATGTACCAGATTACCTGGAACCGGTTGGCACCAAGGTTGTAGGCTGCATCCTCAAGTGTCCTGTCAAACTTCTTAAGCCGGGCAGACACAACCATAGCCACATAGGTGGATATGAAAGAGAACTGTCCGAAAGCCACCAGCCAGAAACCAGGTCTTATAGCATCCAGCCGGATACCGAAATGGTTCTGGAAGAATGTGGCAACTGTGGTGGTGAAGGACAATATAGAGATACCCAGGATTACACCAGGAATGACGATAGGTGCAATCATCAGGAGGTACATAAGGTTCTTGAGCGGGAAGTTCTCCTGCTCGAACAGGAATGCAGCACAGGTTCCCATGGCTGTGGACATAAGTGATACTGCAATAGCCAGCCGGAACGATACTCCGAAAGCCCTCATGTTGAACCTGTCGTGGAAGAAGCCGGTCGGTCCGCCGCCGGATCCATCGCCGAAGAACCAGTCAAGGGTAAAGCCTTTCCATGGAAGTGACGGGATCATGGAGTTGTTGAACGCTAGGATACAGGTGATAAGAAGCGGTGCGAACAGGAACACAAAGTAAATGATGATGAATGTGTTGAATGTTATGGTATAAAACTTTGAGTTAGGCAGTGAACGGATCATTTTACCACCTCCTTAAGGTTCTGGCCGGAGAGCTTGAGTGCTATCCAGATTATAATAGAAGACATAAGGAGCAGCAGGAAGCCGAAGGCAGCACCCATGTTCCAGTTGAAGTAGAGGATGAACTGGTTGTAGATCTGCTGTGTGAACCACAGGGAGTTCTTTCCGCCCATCAGGTTAGGTGTCAGGTAGCTTCCAAGAACCATCATGAACACGATGATGCAGCCGGAGATTATACCGGGCATGCAGTGCGGAATTATTATATGACGCCAGATCACCCACTTCTTGGCGCCCAGGTCGTAGGCTGCCTCGATATAGGAGTTGTCCAGGCTGTCCATTACACCGATAATCGGGACAATCATGAAGAGGACCGATGTGTAGACCAGACCCATGATCATGGCTGCGTCGTTGTACAGCATCTCTATAGGCTGTTTCCAGATTCCGAACTTGGTCATGAAGTGGTTGATTATACCGCTCTCGCGGAGGATGATCATCCAGCCGTAAACTCTTATAAGCTCGCTTACCCAGAACGGGATAAGGATAAGGATTGTCAGGAATCCACGGGTCTTGAGGCTTGCTATCTTAGTAATATAGAAAGCAACCGGAAGTCCGATGATCAGCACGATTATGGTTACTGTGATGGAATACATTGCAGTGCGCAGGAAAGTGTTCCAGTAGATCGGCTCCTTGAAGAACTCAAAGTAGTTTGATAATGTAAGTCCAGGCTGCTTTAGATATGCGGCTCTGGTGAATGACATACGCAGAAGCTCGATATGCGGCAGCACTATAAGGAGCAGCAGCCACAGGAAAACCGGGATAAAGAATATAAAGAAGCCCCAGCCTAGCTTTTTAGATTTCGTCATCATACATCTTCGCTCCTGTTTCCTTGAAACATACAGAAGAAGCTGGATCCCAGCCGATTACGATATTGTCGCCCTTCTTGATGTAGTCGAACTGATGGTTCTGAGGCAGTGCAACAAGCACCTCCTGACCGGTAGGTGTGACTACCAGAAGCCTTGAGTTTCCGCCGTCGAACAGCACAGCCTTTACAAATACACCGGTGCGGTTGAAGGATGTCTTGTCCTCTGCAGGATTGATGATTATGGCTTCAGGACGGGTATACATTCCTACGGTGTCACCTTCCTTGCAGTCCTTGATGGAGGTGATGGCATACTTAAGGCTGTTCTTGTCCAGCACATAGAAGTTGCCGCTCTCGTCTTTTGCCAGTTTTCCGGTAACCTTGTTGTTGTTTCCTACGAACATGGCAACAAAGGAAGAAGCCGGGTTGTTGTACAGGTTGCTCGGAGTGTCGATCTGCTCGAAGCGGCCGGTGTTCATTACTGCCACATGGTCGCTCATCACCATGGCCTCCGACTGGTCGTGGGTTATGTATACGAAGGTTGTGCCGATCTCGGCCTGCAGCTTCTTAAGCTCTACCTTCATGTGCTCACGCAGCTTAAGGTCCAGTGCTCCCAGAGGCTCGTCCAGAAGCAGTACTGCGGGCTCCAGGACCAGACAGCGGGCAATTGCGATACGCTGTTTCTGGCCGCCGGAAAGCTGGTCAATCCGCTTGTCTGCATACTCTGGCAGACCTACTCTTTCAAGAATGTTATGCACCTTTTTCATCACCTCTGGGGTTTTCTCGCCCCGGCGGCGGAGTCCGAATGCGATGTTTTCCTTGACATCCATCATCGGGAAAAGTGCAAGATGTTGAAAAACAAGGTTTACAGGCCGTTTGTTAGGCGGCACGTTTGCCATATTCTTTCCCCGGATTTCGATAGAACCTGCTGTAGGCTCGAAGAAACCGGCAATCATTCTGAGCAGCGTTGTTTTTCCACATCCGGAAGGTCCAAGAATAGAGAAGAATTTTCCATCCTCTACATTGAAGGACACATCATTCACTGCAGTAAAATCTCCATATTTCTTTACTACATTTTTTACTGAAAGAGCAATTTCCATGTTATACCTGCACTAATAAAAGATAAAAAAAAGCAAAGCCGGCACGTGGCCAGCTTTGCCTAAGAATGAAAACTTATTTTGCAGCTCTCATCTTGTCGAGAATCTTTCCTTCCATTTCCTCAAGTCCTGATGGAACGGTCGGATACCAGTTCATGTTAGCCATAACTTCTGGTGTGAAGCATCTTGAGAAGTTTGCAGCAGCTTCTGGAGTATAGTATTTAACTGCATCCTTTGATGCTGTACCATAGCCTTCTGCGTTTGTGAACTCAGCTGCCTTCTCTGGCTGCAGAACGAAGTTGATCCACTTGTAAGCGCCTTCAACGTTCTCAGACTTTGCAGGAAGTGCAAATGTGTCAACCCATGCCATAGCTCCGCTCTTTGGTGCTACGTAGTCGATGTCTGGGTTCTCTTTGTAGAGCTTCCATGCTCCCTGCTCCCAGCCTTTTGCCAGCCAGATCTCTCCAGCTCTCATACCCTGCAGGAGTGCGTCGCCGTTTTCCCAGTAGTACTTAAGAACTTTCTTGCCTTCGATCAGCTTTGCTCCAACTGCATCAAGCATCTTCTGATATTCAGTCGGGTTGCTGTAAAGAGCGAATGGGTCATATCCAAGGGCAAATCCCATAGCGCAGAGGATAGGTCTCTTGCATCTGTAGGATACATGTCCTGCATACTGTGGGTCCAGAAGGTCTGTGTAGTCCAGTTCTTTTGGATCTTTCTTGACATACTTCTTGTTTACAACAAGTCCGGATGTTCCGAATACGTGTGGAACTGCATAGGACTGGCCTTTGTACTCAGTATACTTCTTTGTTGCAGCAAGTGTGCTTGCATCCAGCTGATCTGTGTTGACCTTTGAATAGTCGATCGGCTGATAAATTCCAAACTCTTCAACTACTGCCACAACTCTGTCCTGTGATGGCTGTGCCAGGTCGAATCCGCTGCCGCCTGTAGCTCTCAGCTTGGAGATCATCTCCTCGTTGCTGGATGGTGTAGCTTCTACCTTAATACCATAAAGTCTCTCGAACTCGTCGATCTGGGACTGTGGAGCATATCCTGTCCAAGTGAGCATTCTAAGAACTTTGTTTTCTGCAGCTGCTTTCTCTTTGTTTCCGCCTGCAAATGCAACAGATGCACATACGAGGACAACAAGAAGAACCAGTAAAGCTTTTTTCATATTTTTCCTCCATTAGATATATGTTCTTCTATTTTCCCCTATTTTAAGTGTCAAGTCAACCTTTTTTCCACCCTTTATTATATATATTTTTTATATTGATAATAACTTTAGGAATGATTAATATAAGGTTGTGGACCGTTTTTCCAGAATCATACAGGTGATCGGTGATGACTCTTTCCAGAAGATCCAGAAGGCGCGGATAACCATCTTTGGACTTGGTGCCGTAGGGGCCTGGGCGGCCGAGATGCTGTCCCGGAGCGGTGTGGGTCACTTTACCCTGGTGGATTTTGACCAGATTGCCAAGACCAACATAAACCGGCATGTGTGTGCCACCGAGTCCACCATAGGAATCCCCAAGGTAGAGGCTGTGCGGAACCGGATCCTGGATATAAATCCGAAGGCCGAGGTGAAGGCGCTCAAGCTGTTTGCAGACTACACCAACAGGGATGCGATTCTGGACGAGAATCCTGATATAGTGATTGATGCCATAGATTCCCTGGGGCCAAAGGCGGCCCTGCTGGAAGCCATCCACCAGCGGGGGCTACGGGCCATCTCCTCCATGGGGGCTGCACTGAAGACCGACATAACTGCTGTCCACACCGGAGACCTGTTCAAGACCACGGTATGCCCGCTGGCCCGGAGCCTGCGCAAGTACTTGCGCCGCCGGGGGATAGCTGACGGAATACTGTGCGTATACTCAACCGAGCTGCCGGATCCTGGAGCTCTTAGAGCCCCGGAGATAGAGCCTGATGATGAGCAGCTGCACAGGGGCCGGGAGCGGAACATACTGGGCAGCTATCCCCCGGTGACCGCTGTGTTCGGGATTACAATAGCCGACCTGGCAGTAAAGATGATATGTAATCCCGACTCTGCTGCCGGGCGATAGGCAAAAAAAAGCCTCCCGGTCGGGAGGCATCTATCTAGGCCCTAGAAGATTCGAACTTCTGACCTACGGCTTAGAAGGCAGTTGCTCTATCCAGCTGAGCTAAGGGCCCAAGATAAGAGAAGTATATTTATTACAATATTTGTTGTCAAGTTGCCTTTCCTATTTTTCTAAGTGCAAAGACAGAGAGTAAAAGACATGGAATCATGATCATGGCGATAAGCTGGAAGTTGCCTGTTCCGGCGTACAGGGCATAACCCAGGAACGGCCCTGTGGCGCTTCCCATATCCTGGAACGTGGCAATGCGGTTCATGAACACAGCCTGCTCTGCAGGATTGGCATATTCACCGGCAATGGAGGTGCGCAGGATCTGGGAGGCGGAACCGGAGAAAAGCTGCACTATGAACATGGCCAGCATTATGTACCACAGCTTGAATATAGCCAGTGTCAGGATAATGATTATCTGAATGATAAATACAATTGAAAAAGCTTTCCTGCGCCCTATCTTGTCGCATACATACCCGATCACAGGGCCGCTTAAGGACACTATCTGCCCTGCCACCTGGAACAGGGCGGCGAAGGTGGCCGCACCCACGGCTATGCCGGCCCCGGGCAGGATATAATCAACAATAGCACGACCCCGCAGGGAGCCCATCATGGTGGCAAATGTGGCAGAGACCAGGATCACAAGGCCCAGTATTATGAGCACCTTGGGGTTGCTCACCTTACCCCGCCCTGCCCGGGGTGCTGTATCCACCGCTGCTCCGTCGGCTCCCATAAGGTTCGCCCTGCCCCCCTTGAAGAAAAGCAGGCAGGCAGCAGTAAGGGCCGCAAGCAGTACAGGCACTGACCGGGGGGATATAAGGTCGGCCAGGACACCGGAGATAATAGTTATAATGCCGTAAATCTGCCCTTTTATGGTCTCGTGCCATGCCATATACCGGCTTAAGGACTCCCGGTTTGAATAGCGCAGGGCAGCTATGTACCCCTCTATACGGAGCAGCGAGAAGCAACCTCCCCAGAGGGCGCGCAGGAAAAGGAGCCACCAGAAGCCCCATGGTATAGCGTAACCCAAAGTTATGAATGTGGAAAGGCATACAGCGATAACCAGCGGTTTATCTGAATTCATCCGGGTGACCACAGAGGTGGAGATCTCGTTTGTAATAAGCCGGACAAACCGGTTAACAGAAAGGAGTATTCCGATCTGGAACACTGTGATATTAAAGCTTTCAGGGGTTACTGGAAGCAGGCAGTAGATCATGGCATCACCAGCCATTCCCAGCCCCACAATAATCATGACTATGATGAATTTTTTTGTATCCGGGGTGATCTTTGTCCGCATAATACTCAAATTGAAGTACGTCCCAATAGCGAACGGGTCAACGTCATCCGGTCAACATATTCAAGGTCGCCCCCCACAGGAAGCCCTGATGCAAGCCGTGTAACTTTTATATGGATGCCCCGGTTCTCCAGCATCTTCTGGATATAGAGGGCAGTGGTCTCTCCTTCCACCGATGGGTTCAGGGCAAATATCAGTTCCTCAACCTCCCCTTTCTCTATCCGGCTTATAAGGGGATAGACGTTCAGCTTCTCGGGCCCTATGCCGTCAATGGGCGAAAGAAGTCCCATAAGCACATGGTAATAGCCATCAAAGGCACCGGTAGATTCGATGATGTCGATATCCTGTGGATTCTCCACCACGCACAGAAGCTTCTTATTCCGTGTGGTGTCGGAGCAGATGCTGCACTCATGGGCATCGGTGTAGCAGCCGCATGTCGGACATGGTTTTATAGTCTCTTTAAGTTTTTTTATGTTGTCAGCCAGGTTGTCGGTGAAGAAGGAATCCTCTTTTAAAAGATGATAGACAATCCGGGCAGCACTCTTACGCCCAATTCCTGGCAGAGAGGAGAAATTCTTTATAAGCACATCGATGATGGTCTCTTGGGTCTTCATCAGATACCTGCGAATCCAGGAGGAAGCCCGCCCATGCGGGAAGAGAACTCCTCGTTCATCTTCTGCTTTATCTTGTTATATGCATCAGTGCAGGCAGCCTTCACCAGCTGTTCTGTCATGGATGGGTCGGATGCATCAATGGCATCGGGAGATATCTTTACATCGGTTATCTCCATCTTGCCGTTCATGTCCACCCGCACCATATCGCCGCCGCCATAGCCGCTTACAGAGAGGTTCTCCATCGATTTCTTCATCTCTTCCATCTTGGCCTGGATGCCGGAGGCGTTCTTCAATATATCCATCGGGTTGAAATTCATCATATTATCCTTTTCAGACAATCTCGCCTTTAAAAACGTTCTTCACCATCTCCACAGCCGGCGACACAGCTGGCCTTACTGCCGCAGCACTGGCATTCTCCTGTTTCTGGGGCTTCTGCACCTCGACAGCAAGATTCTGCCCTGTTGTCTCTGCAACCACAGATCCGATTTTTTGGGCAGCCTCCTCCAGTTTCAATGCCTGGAAAGATTCGGAACATGGAATGATCACCTTTCCATTCTGCACTTTCCACCCGCCGGTCCGCTCCAGGGAAGAAGCGAGGAAAATCTCATTTTCCTTTTTAAAAGCTTCAATCACATTGTTTCTTATAGCTGTGATGTCAATCTGCGCCGGCTCTGGTTCATCCTGCACATCTTCGGGCTTGGTTTCTTCAGCCTGATGTGAAGCACTGTCATCCTGAACTGGTTTCAGGGGAATATCCTGTTTCGGAGCGCAGCCTTTTGCCGGCACAAATCCTTTCTTAAGAGCCTCAAGCCGCTCCACCAGCTCGGAACTGGAGACAAAGTTCTTCATAGAAGAGAGCCGGGTCACCAGAAGTTCAAGCTCAAACCGCTGGCTCAGCGAATAGCGCAGGTCCCGGTAAAGCTGGAGCACAAGGGCAAGCGCCTGCTCTATCTGATACACAGAGAATGCAGAAATAACCTTGGGTGAGAATGCAGCGCTGGAATAGCCCAGGACCGATTCCTTATCCACATTGTTCTTTATAAGCAGGATGTTGCGGAAATACTCGGTAAGCTCGGTTACAAACTGCTCTACAGCCACGCCGCTGGCCAGAATATCGTCCAGGATTTCCAGTGCAGCCTTGGAAGAGCCGTCTGCAAAGCACTCGGCCAGCTGGTTTATCTTGTCAAAGCCCACCAGCCCCATCTTCTCCTTGATCAGGGCAAGGGAAATCTCATCCCCCGAGAAAGCCGCTATCTTGTCGAACAGGGTATAGGCATCCCGGAGCGACCCGGTGGCTTCCTTAGCTATCCAGAAAAGGACATCATCATCAGCCTTTATGCTGCTCTCGTCGCATATCTTGCGCAGCCTTTCCTTGATCACGTCGGTGTGGATAAGGCGGAAATTGAAATGCTGGCACCGGGAGCGGATGGTTGCCGGCACCTTGTAGACCTCGGTGGTGGCAAAGATGAATACAATATATGGAGGTGGCTCCTCTATGGTCTTGAGCAGTGCGTTGAATGCACTGTTTGAGAGCATGTGCACCTCGTCAATGATATAGACTTTATACTTGGAATTGGCAGGGGCGAAAAGCACTTCGTCCTTGATCTGCCGCACGTCATTCACCGATGTGTTGGATGCGCCGTCTATCTCGATCACATCCATGGAGTTGCCCTGGGCAATCTCCCTGCAGCTGGAGCACTGGCAGCATGGGTTACCGTCCGGTAACGGGTTCTGGCAGTTTATGGCTTTGGCCAGGATGCGTGCGGCAGAAGTCTTGCCTACGCCCCGGGGTCCCGAGAACAGGTAGGCATGGGCAATCTTGCCTGAAGAAGTCGATTTCTTGAGGCTGGTGGCCACAAAATCCTGCCCTGCCAGCTGGTCGAAAATGGCGGGTCTCATTCTGGTTGCAGTTACGGTGTATGACATCTTTTATAGTATAAGGTAAATAATTGCATAGGTCAATTGACAAATTGCCAGCGGGAAAGGTACAATTTTCATGATGACATACCAGAGTTTTAAGAAACGTGTTTTTGAAATTGTAGACAGATCCAAGCCCGGCGATACTGCAAGCCGGATTTTTGATGTCTCGATAATTTCATTAATCATCGTCACTATTATCACAATCTTCATAGAGACTTTCGATATACCTGACAAGCTGCAGAAAGCCATTGATAATTTTGAGACATTCACTCTGATTGTATTCTCGGTGGAGTATCTCCTCAGGCTCTGGGTCTCTCCGTTCCTTTATCCACGCCTTTCTCCGGCCAAGGCCCGTCTGAAATACTGTTTCTCGTTCATAGCGATTCTGGACCTGATAGCAATCCTTCCGTTCTGGGTACCTGCCCTCTATCCCTTTGACCTCCGTATCCTGAGGGTTTTCTGGCTTATCAAGGCCAACCGGCATACCAGATCCATGCGGAAGCTTTTTGTGATAATGAAGCGGAAAAAAACAGAGCTGTTCTATTCATTATTTGTGCTGTTTGTTCTTCTGCTGGCCACCTCTGTCCTGGTTTATCATTTTGAGTCCAATGCCCAGCCAAATATATATGGCAATGCCCTGGAAGGCCTGTGGTGGTCTATATCAATATTCACATTTGCATGGCCTGGAGATGTCTATCCCATCACCATACCCGGAAGGCTTTTGGGTGGAATCATGGCTATAATAGGCATGGCAATAATTGCAGTCCCTGTAGGTATCATTTCATCCGGATTTATGGAAAGTGCGGAGAAATCCAGCAAAAACAAAGAAAGAGACGTCAAACTCGAGCTCCTCAATCAGATAAAAGAAGAACTGGATGACATCAAGAAAAAAGTTGATAAATCAGGAGATAAAGAATGAAAGATTACACTATCCCTACCCAGAATATCTGCCCCCGTTCCATCTCGTTTTCCATCGAAGACGGCAAAGTTTATAACATAAAGTTCCAGGGGGGCTGCCCAGGCAACACCAAGGCAATAGCAAAGCTGCTTGAGGGAGCCGATGCACAGTATGTGGTGGACATGCTCAAGGGCAACGACTGCGGCGGCAAAGGCACTTCCTGCGCCGACCAGCTGGCCCGCGGTGTGGAACAAGCCCTGGCTGAACAGCCAGCATAATAAATAAAAAGGGCAGCCAAGAAGCTGCCCTTTAAACACTTTTCAGTGAATCTTACTTCATCAGGCTCTTAAACAGAGCAAGCACATCTTCCTTGGAAGCATCCCGTGGGTTGCCTGGGGCACATGCATCCTTGATAGCGCACTCTGCCAGATAGTCCAAGTCCGCTTCCTTGACAATGCCGTTAAGGCTCTGTGGAATTCCAACATCGATGGAGAGCTGGCGCACTGCATCAACTGCAGCCTTGCGGTACTCTTCCTGACTCATTGTGGAAATGCCTTTCACTCCCATTGCCCAAGCGATATTGCGGTACTTCTCTCCGGAAGCCGGTGCATTGTATTCCATTACAGTCGGCAGCAGGATAGCGCATGCAACACCGTGCGGTGTGTCGTAGAAAGCACTCAGTGTATGAGCCATAGCATGGTCAATTCCAAGGCCTACGTTCGAGAAGCCCATTCCAGCCACATACTGGCCCAGAGCCATCTCTTCCCTTGCCTTTGGATCTCCCTTTACAGAGTCCCGCAGAGACCGGGCAATAATCTCGATAGCCTTCAGATGCATCATGTCGGTCATCTCCCAAGCGCCTTTGGTGATATATCCCTCGATAGCGTGGGTCAGGGCATCCATACCGGTGGAAGCCGCCAGTTTTGCAGGCATGGACATCATCATGTCCGGGTCTACACATGCGATTATTGGAATATCGTGAACATCGACGCATACGAACTTGCGCTTTGCCTGGACATCGGTGATTACATAGTTGATTGTAACCTCGGCAGCTGTGCCGGATGTGGTCGGAACTGCGATTATAGGCAGACAAGGATTCTTGGTAGGGGCCACCCCTTCAAGGCTCCGCACGTCGGCAAACTCTGGGTTTGTGATTATGATTCCAACTGCCTTGGCTGTGTCCATAGAGGATCCGCCTCCGATAGCGATAATGTAATCTGCTCCGCACTTCTTGCAGAACTCAACTCCGCTTAGAACATTCTCTACCGGTGGATTCGGCTTGATGTCGGAATATACCTCATATGCAAGTCCTGCTCCGTCCAGGATGTCGGTAACCTTCTTGGTGACGCCGAACTTAAGCAGATCCGGGTCGGTGCACACCAGCGCTTTTTTCCAGCCGTGAGCTTTTGCTTCGTTGACAATCTCGTTGATTGCCCCTTTTCCGTGGTAGGATGTCTGGTTAAGAGTAATTCTGTTTGCCATGTTTTCTCCTTTTTTTGTAGTCTAACATTACTATTGTAAGGGCAAAATCCTTATCTGGCAAGAAATTTGTTGGTTGACTTTTCCCATAGGGGGGGGGTATCTTTAAAGTAGAGTTTAAATACTTTGACAAAGGAGGCTTCAAAATGAAGTCAAAATCATTATTTTTTATCTTTTTAATGGTTTGCCTGGTGTTCTTCCTTGCCAGCTGTGATGGCGGTGGAAGTTCCGGTGGTGGCGGCGGTGAAGGAAGCGGCGGTGATGTATTTGTTATTACCGATGTAACTCCTCACGATGGTATTGATGATATTCATACTGTTTCTGGAGGTATTTATATTTCATCAGGTGGAAATGTACTCATTATTAAGGACAGAATAGAGTTAAATAATGGTGGAACCATCCTCGATAAAGTCCAAGCAGAAATAGATGGCGTTCCTGCCGCTAATAGTGAGTTTACCGGTACATGGAGCCTAAATGGAAATAAATATACCGTTCATCTGACAAAAGAGAAAGATAAACTCGAGGGAACAACAAAAGATGTTGATATCAATGCCTCAGCCACCCTTTCTGCAGACGGGAAGACTTTGACATCTGATCAGAAACAAGAGGGTATAGAATGGTATTACGTTTATACAAAGCAGTGATTTTTACTGCGTTTGATTGATACAAGGCAGGGTTTTGACTCTGCCTTTTTTGTTGCAGTGCAATGATTTAGAAAAAAGTTTAAAAATTTTTCATTTTGTTCTTGCATATAGAAACAAAACATGCTATTGTGTTTCTATCCATAAGAACAAGGAGGTTACAGAGTCTTATGAGCAAAAATGAAATCCCTTACAAAATCTATCTTTCTGAAAACGAGTTGCCAAAGAGCTGGTACAATCTCCGTGCTGATATGAAGAACAAGCCGGCCCCGCTGCTCCACCCGGGCACACATCAGCCCCTTAAGCTGGAGGAGCTTACCCCTATTTTCTGCGAAGAGCTGGCAAAGCAGGAGCTGGATGACACCACTCCATATATCGAGATTCCAGAGGAAATCCGGAACTTCTACAAGATGTACCGGCCATCTCCACTGGTTCGGGCATACTGCCTTGAGAAACAGCTGGGAACCCCTGCAAAGATCTACTACAAGTTCGAAGGAAACAACACATCTGGAAGCCACAAGCTTAACTCAGCCATTGCCCAGGCCTACTATGCAAAGAAACAGGGCCTCAAGGGTGTGACCACCGAGACTGGCGCCGGACAGTGGGGAACAGCCCTTTCCATGGCATGTGCATACTTCGGTCTGGACTGCCAGGTCTACATGGTCAAGGTTTCCTACGAGCAGAAGCCGTTCCGCCGCGAGGTAATGCGGACCTACGGAGCAAAGGTCACTCCTTCTCCATCCGACACAACCAATGTTGGACGGGCTATCCTGAAGCAGTTCCCTGGAACAACAGGAAGCTTGGGATGCGCTATCTCCGAGGCTGTTGAAGCTGCAACAACACAGGAAGGCTACCGCTATGTGCTTGGAAGCGTACTTGCACAGGTATTGCTGCACCAGACAGTAATCGGTCAGGAAACCATGACAGCATTGGATAAATATGGTGTAAAACCAGATATGATTATCGGCTGTGCCGGCGGCGGTTCCAACCTGGGCGGCCTTATCTCTCCATTCATGGGAAGAAAGCTCCGGGGCGAGGCAGACTACCAGATCATCGCTGTAGAGCCTGCATCCTGCCCGAGCTTCACCAGAGGTGTGTATGCATACGACTTCTGCGACACAGGCCATGTATGTCCGCTGGCAAAGATGTACACACTGGGCTCTGAGTTCATTCCATCTGCAAACCACGCAGGCGGACTCCGCTACCACGGCATGAGCTCCATCCTGTCCCAGCTGTACGATGACAAGCTTATCGAAGCACGGGCTGTCGAGCAGACATCGGTATTCCAGGCTGCAGAGCAGTTTGCACGTGTCGAGGGTATCCTCCCTGCACCAGAGTCCAGCCATGCTATCCGCGTAGCTATCGACGAGGCACTCAAGTGCAAAGAGACCGGTGAAGAGAAGACAATCGTATTCGGCCTTACCGGAACCGGTTACTTCGACCTGGTTGCATATCAGAAGTACAACGACGGCCAGATGGGCGACTATATCCCGACCGATGCCGACCTGAAGAGGGGCTTCGATGCAATCCCGCGGTTCCCTGGAAACATGGAATAATTAAGTAAAAGTAGTTCTCCTGAGAAAGATTTGTACCCTGTGTCAGCAATGGCACAGGGATTTTTATTTCATCTGCTTTTCCCAGAATCGCACAGCATCATCAAGCCAGCCCTCGGCTATGGTGCCGGCTCCAAGCCCAAAGCCGTGAGGCAATCCATTGTAGGCATGGAACTCGGTAGGTATGCCCAGGGCTTTCATTGCATCAATGCGCTGTTCCATAGTTCTCCAGCTGGCTATGCCGTCACTCTTGCCGACACAGACAAAAGTCGGCGGGTCGGTGGCCTGGTAATCATCATATCCAGTATACTGCATAACAACAGTGCCAGCCCTTGGAATATCGCCGCCACCGAAGTACTGTGCCCCGTAGCTGTCCAAAGTTGCCGCCATCCGTGCCCCTGCGCTGCCTCCCCACAGAGAGTAGCAGTTTGTATCCACCTGCAGATCATCGGCATGCTCAAAGATAAATGTCAGAGCCCGGGCTAAATCCTGATATGCAGTAAGCCACCCAGGTCTGTAGATAATGGCAAAAGCATTGTAGCCCTTTTTAGAAAGTTCCAGAGCGTGGGGAAAACTGTCCTGCAGAGCTCCCACATAGACAAACCCGCCGCCTGCATTGCACACAGCAAACTTTGCCCCTGGCTTCCCACGGAAGAAGAATAATCCGGTATCCCGCTTTGCTGGATCGGCTTTCTTTTCTTCTTCTGTATAGATATTGTAGAATACCTGCTCACCCTTCTGTGCATGCTCTTTAAAATATTTGACTATTTCTACAGTTTTATTCGGGTCATGCCCATACCAAGTTAGGCGGAGATTTCCAAGTGTAGTGCCGGAATAGTAGTGATCATTGGCTGGGAAAATCAGCCTTCCCCAGGGCTTGAGATCCGGGTCATTTTTCACATCTTCTATAGCTGTATTTGTGGTAATATTGTTCATTGTAAGCCCCTTTGCATAAAGTGCTGTGCTAAGACAGAATGCCAGTAGAAGAAGTGCAATATATTTTTTCATGTCATACTCCTTTCTTCAATTCCACTTTAATAATACAAAGATGGAAGAGCATTTGTACAATATAACTTTCGCAACCCGCTATACCTAAAACGCATAGCAAAAAAGTTGAAAAATATTTTGTTGTTCTATTGACATTACAACAAAACCACGCTATATTATTCTTGTAACTTAAAAAGAACAACAAAGGAGGCCACTATGGCAAAGACAGTTAAATTAGCAAAAGGAATTATGGAAGTATACGATTTCGGAACAGTAAAACTCCACGCATACAAGACTAACGATTTTATCACAGACGAATGCTTCCTGGTGGAAAAAAACGGAGCAGCATTCCTTATTGAATCACCATGTTTCTTTGACAACATTGCAGAGCTTGAAAAATACATCAAGGACGCTGGACTCAAGTATGAAGGAACAGTTATCTCTTACCATGGAGCAGGTGCCAGCTTTATGAAAGGTTACCCTGTCTACTCCACCAAGAATGCAGATGACTACAACCACAATGGCGGTGGCGCAGGACTGGTCAACAAATTCACAGGAGCTTTCGGAACAGTTTTTGACAACTCTATCTATACCACCACAGATTTCATCAAGGGTGACACCCTCACTCTGGCAGGGGTAGAGATGAAGATCACAATTACAGGCGAGGCTTTTGACATAGAGATTCCCGAGATCAACGCAGTTTATACCCACATGTTGGGACACGACTGCCACTCTATCGTAGCTGGTGCCGGCCATGCTGACGCTATCATTGCACAGCTTGAGGGCTATATCAAAAAAGGAATCAATATGATCCTTACCTCTCACTACACAGTAGAGAACCTGGAAGATGCAAAGACAAAGATTGCATATCTGGAAGATCTTAAGAAAATTGCAGCCGCAAACACTACCCCCGAGGCTTTCAAGGCAGCAGTTAAGGCTAAATACGGAACATATTCCGGAGAAAACTATCTGGATATGACCACTGGTTTCTTCTACAAATAAAAGAATTCTGGTATACTTCCGGCAGGAGCAGAAGATGAGGATTAGTGTTCGTTTTACTGCAGCAGTCCACACACTGCTGTGCATAGATTACTTCGAAGACTCATTTAAAGTTACATCTGACTTCATTGCCGGAAGCACCGGAGTCAACGCTGTCATCATAAGAAAGATACTTCTGCAGTTGCAGAAGGCTAATCTGGTGACCACGGCGGCAGGAACCGGCGGCTCCCACCTGGCAAAGGAGCCCGAAGATATAACGCTGCTTGATATTTATAACGCTGTCAAGGATAAGGAGGATGAGATATTCAACTTCCATCCTTCCCCTAATGGCAAATGCCCGGTGGGAAATAACATCCACCGGGTATTGGATCCATGTTTGAACACTGCCCAAGGAGCCTTGGAAGCGGAGCTTGGCAAGACCACCCTGGCAGATCTGCTTAAAAAATTACCTAAATAAATCTAACAAGCTGATAGTTTACTTTATCTCAACAAGTCTATAGTTGCGGGAACCGAAGCCGATTTTTGCTGCGTGCTCCAGAGTGTGGATTCCGTTCCTGCTCTCAATGCGCTCAATCAGACTGCCGGAATCTTTTGCCTTGTAAACCAGATCAACACAAGCCTGGTCAAGGGCAACCGGGTCGGTGGATGCAAGAATTCCGATATCGTGCATATCAGGCTCTGCCGGATTTGCATTACAATCACAGTCCACGCTCAGCCGGTTCATAACATTCACACATACAATTCCTTTGCCATCCTGCATATAATCGCATACCGACTTTGCAGCTTCTGCCATGCTCTCAAGGAACTCATCCTGAGGACAGCGGGTCCAAGATGTCACACTCCGTCCTGCGCTGTGGATATTAAGCTTACCCGATTTTTCGCAGCTCATACCCGATGCAAAACCTATGGAAAGATTCTTGATTGCACCGCCGAAACCGCCCATGGCATGTCCCTTGAAGTGGGAGAGGATCAGATAGGTCTGGTAGTCCTTAAAATGGGTGCCCACATAGTTTTCCTTAAGCCGGATACCGCCATTCACAGGAATTGTCATATACCCTTCTTCATCCTGCAGGTCAAAGCCGTTTGCCACATCCAGAAAGCCGTGCTCCTTTGCAATCCTCATATGGTCTATGTTGTTGCTCCTAGAGCCGCCGTATGCTGTGTTGCATTCCACGATTGTAGCGTTAAGTTCATCCTTAACCAGCTTTCCAATTAAGGCTGGACGTAGATAATTTGTTTTCTCGCTTTCGCCGGTGCTCACTTTCACTCCAGTTTTACCAGTCGCCTTATAGCCAGTGGCATTGTATACTTTTACCAGGGCTTCCGGTGTGATGTCCTTTATAAAATAGACCACCGGAGCAGACTTATCTTTTGTCTCAAAAGTTTTATTTTTTTCCACCTCTTTTTCTCCCTTTGCAAAAAGTGATACCGAAAGTGCCAGCACAAGTGCAACAACAAAAATTGATTTCAGTTTCATAATAAGCTCCTACTCCGGCTTTCCGCTTAAAATAAATTTCACTATATTCGGGTCGTTGTGATCAATAATCTCGCTGTGTCCCAGGTCAAGGGAATCGATTTTTGCCATGTCACTTTTGGTAAGCTTAAAGTCCCATATGTCAAAGTTCTGCTCCATGCGCTCCTTATGCACGCTCTTCGGCAGGATTGAGACGCCTCTCTGGACATTCCACTTAAGAGCAACCTGGGCGGCAGTCTTTCCGTACTTCCTTCCAATATCGCTTAGGACCGGGTGAGTAAAGATACCGTGTTTGCCCTCTGCAAGAGGCCCCCAGGCCTGAGGTACACAGCCATATTCCTTCATAATTTCGATTGCATTGTACTGAGCAAAGAAAGGATGAAGCTCAATCTGGTTCACCATAGGTTTTACATCTACCAATGTGCAGAACTCAGTCATCTTCCCAGGATTGAAGTTGGACACTCCTATGGCTCGGATCTTGCCAGCCTTGTAAAGCTCTGTCATTGCCCTCCATGCACCATATACATCACCATAAGGCTGATGCAGAAGAAGCAGGTCAAGGTACTCCAGACCAAGCCTTCTCAAGCAGCGGTCAAAGCCTTTCTTGGCCTCTTCGTATCCGTAGTCGCTGGTCCACAGTTTTGTGGTTATAAAAAGATCTTCCCTCTTTACAATTCCTGCTGCCACTGCCTCTTTTATTGCAGCTCCTACAGCTTCCTCATTCATATATATTGCAGCTGTATCAATCAGCCTGTAACCTGTCTTAATAGCATCTAAAACCGCCTGCTTACACACCTGTGGATCCGGCACCTGAAAAACTCCGAAGCCTTCCAGAGGCATCTTAACGCCATTATGCAAAGTACTATATTCCATGAATCAATCTCCTTATGATTCAAGGATAACGGCTGGGTCGTAAAATGTACAATATAATTTTCGCAATGTGCTATATCAGGAACGCATAGCTGTTTTTATCTCTTTTATGAAAGACTACATAGTAAGTTGCAAGTGCTTCCTTGTCAGTAATCGGAATATCTGTGCGGTCACTCTTCCAATCTGTGCGTTTCTGTGTCACATCGGTGGAGAAAGAAGGAAGCTGGGAGGAATTTACCAGTGTGGAAAAATCATCCCTGCTGTTCTGCAAGAGGAAACGGCTGTTGGGCATCATCTTCTCATGAATTTCATGCCAGAAGCCTATCTCGCTCATCAAAAGCATGGTCTCCCCGTCAATGTCCTTGAATTTAAGCGACTTGCGTTTCTCAAATTTATGCCCCTTCGGAGCCGAGAAATAAAGGTGTTCGGTACCATATTTCCTGCATATATAATTATCATCTACTATGGGCTCGGCCAGAACTGCTATCTGGATCTCTCCCCTGTCCAGCTTTCTGCGGACAGCTTCTGAACCTTCAACTGATGATGTGATGTTCTTATCAGGATAAATGGAAGAAAGCTGCGGAATCAGGTCCCATAGGGGCGAAGGTGCTACAGAAGCAATATTGATGCTGTGTTCCATGCGGTATGTATCCTGAAGCACTGTCTTGAAGCTGTTCACGCTCAACTCGATATCCTTTGCATACTGTACAGCCAGCTTTCCATATTCGTTCAAGGCAATGGTATTCTTGGTCCTGGTAAAAAGTGGCACCCCCAGTTCCTCCTCCAGATGCTTCATTGCACGGCTCAAGGCAGGCTGTGATGTATGCACCTGCTGCGCCGCCTTCGAAATATTGCCGCACTCGGCGAATGCCAGGAATTGGTTGATCTGATATAGTTCCATAATATTATTATACCACGTACTATGCGTTTTGAGTATAGTGGATTGCGAAATATTTATTGTACAAATATGTAAGAATGTTACAGAATAAAGCAAAGGGAGAATGATATGAACGTATTGATGATAAATGGAAGCCCTCATGCAAGCGGCAATACAACCCTTGCCTTGGGAGAAATGGAAAAGATATTTGCACAGGAAGGGATTGAGACAAAAATCCTGAATATTGGAAACAAAGCTATCCGTGGCTGTATAGCATGCCGGTCATGCGCCAAAACCGGTAAATGTGTCTTTGACGATTGTGTGAACGAGGCAGCACCCCTTTTTGAGAAGACCGACGGTCTAGTGGTGGCAAGCCCTGTTTATTATGCCTCGGCAAATGCAACCCTTATTGCGTTCCTTGACCGACTGTTCTTCAGCACCCATTTTGACAAGACCATGAAGGTAGGTGCCAGCGTGGTATGTGCAAGGCGGGGCGGCTGTACTGCCACATTCGACGAACTGAACAAATATTTTACCATTTGCGGGATGCCTGTAACTTCAAGCCAGTACTGGAACTGCGTCCACGGCCGGGAGATAGGCGAGGCTGCCCAGGATTCCGAAGGGCTTCAGACCATGAGGGTTCTTGCCCGGAATATGTCATTCCTTATAAAAAGCATTGCCCTTGGAAAGGAAAAATATGGCCTGCCCGAGAAAGAGCCATGGCAGCCTACTCACTTTATAAGATGAAAAGGAGTAAATAGATGAAAAAATTTTTAGCAGTAGTATTATTTGCACTTTTGATTATCAGCACCGGTGCTGCCAAGCCTTTGAACACTATCCAGGCAGGCCCTGGCATCGCAGTGGTCGAGACACAGTCCGGCACAGTACAGGGCTATGTCCACAATGGGGTATATACCTATCACGGCATTCCTTATGCACAGGCAGAACGGTTTGCAGAACCCAAGCCGGTTGCAAAATGGGATGGAATCCGCCCTGCACTGGTATGGGGAGATATGGCTCCTCAGGACACCTCCCGGGAGAATGATATGTTCCCAAGCCACTGGAACTGGCCCTACTGGGAACCCCATGTGCTCCCTATGAGCGAAGACTGCCTTAACCTCAATATATGGACCAACGGAATAAACGACGGCAAGAAACGGCCTGTCATGGTATGGTTCCACGGCGGTGGCTTTGTAGTGGGCGGCGCTATCTCTGATATGGCATACGATGGCGAGAACCTGGCCCGCACAGGAGATGTGGTTGTTGTTTCTGTAACCCACCGGCTGGGCGTACTGGGCTTCCTGGACCTGAGCGCATATGGCGATGAATACAAGCATTCCGGAAACCTGGGAATTGTAGACCTGGAAGCTTCTCTTAAGTGGATCCGCGACAACATAGCCCAGTTCGGCGGCGATCCAAACAATGTCACTATCTTCGGCCAGTCCGGTGGCGGAGCCAAGGTTCTCGCCCTTATGGCAACCCCTTCGGCGAAAGGCCTTTTCCATAAAGGTATAGTACAGAGCGCCGCACTTATCGAGGCAAACCCTGTAAGCCACAAAGTGGCAGAACTGGTTATGAAGAACCTGGGTGTATCAACTGTAGAACAGCTTAAGCAGGTTCCTTTCGACAAGCTTAATGCCGCAGGTTTCAAAGCAATGGCAAATGCAGGACAGAATATGTGGAGACCGATGGTAGACGGTGATTACATTCCAGAACCACCTGTAGCTGACAAGTTCACCTCTATCTCAAATGATGTACCTCTTATGATTGGAACAGCCCTTAACGAATGGGTGACACTCCTTGACCTTCCAAAGATGATGACACTCCAGAGCGACAATAAGAACAACTGGACCGATGAACAGGTAAAGCAGAAGATGAAAGAAAAGTACGGCGACAAGGCAGATGCGGTTGCGGCTGCATTCAAGAAGGCATATCCCAACAAAAAGCCTGCCGATGCCCTCTTTGTAGAAAATTGGCTGCGCCAGTATATGCTCCAGGCCATGAACACAAAGGCAGACCAGAAGGGCGCCCCTGTATACAGCTATGTATTCACCTGGGAAACTCCGGTCATGGGCGGCTTTGCCATGAGCTACCACTGCTCCGAGCTCCCGTTCGTATTCAACAACATAGACCTGACACTTACTGCCACCGGCGGTTCCAAGGAAGCACGTAAACTGGCCAGCACCATAAGTTCAGCATGGGTCAACTTTGCCCGCACTGGAAGTCCTGATGCAAAAGGACTGCCAAAGTGGGAACCTTACACAACAGAAAAAGGCGCTACTATGATCCTGGACAACAAGAGTGCCCTGGGGTACCACCACGATGCAGAGCTTCTTAAGTTGTTGACCCCATAGTTTAAGTAATTATTTATTCAGCACACAGTTCGCAAGGTCTCCAGGAACACTTCTCCTGCCCTTGTGAACTGCTGTCCTCTTCGCCATACCACATACATATTTGTCACAAGTTCAGGCATCAGTGGTTTGAAGCAGAGAGGAGAATCCTTGCTTGTATCAGTCAGCCCATCAAAAGTAAGCAGATACCCTACCCCGCCCCGGGCAAGAACACTTCCATTATAGGAAAGATCCAGGGTTGCCACCACATTAAGCTTAGATATATCATCCCCGAACCATTTAGGCAGGTCGGCCGCAAGGGCCTGTCTGGAGGCCATAAGAGGCTTTCCTATCAAATCCTTAGGTTCAATATAATCGCGGTCTGCAAGCTCGGCATCACACCTCATCACCACACCCCAGCGGTCAACAGAATGAACTGTAATTGAATTATATTTCTCCACATCCACATTCTCTACAATAACTGCAAAATCAAACAACCCTTTGTCCAGCTTCTCCAGCACCCGCTCGCTGTCTCCGGCATAAAGATGGTAGCGGATTTTCGGATGCTGCTTTTTCAAAAGCAATATTGTCTTAGCCAGGAAAGAGATATTCTTAGACTCGGCACAGGCAATGGCAATATCACCCATAACTTCATCTTCCTTAAGCATCTTAAGGTCAAGCACTGTCTTATCTGCCATAGCGATGATATCCTCAGCCCGCTCCCTCAGAATCTCCCCTGCTGGAGTCAGCCGCATTGCATAATTGGTGCGCTCAAAAAGCTTTTCTCCAAGCTCCCATTCCAGATCCTTGATCTGGCGGCTTATAGTGGGCTGGGTCACGCTTAGCACCTCTGCTGCCTTGGTGATATTCTCAAGCCTGGCAACCTCTAAAAAATACTTTAATACCCGTAGTTCCATGGGATAAATATAGCATATTTCTTTTCCTTTGTCATTCATAAAAAGCATAACTGGCAATATAAACAAAGTATTGGTAATAACTGCTGCACTTTGCTATATTCAAACCATAGGAGATGACTATGAAACTTACAAAATCAATCTTATTAATTGGAATCATCGCTCTGGCAGCATCTGCACTTAGCATGGCATCCTGCAAAACCACAAAGGAGATATCAATGGATACAACATCAGCAAAAATTGAAAAGACTGAACATTACACATTTGAACTTGCAGAAAATGTAACCCGCACAAAGGTGACATTCAGGAACCATTTCGGAATCGAGCTGGCAGGCGACCTTTATGCACCAAAAGATGCACCACAGACAGGAAACGCAGCCCTTGCAATCAGCGGTCCTTTCGGAGCAGTCAAGGAGCAGTCATCGGGCTTCTATGCAAACCAGATGGCTTCCCGTGGCTTCATCGCCCTTGCATTTGACCCATCCTTCACCGGCGAATCTGGCGGAGAACCTCGTTACATGAACAGTCCCGACATCAACACCGAAGACTTTATGGCAGCAGTGGACTACCTTTCAACCAGAGACAACATCGACCCGGAGAAAATCGGAATAATCGGTATCTGCGGCTGGGGCGGCATGGCAATTAACACAGCAGCAATTGATACAAGAATCAAAGCAACTGTAGCAAGCACTATGTACGATATGAGCCGTGTCGTTGCAAAAGGCTACTTTGACAGCGCAGACAGTGAGGATGCTCGGCATGGAATGCGGCAGGCACTTATGGCACAGAGAACCGAAGACTTCAAGAATGGCACATACAAGCTGGGCGGCGGCGTGGTCGATCCACTTCCTGCAGATGCACCTTACTTTGTAAAAGACTATTATGACTACTACAAGACACCACGGGGTTATCATGAGCGCTCCCTTAACTCAAACGGCGGTTGGGCAGTTCAGACAGGAACATCGCTTCTGAATGCAAAGCTTATGGCTTATTCTGACGAAATCCGCAGTGCAGTAATGGTACTCCACGGCGAAAAAGCACATTCCCGCTACTTCGGAGAGGATGCCTTCAAACGGCTTACCGGTGACAACAAGGAATTAGTGATCATCCCTGGTGCAAGCCATACCGACCTGTATGACGGTGGCGCAAACAACGTAATTCCATTCGACAGACTTGCAGAGTTCTTTGATAAATATTTGAAATAAAAGAGGATATTATGAGCAAAAAGATAATCGCGCTTATGGCGCTGGTACTGATTACCGGAATCATGGCAACAAATGTTACAGCACAGTCAAAAAAAGTTGCAAAGGATGGTGCAGCAATGCAGACAAAAGATAAATCTGTGGCAACCCGCGTCATCACAAATGGAACAAAGATTGTAATGCACTTCGGCAGCACAGAGATTCCCGGAATCCTTAACGATTCAAAGACAGCTCAGGCCCTTATAAAGAATCTTCCGTATACTGTGCACATGAACCGTTACAGCCACGACTTCTGCGGCATCGTGCCGGCAAGAGATTTTCCCCATAACGAAAGCGAAGTTCATTATGGATGGCTCAATGGCGATATCGACTATGCAACCGACGGACCGTATTTCACAATCCTGTTTGAGGACGAAGAAGCTTCCGAGCGGTATGGAAACCAGGTCAACATCGGCGTGATCACCTGCCCTCTTGAAAAAATTTCTTCCCTTAAAGGAAGTTTTGATGTTAGAATTGAACTTGCCCAATAGGAGGTTCTTATGAAAAAGATCATCATGCTGATTGCTGCAATCGGCCTGATTATAGGCTTAACCAGCCCGGTCTTTGCACAGAACACGGTAAATGGAAAGAACTTAATCGTCTTCTTCTCCCTTTACGGCAACCAGAAGAGTGTACAGACCGATGCAGATTCAAGCGCAAGCCGGACCATATATAATGGCAAAGTGGCAGGCAACACAGAAATCATTGCCCAGATGATTCAGGAAGAAGTGGGCGGTGACATGGTGCTGCTTCAGACTGTCAATAAATTTTCCAACGAATATAAAACCGTGATTGAAGAGGGAAAACACAATAAAAACACCAAGTTCAAGGAGACAACCAACAAGATTGATCTTAGCGGCTACGAGAATATCTTTATCGGATTCCCGGCATGGTGGTACGATATGCCAGACCCACTTTTCGACTTCTTAGACAAACATGACTTAAGCGGTAAAAAGGTATATGTATTCGCCACAAGCGGCGGCAGCGGACTTATGCGGTCAATCAGCGGAATTCAGAAACTTGAACCGAATGCTGACGTGAACAAAACCGGTTTCCATGTGTTCTACACCCGCATTGCCGGCGCAAAAGAAGATGTGAAGGCATGGCTCAAGAAAGTCGGAGTAAAGTAAACCCATGAAAAAACTGGTTGTTTTATCTTTGCTGCTTTTTATAAGTTCCGCTCTCTTTGCGGCTGAAAATGGAAACTCTGTGGGTAAAAACACTTTGGATGAAAAACTGATTATCAATATCAACGGCCAGACCGACCTTACTGCCACCCTGTATGACAACTCCTCAAGCAGGGCTATGGTGGAGCTCCTTAAGAAGGGGCCTGTCACCATAGATATGCACGATTTCTCCAATTTTGAGAAAGTGGGTGAACTTCCGGTGACACTGCCCAGAAACGATACCTACACCGAAACCGATTCAGGCGATCTCATCCTCTACCTGGGCAAGCGTTTTGTAATCTACTACGACAAGAACAGCTGGAATTTTACTCCGCTGGGAAAAGTTGAAGGTGTTTCAAAGCCAGAACTGAAAAAGATTCTTGGCAGCGGGAATGTGACAGCGGTGTTGACACTTAGGTAGGAAACTTGCTATGCGTTCATTTTGTGTTGGAGCCCTTCTGATGACCGCTTTTTTACTCCTCCCCTGCCTGGCCTTTGCAGACGCAGCTGACTATGCAGCCCGGGCTTCCAACTTCGATGGGAAAATATTCCATAACGAACACGAGTTCATCCTCCTGATGAAAGATATCCCCAAGGATGCTCCAACCAGTTTCCTTTCCGACAAAGAGACTGTCCCGGAAAGCAAACTCCCTCTTAAAACCCCTGATTTCACCGGCGACACTATGGGCGGGGAACTCTTTTTCACCTGGTTTGGCCACTCCACACTGCTTATCCAGATGGGTGGGAAAAATATACTTTTTGACCCGGTTTTCTCAAACCGCTCGTCGCCGGTGCAGTTTGCAGGCCCCAAGCGGTTCACCCCGCCCCCATGCACCATTGCCGACCTGCTGGAAATCGATATACTGATCATCTCCCACGACCACTACGACCACCTGGACAAGAATGCAATTAAGAAAATCGATCCCAAGGTCAAGAAATATGTATGCCCCCTTGGAGTGGAGAAACGGCTTATAAAATTCGGCGTCCCAGGGGATAAGATCACAAACATGGCCTGGTGGGAGGAAATCAAGCTGGAAAGCATTGATATAGCCTGCACCCCTGCCCGCCATTTTTCTGCCAGATCCTTAACAGACCGCTTCGAGACCCTGTGGGCCTCCTGGGTGCTGTCCGACGGCAAATATAAAATCTTTGAAAGCGGCGACAGCGGCTGGGATGACCATTTCCAGCGCATCGGAGCCAAGTACGGCAGCTTTGACCTGGCCTTCATGGAAGCTGGGCAGTACAATATCCGCTGGCCGTCTGTGCACATGAAACCGGAAGAATCCTTCGAAGCAGCCAAAGCTGTAGGGGCAAAGCTGGTAGTCCCTATCCACTGGGGCACCTTTGTACTATCCAGCCACCCCTGGGACGACAGCGTCCAGCGGATGGTCAAGGCTGCCGACGGAAGCAACATCAAGATTATAACCCCATACATCGGGGAGACCGTGCCATTCTCCAGGATCCTGGACTACCAGGAACGCTGGTACGAACCGATCCGTTAAAAAGTAGTTATATATGGTATAATTCTGCCGATATAATAAATGTACCGGTATGAAAAAAGATCTGTTCTGGACCATTGTAACGCTGATTCTCTCCATCCTCACAATGTATATCTGCTTCTTCAAGAGCGGCCTTTCCTTCCAGGAGTTTGTGGAGGCAATCAAGCACGCCAACGTCCTTTGGCTTATCCCCGCAGTCCTCTGCATGTTCTGTTTCATCTGGTTCGAAGGGCACTCCCTTACCCTGATCTCCCGCTCCATGGGCTATCCGGTTCAGCACAGAAAAGGCTTCTTGTATGCATCTGCCGACATCTACTTCTCGTCCATAACTCCATCTGCCACCGGCGGACAGCCTGCCAGCGCCTACTTCATGTATATCGACGGCCTTCCGGCCGAAGTTGTGACTGCAGCCCTCATCCTTAACCTGACCATGTACACATTGGCCATCATCACACTGGGACTGCTTTCTGTACTCTTCTTCCCAAGCATCTTCTTCCAGTTCCCTCTCTCCTGCAAGGTGATGATCCTGTTCGGCATTGTCTCCATGGTGCTGCTGACACTCTCATTCATCATCCTGCTTAAGAAAAAGGTTGTACTCCTCAAGATAAGCAGCATCATCTTCTATCTGCTGCGCAAGCTCCATTTCAAGGCCCTTTCGGCAAAGCTTGAGACAAGGTTCAACGCAGGAATGGAAAAGTACAATCTGGTTGTCGAGCAGATTTCCGGCAAGACAGGACTTTTAAGCAGAATCTTCTTCCTTAACCTGCTGCAGCGTACATCTCAGATCCTGGTTCCTGTATTTGTCTACTTTGCCCTTCACGGCAATTATTCAAACTGGCTTATGATATTCGTCATCCAGTGCTATGTGGTGGTGGGATCAAACTTCATCCCTATGCCTGGTGCGGTAGGAATCTCGGAATTCATCATGTTCTTCGGCTACTCAATGCTCATGGACAACAGCTTTGCCATAGAATTAGCAGTTGCAAGCCGTGGAATTTCATTCTATACTTGTAGTATAGTTTCCCTTATAACAGTAATATTGGGATACATCTTCATCAGGTTCATCAAAAACAGACGGAAAAGCGAGGTCCGGGAATGATTGGTTTTTATGACTATACAGTAATCCTCACATATCTTTCCATGATTTCCGCCACATGCGGAATAATCTTCTGCCTGAATAATATAGGGCACCCTTATATAGGTATGTTCTTCCTCCTGCTGTGCGGACTGTGTGACGCCTTTGACGGGAAGGTGGCCAGGACCAAGAAAAACAGGACCGAGCGGATGAAGAAGTTCGGCATCCAGATCGATTCCCTCTCGGACCTGATAGCTTTCGGAGTGCTGCCTGCCTGCATCGGAATTGCCATGATGCGGTGCAGTATATTCTACGAGACCCTGCCCAACACCATCTTCTTCTTAAAAATCACTGAACGGGCCATGGGGGTCAAGATAGCCTTCACTATAATTGCCACATTCTACACCCTTGCGGCTCTGATCCGCCTGGCATTCTTCAATGTACTGGAGGAGGAACGGCAGCAGACCGAAGATTCTGCAGGACGTTTCTTCCATGGACTTCCGGTCACCAGTGCAGCCCTGGTGTTCCCTACCGTACTGCTATGCCATATTGTGTTCAGCATGGACTTTACATTTCTCTATTGTGCCCTTATGGCATTAATGGGAATCCTGTTCATCTCCGACATAAAGGTAAAAAAACCTACCACAAAGGATGTCCTTGTGATGATTGCCTTCGGTGCTGCGGAGGCCATTGTACTGGGCCTTATATTCATCTTCCTGAAAAGCCGCTGAAACACCGGGACTGCCATGGACGGGCTGAACTTCTTATATAAGACTCCCTTTGGAAGATGTGTCTTAAAGCTTCTTGCATCTCGTCCTGTCTCAAAGCTGTGCGGCGCATTCCTGGATTCCAGGCTCTCTGCCTTCCTTATCAAAAGCTTTGTCAGAAAAAACAATATAGACTGCAGCGACTACGAGCTTGACGGGATAAAAACCTTCAACCAGTTCTTCCGCCGCAGGATCAAAGAGGGGAAACGCCCCTTCGATATAGAGTCACAGCATCTTCCTGCCCCCTGCGACGGTCTTCTTACCGTCTATCCAATAAATGACGAATGTACAGTGATACCTGTAAAGCAGTCGGCTTACACAATCACCTCGCTCTTGAAAGATAAAGAACTTGCCACAAGATATTCGGGGGGATGGTGCCTGGTGTTCCGCCTCTGCGTTGACAACTACCATCGGTATGCCTACCCTGTTTCCGGGGTTAAGGGACCCAACATCTTTATTCCGGGAATACTGCATACAGTGCAGCCCATTGCCCTGGAAGAGTTTCCTGTGTTTGCCCAGAACTGCCGCGAATACACCGTAATTGAATCAGACCAGTTCGGCAAAGTGGTGCAGATGGAAGTAGGTGCCATGCTGGTAGGAAGAATCGTAAACCTGGAGCAGGAGGGAAAGGCCGAGCGCGGCATGGAGAAAGGCTATTTTGAATACGGTGGCTCCACAGTCATCCTGCTGATAGAGAAAGATAAGCTTTCAGTCCGCCAGGACATTATTGAAAACACCCAGAACGGAACTGAAACCCCAGTCAAGATGGGTGAATATGTGGGAACCAGATAATTTCAGTACAGCTTCTTGATGAAGTTTGTAAGTCCTTTCTTTTCGGATCTATCATAGAAAGAAGCATATCCCGTAAGCTTATAATCAGGGGCAACTCCACCCTCAATATCAAAGAATGCACCATTCCTTACAGAGCTGAAAAGCCATGGGCTTGAGGTCTGGAACAGGGATCCTGCCGCAGTGGATGTAAGATATACTGCACATGCGCCGCCGCCGGTCTTGTTTCCTATAAGTGTCACCTTGCCCGATTCGGCCAGCATAGAGGCCAGCAGGTTTCCGCAGGAGAAAGTGGTGCCGGAGATGATACAGAAGATGCGGCGGTCGCCTACATAGTCATCCGCTTCCCCGAATTTCCCGTCAAAGTTCACATCTGCTGTGTAGGATGTGGCAGACTGACAGTCGGTTATATTCCGGCGGACAGCCAGGGAGCTCTGCCCCAGAATCCAGCTGGCCACAAAGACCTCGGCATCCACAGAACCGCCTGTGTTGCAGGAAAGATCTATGACCACATTCTTTATCTTAGGGTTATTCTGTATCTCTTCGTTGGCATAGTGGATAAGGCCCACAGTGTCAATTCCGCTGGAGGCAAAATCCTTTTCTACAGCACGCTTCTCCTTGCGGGTCAAGGGTTCTTCTGCATAGTTTCTGGAGCGGTCAAAGCTGAAATCATCAAAGGTAATGTATGCAGTATCACCCTTTTTCTGATATCCAGGAACTCCATCTGGGAAGAACTCCTGCCTTGCCTCAAGTCTTTCATGCAGATTCTGGACAAAGCTTTTAACAGATGGGCTTGGAACTATATCTATCCCTTCCCTATGCACTCCTGTATAAGGAGACCGGGCATGGAAAGCGCTGTGGAGGTCGCCGAAATACTTGTAGCAGATTTCTGCCAAAGCATAATCGCACTGGAACGGGTCGGTGGAAGAAAGCTTCTCGTCCAGCCCCAGCATTTCGAACCACTCCCTTATTTTAGTTATGTTATGGCTCTCGGCAAGGCCATAGTTGAGCTGCAGGTTAAGCCCCAGTTCCTTGTAGTTGAAATCAGCAAAATTCTCATCAAGCTGAGAAGGCTCTACAGAATAATACTTCTCTCCCAGCTCTGTAAGCTCTTCATCATAGGTTTTAATGCAGCTCTTGGAAGAGACAAAGAACAGGTTCTCGCCGTTGTAAAGCAGAGCTCCCAGGGACGCTATCCCGAAGACATCCGAGAAGGTCTGGAGAGGCATAAGACAGAGATTGCCAGCCCTGAATATATCGATGTTGAAGGTTCCATACTCCAGGGTAAGAGAACGCCCTCTGCTCTCAAAGCTTAACGGCTCGTGCTTGATGATGGTGTCATCAAGGACAATATCAAGGAGGGTAACTGCATCGGGCTGCTTAAGGAACAGGTCATAGTCGGAAAAATAGATTTTCTCCTCCTCTACATTCACCTCAAGGAAGGCGCCGTTGGACCTGGTGACAACAATGATTCCATCTTTGACCTCGGTGGTATATTCCCCTTCTCCATAGAGGAAAACCAGCCCATCCTGCAGGCTTACATAGGGTATTTTTCCAGTAGCGTCAGAAAAGAGCAGGTCGAGGGTTTCTGTATTCTCAAGGCTCTCTATAAATGCTGTTGTTGTCTGTGTATTAAAGGTAATATCCTGAGCCATAGCCGGCTGAAGGAACAGACATAATAGAAATACTGTCAAAAGGATACGCCGCATGAAAACCTCCAAAAAAAACAGCCAAGCAGACTGCATCACATTGGCTGCCGCTTACCGCTGCTACCTTCCGGTCCTGACGGGGTTGGGCGGAGCTCAATTGCACAGTGCCTGGCTGAAGAGCGGAGAGAGGGGGATTCGAACCCCCGGTACCTTTCGATACGCAACCTTTCCAAGATTGTACCTTAAACCGCTCGGACATCTCTCCAAAGGCTCGTACAGTTTATCCACAAAAAATGTAAATTGTCAAGCGTATAATAATTTGGTAATATATAAGAATGAGGCATGTTCTGGCAAAATGCATCATCATCCTTTCCTTGCTGCTCCCGGCACTGCTGCTATCGGCCGAAGAAAAAGAACTCAAAGTCCCCAAGGGGGGAAACCTCTCGACCATGCTGAAAAACGAGGGAATTCCGGGCCAGCAGATACTGGATGTCACCAAAGCCCTCTCTGCCCACTACAACCTTAAGCATATATATCCTAACCAGAAGATACTTATAAAGACAGAGGATGATCCCGAGGTACGCCTTATGGAGCTGCGCCTTTCTGCCGACTTTGACAAGGATATAGTTGTCAAGTACAACGGATATGCCTACGAATCCTACCCCGAGATGCTCTCCCTCAGGATGGTGCCTGTTGCGGCCGAAGGTTCGATAGAGAGCAGCTTCTACAACGATATGTCGGCAGCCGGAGTAGCAGGAGCCAAGATAATGGAACTGTTCAGGATTTTCTCTTTTGATGTGGATTTCCAGCGTGATATCCGCAAGGGGGACAAGTTCAAGGTGCTCTACTACGATTTTATAAAGGATGACGGCACCGTGGTGAAGCATGGCCCTCTGGCATTTGCATCCCTCAAGACCAATTTCTCTGATGTGAATCTGTACGGATTTGTAACTGACAGCAATGAATACGACTATTACAGCTCGGAAGGAAAGAGTGTGCGGAAAACCCTGCTCAAGACCCCGGTGGCCAATGCAAGAATCTCTTCCACCTATGGCATGAGGACAAACCCGGTATACGGCTACGAGTCATTCCACAAGGGGCTTGATTTCGCAGCACCCCTCAACTCACCCATCCTGGCATCGGGAAGCGGCACCGTGGAACTGGCCGGCTGGTTCGATATCTATGGGAATTGTATAATTCTGAGGCACAACAACGGGTACAAGACCCTGTATGGCCACATGAACGCCTACGGCAAAGGAATAAAGAAAGGGGTGAGGGTAAAGCAGGGGCAGGTGATCGGCTATATAGGCTCCACCGGAATGTCCACAGGACCGCATCTGCACTATGAGGTCATACTCAATGATGTGAAGATAAACCCGGCATCGGTCAAGTCGCCGCCGGAACGGAATCTGACCAAGAACGAGATGGAGCGGTTTACAAAGCGCAAGGCCCAGATTGACGAGCTTTTCGAGAACTTGAAGAAAAAGGATTAAACAGGTATAGTGATTTTATGACACCATTATTCAAAATGTTACTTGGCTGTGTGCTTATCACAGTTTCAATGATAGGATTCCTTATGGAATTCAAGGCCTTTCCCCATAACCCCAAGAACCCTGAATGGTGGGATGCATTTCATGCCAAGCATCTGCGCCAGATCCGTCTGGCCGGACGTATGTGCCTGCTTCTGGGCCTTACTTTCCTGCTCTATGCTTACCACAAGTACTGATCAGGGACTTATCTTCTCAAGCTTAGTATAGTTGGTCAGGAACCGTGCATACTGGCCGGTCTCAAACCGCACCACAACCACAGGCTCGCCAGCCTCGACCCAGCTTTTTACAATTACACCTACTCCGTAATCGTCCCGATAAATGTAGTCGCCTATTCTGTATCCTGTGCCAGCTCTTCCTTTGGAATGACTGCCGCCTCTGACATCAAGATATTCAGATGGAATCTCGTCCAGGAAGCGGGATGGGCTGCAGAACTGGGACTTACCCCATATCATCCGCTGGCGGCAGGAGGTCATGTAGAGCTCATTTCTGGCCCTGGTTATGCTTACGTAGAAGATGCGCCGTTCCTCCTCGATCTCCTCCTCGTCCTCGGCGCCCCGGCCGGGGAAGAGCTCGTCCTCAAGGCCTGTTATTATGACACGGTCAAATTCAAGCCCTTTGGTGTTGTGCATTGTTATAAGGGTTACACGGGCGTTCTCGTCGGTCTGTGCAGCACCGGTATCAAGTTCTATGTTCTCGAGGAACTGGGTTATTCCCTCTGAACCGGCCGGGAATTCGGCGGCAGCGTTGGAAAGCTCTCTTAGGTTATCGGCCTTGAAGGTTCCCTCCGCCTTGTCCTCGTCCCTGTAGTACTCAAGGAGGCCGGAGCTGCGGAGTATCTCGTTTATCAGGCCGGAGAGGTTTTCGTCCGGCTGGGCAAGCTGGGTGGACAGCCCGGAATATACTTCCAGGAACTCCTCAAGGGCTGCCTTGCTCTTCCCCTTGCTGCCTTCCACATAGGCCTTGAGCCTGGTGGCTATGTCTTCCCCTTCTGACGCCAGGATCTTGTCTACAGTAGCCTTGCCGATGCCCCGTGCCGGCTTGTTTATTATACGCTGGAACGAAATCTGGTCCTTTGGGTTCACCAGGAAGGCCATCCAGGCCAGGGTGTCCTTTATCTCTTCCCGCTCGTAGAACCGCAGGGAACCCACTATGCGATAGGGTATGGCAAGCCGTGTGAACACCGACTCGAAAAGCCGGGACTGGGCATTGGTGCGGTACAGGATGGCGGTCTCCACTTTGTCCTTGGCCACCAGGCTGGCGCAGTACTCGGCCTCCTCCTGGGCTGTGTTGAAGTAGCTTAGTACTGGCTTCTGCCCTCCCTTCCGGGCTGTCCACAGTCTCTTGCCCAGCCGGCCTCTGTTCTTATCCACCACTGCGCTGGCCAGATTGAGTATAGGGGCGGTGGAGCGGTAGTTCTGCTCCAGCTTTATAACCTTGGTGCCGCTGAAGTACTCCGGGAACCCTATTATGTTCTGCACCTCGGCACCCCGGAATTTGTATATGGACTGGTCGTCGTCCCCCACCACTGTAAGGCTCCTGCCGTCACCGGCCAGCAGCTTCAGAAGCTCAAACTGGGCAATGTTCGAGTCCTGGTACTCGTCCACCAGTATGACCTGGAACTTCCGGGAAAGGCGTTCCCGTATCTCCCTGTTGTTCTTTAAGAGCTCCACCGCCTTAAGGATAAGGTCGCCGAAGTCTACATTGCCAATGGAATCAAGCTTCTCCTGATAAGCCTTGTATACAGCCGGAAAATCAGGGTCAAAAGTAACTGTTGTCAGATCGTCATCCGGCCCAAGGCCAAAGTCCTTGGCCCTGCTTATCAGGTTGGCATAAAGCTTCATATCCCGCTTGGAACCGCCCTTCTCCAGGCTCTTCAGAAGAGAGACCATGTCGGAGTCGTCGTAGATGGAGAAACTGGGGGAAAGGCCGGCATACTCGCTGTTCCGCCTGAGTATCCAGGCTCCGAAGGAATGGAAGGTGCGGATCATCGGAAGCTCGTATGACTTCATATCCCCGGTGTAGCCAAGGAAGTTTGCCACCCTTTCTCGCATCTCCCCTGCTGCTTTGTTTGTAAAGGTTACAGCCAGTATGGAGGACGGCAGGGCGCCGCAGTGCTCCACCAGATATGCAATCTTGGAGGTTATCACCCGGGTTTTCCCCGAGCCTGCGCCGGCCAGAATCAGAAGAGGATGCCCCTGATTCACCACCGCTTCATATTGTTTTGGATTCAGCTTCTCAAGATAATCCGACATCTACTGCTTCCAGATCTATGTTGTTCCTTTTTATCACTTTTGCCCGGACTACATCCCCCGGCTTTATGCTGCCGGACATAGCCCGACCGCTATGCAGGATAACAGCTCCGTCCACCTCGGGAGCATTCATATATCCCCGTCCCAAGGCTATTTCTTCTTCGGCTATGACTTCCTCCACCAGCACCTCAATCTCCCTGCCTGTATAGGATTCAAGCCTTTTTTCGGTGATGCGGTTCTGCAGATCCTGTGCCTGCTCCTTCCTAAGCCCTGCTGTTGCTATAGGCACTTTGTCCTTGAAACCGAAGGCCTTGGTTCCCTCTTCCCTTGAATATGTGAAGAAACCGCACCAGTCAAGCTGTGCCTCCTCAAGGAATTCCATAAGACACTGGAAATCAGAATCTTTCTCGCCGGGAAATCCCAGCATTATTGTGGAGCGGATAACGCTTTCCGGCAGTGCCTTGCGGATAGAAGCAATCAGCTTAAGGTATTTCTCATTGTTTCCCTTTCTCCCCATTGCCTTCAGAATAGGCTCCGATGCATGCTGGAAGGGAATGTCAAAGTAAGGAATCAGCCGGCTGTCCTTTTTAAACAAAGGCAGAATCGAAGGATTGAATTTATCAGGATGCATGTACAGAAGCCTAATCCGAAAGTCCCCCTTAAGACGGCAGATCCGCCTAAGCAGATATATCAGATCCTGTCCGATGTCGGTACCCCAGGAAGCAAGGTCCTGGCTTACCAGGTTTATCTCGAAGAAGCCTTTTTTAACAAAGCTCTTGATCTCTTTCATTATGATGTCGGCTGGAATGCTCCTGAGCTGCCCCCTGATAAGGGGGATGGCACAGTAGGTGCAGTTGTTGTTGCACCCTTCTGCAATCTTTATGTAGGTGCTCCGCGGGAATGTGAACAGTGTACTCCGTTCCACAAAGCAGTCTTGCGATGGCAGCTTGGGGCTTACAAGTCTGGTTTTCCCTTTGACAATTTTCTCAACAGCATCGGGAATTGCATACAGGTCGCGGTTTCCCACAAAGCCGTCGGCTTCACTCATCTCGTCGGAAAGCTCCTTTCCATACCGCTGGGCAAGGCATCCTGCTGCTATCACAATCTTATCCGGATAGCTGCTTTTGCAGTTAAGGATTGTGTTTATAGATTCCTCTTTCGCATCATTTATAAAGCCGCAGGTGTTGATTATGACAACATCAGCATGCTCAAGATCGGTGTACTTCCAGCCCTTCTGCTCCATGAGGGCAAGGACAGTCTCCCCATCCACCTGGTTTTTGGAACATCCCAGGTTAACGATATAAAAAGTTTTTTTCAAATTTCACCTCAGTGTGTCGAGACAATTGAAAGATTGAAGGATTTGTCTGCTGTCTCTTCCCAGCCGATCTTCTCGGATGTCACATCACCCTTGTTTCCAAGAGAAATCTCTGCATCAGCTATAAGAATCCTGGCATTGCCGGCATTGGAAAGCCATACCTTGACCTCGTCGGTCACCTCAAGGCGAACCTGCTCTCCTGCCTTATAGTATTTTTCTGCACTTTTGCTGCTGTCTGCCTGATACCGGAACATACATGGGCCGCTGAAGTTCACCTCCATGGCAAAGTTCCGTTTCACAGGGGATGCAAGCACTGTCACGCTTCCCTTGTCATGCATTATTACAGATTCCGGCTTGGGCGCGATGGCAATCGATGGAAGCGGCGGCGGCACAGGAGCCTCTATAGCCCGGTCTATCCGTATGATTGCAGTCCTGGCCTCCGGGTTCACATCCTTAAGTGTGACCTTCACATCGTTCCTGGAGTCTCCGTTCAAGTCTAAAAGCTTCTCCTGGCCGGGAGACAGCACTACATTGCCACCCTCGGTTCCAAGCACCACAGATGCACCCACTGCCTTGCATACAATCTCGGAAGAGGTATCTCCAAGCTGCACCTGCACTATATCGTTCTCGGTAAACGAGCGCTCAAAAAGCACTTCGTTCATCACATATACATTTGTCTTCTGCTCTTCCTGTGCAACAGGTTCCGCTGCACTCTCCTGCACTTTTCTGCCCGAGAAGATGAACCACACTGCAATTCCCATGACAACCAGGAACACAAGGATAAGGACAAGAGGGGTAATATTCTTTTTTTCAGTCATTACAACCGGAGCTTTTGTCTTCTGGGCCGGAGCTGATTTCTCCTCCTCTGGAATTCCCTTGAACATGGCCACCAGATGTCTGCTGTCAAGCCCATAATAGCGGGCAAGAGAGCCTATAAAACCTGTACAGTAAGCCTCGCCCGGCAGATCCTGGAACCTGTTTTCCTCTATAGCCTGAACATAGCCGGGCAGGATATGGGTATCGGATGAAACCTGATTAACAGGGAGGTTCTTCTCCTCTCTGGCTGCTTTAAGAATTGCACCTACAGAATCCATGTATCACTCAGCCTCGAAAAGGAAGTTCTCAAATACATTGGCACTGGCCGGAGAATCATATTCAAACCGGGTTTCCGGAATACCTTCGTTGGTCTTTATATCGGTAAAGTCGAACTGCATCTCCTGATAATCGGCAGACACACATATCATGCGCCGTATAAGATTGTTCTCGCCAACACACATGATAAGCTGACGGAAGCCTTCATCAGCAGTCTTCCATACAAACTTAAGCTTTATGACCATCTCTTCGCTGCTTTCATCAAGCGGTACAAAATCAGGGCTTTCAAGATATGCGACAGTATAATTCTGCTTCAAGATCTTAAGACCTTCTCTGCTTGCCATCCCGGCGCCGGAAACACCGCCTTTCTTCTTAAGCTTCTGCTGCATGATTACACGGTATTTCGGGATATAGATGACCAGCTTCTCCTTGTCCACCACCAGAACCTGTTCCTTGGGGTTGTCAAAATTAATCCTGAGGAGCGACGGGGTCTTGTAATATATAATGCCAGTCATCTTCTCCTTGCCTTTGGAAATGGCCACATTTGCCTCGTAATCATCAATTGTACCGTACTGGGCAGAAACTATGTTGAGGAATTCGTTTGCTGTGACAATCCGCGCCGGATCCTGTGTCTCCTGTGCAGAAGAGAAAAGCACTGGGAATATAATCAGACAGATAAAAATAAAATACTTTTTCACATATATTAGTTTATTCATAGAATATGGTTTGTCAAGGTTAGAGCCGAAAGTTCCTGCTCGGTCAGCTCCCTATAACTGCCCGGTGCAAGCGCAGGGTCCAGGCTCAGATGATTAATGCTGATGCGCTTGAGGAATGTGACCCGGTTCCCCAGGGCTGCAAATATCCGCTTGACCTCGTGATAAAGCCCTTCGTAAATTGTAAGCCGGCAGGTGTTACCACTATCCCACTCAAGCTTTCCGCCCCTGCAGACAGCTCCCGGCTCATGATCTTCCGGCGGTATCTCCACACCGGCAGCTACAGCTTCGGCATACTGCTTCTGCCCTGCCTCTGAGACTGCATTCTCAAGCTTCACAAAATAGGTTTTTGGTATGCGGTGCTTTGGAGAAGTAAGCCGGTGGTTAAGCTCTCCGTCTGTGGTCAGTATCAGAAGCCCCTCGGTATCCAGGTCAAGACGGCCTACAATGCCTAGCTCGCCTCCCAGCCTTTTACCCTTGTCTGCATCTTCCAGCAGGTCGAACACTGTGGAATGAGCACCCCCTTTGGAGGAGCAGACATACCCTGCCGGTTTGTTCATCATATAGTACACATGAACCGCAATCTTAAGAGGCTGACCATCAACTTCGATTCTGTCCCGAGAAAGATTTATATGGATATCAGTGCGCCCTGCAGGTACCCCGTTCACAGTCACCAGACCATCCCTGACCAGAGCCTTCACGTCGCTGCGGGAGCCATATCCGCTGTTTGCCAGAAGCCGGTCAAGCCGCACTTTTTCCTCAATCTTTCCCATACTTTTATTATAACATATTGACTTGCCAGTTGACAGACCATTTTTTTAAACTTACAATTTTTGAATGGCCTTGACAGAAGAAAAACCTATCATAGTACAGAGCGATGGCACAATACTGCTGGATGTCCACTCCCCCAATTTCGAGGCAGCCCGGGATGATATCTCTGTCTTTGCAGAGCTTATCAAGTCCCCCGAGCATATCCACACCTATTCAATCTCTCCCATATCCCTCTGGAACGCCGCTTCTGCAGGCATTCCCACCGCACAGGTTATAAAAAGGCTTAAGAAATGGTCCCGTTTTGCAATACCCGAGAATGTCCTTTTCCAGATTGAGGACAGCGGTTCCCTTTTCGGAAAGCTGGTGCTGGTGGAGACTGATAATCCCGACAATCTGCTTCTCAAGGTGGAGAACGATATTCTTTACAAATCCATTTTTGCAGTTAAAAAGCTTGAGAAGCTGCTTATGCCTGTTCCGGGCGAGAACGCTTTCCTGGTGAATGTCCTTGACCGGGGCACCGTGAAGCAGGAGCTTATAAACTTAGGCTATCCTGTAAAGGATAATATACCGCTCCGGACCGGTGCTCCAATGGAGTTCAAGCTGCGGAAGACCACAGCCGGCGGAAAGAAGCTGGTGATCAGGGATTACCAGATAGAGGCTGCCAATGCATTCTACGGCAAGGGTGCCCCGGGCAATGGTTATGGCACTGTGGTCATGGCCTGCGGTTCCGGGAAGACTATGGTTGGAATGAAGATAATGGAGCTTATGCAGACCCAGACTTTGATCCTGACCACCAACATCGCTGCAGTGCATCAGTGGATGGAGGAGCTCCTGGACAAGTCCTTTGCAAAGCCAGAGGATATCGGGGAATACAGCGGCGAGAAGAAAGAGATAAAGCCTATAACTGTGGCCACATATCAGATTCTTACATGGCGGCCCGACAAGAATGATCATTTCCCTCATTTTGAAATCTTCAAGAAGAACAAATGGGGACTCATTATTTATGACGAAGTCCATCTGCTCCCTGCCCCAGTGTTCAGGATCACCGCAGAGATTCAGGCAATAAGCCGGGTAGGTCTTACCGCCACACTCATCCGCGAGGATGGCAGGGAAAAAGATCTTTTCTCGCTGGTAGGACCTAAAAAGTATGACAGCCCATGGAAAGACCTTCAGGCCAAGGGGTGGATTGCAGATGCATCGTGCCACGAGATAAGGGTGGAACTTCCCGAGGATATGAAGGTTCCCTACTCCATCGCAGGAAAGAGAGAGAAGTTCCGCATTGCATCAGAAAACCCTCGGAAGCTTCCGATCATAAAGGAGCTTATAGACAACCATCCCGATGATTTTATCCTTATCATAGGACAGTATCTGTCACAGCTGAAGGAAGTCAAGAAACTGCTGAATGTCCCCATCATCACAGGTCAGACCCCCAACAAGACCAGAGAGGAAATATATGGCCGGTTCAAGAGGGGCGAAGAGCGGGTGATCATTGTCTCAAAGGTGGCAAACTTTGCCATAGACCTGCCCGATGCATCCATGGCAATACAGATATCCGGAAGCTTCGGTTCAAGGCAGGAAGAGGCACAGCGGTTAGGAAGGATATTGAGGCCGAAAGACAGAAACTCCACATTCTACACCCTTACATCAAGGTTCACCGTGGAAGAAGAATTCTCTGCAAACAGACAGAAATTTCTTACAGAACAGGGATATCGTTATCTTATAGAAAGCAGATAATTATTCGGAAATCCGCTCAATTCTTGCACCCAGGCTCTTAAGCTTGCCGGCAAGGTTTTCGTAGCCGCGCTCTATCTGGTAGATGTTGCTTATAGTGCTCTTTCCGTCTGCGCACAGTGCTGCAATCACCATGGCCATACCAGCCCGGACATCAGGGGAAACCAT
>JAFZIU010000078.1 GCA_017554185.1 Spirochaetia bacterium
ATAGCGGTTGCAACACCTACGATGTTACCGGTTCCAATTGTTGCCGAAAGGGCAGTACACAGAGCCGCAAAACCGGTAAGCTCACCATAACCGTTCTCCTCATTCTTCTTGAAGATAGACTTAAAGGCCAGCTTGCTCTTGGTAAACTGGATACCGCGGCAAGCGATGGTCATAAGAAGACCGGTTGCCAGAATCAGGACAATGGTAGGAATTCCCCATACCACGTCATCAATCGAATTTAAAAAAGCATCTAATCCGTTCACTTTTTTCTCCCTTTAATATTTTTCGAGCTCTGTAAGCAGAGCATCAAGTTTTTTTCCATAATTTTTATCCATGGCCCAGGTTCCTGCCAGTTCCCACACTGTAGTTGCCTTTCCCCGTGGCTTCACATGATTGTAGCGGGGATCCACCAGCTTGTTCCTGAGCTTCTTGTCCTTGGTGGCATAGGCATGCAGGTGCTGTATATGGGCCCGCACTCCCACAGCCTCGGACGGGAACTTTTCGCCGGGGTTTGCCTTGTTCATGGATCCAAGCCCGCAGAAGTTGTTGAAGTAGGGCTTCACCAGCCCGCCGAAGCGGAGGAACCCTGTCTCAAGACACATCTGCACAAACGCCACATCCGAGTTTATCCCCTCGAACCGTCCCTCTGTCACATAGTATCCTGCCATCCGTCTGACCTTGGCCTTGTCTGCCTTGGGATTTCTGGCCAGGAAGAACTGCTCAAGCTCGTAGGTATCCTTGATTCCAAGTGCCGCAATCTCACGTGAGCACTCCTTGGAGAAACTCCGTTTGGTGTCTTCCACTGTAGCACAGGAGAAGAGGAGGCACAGGAACAGGGTAAGCAGGCCGGCAGAGAGCAGTTTCCGCATTCTATCTTACAGCTGTCCGTTCTGAAGGAATTCCAGGGCATTGCAGAACCGTATTCCGGACTCTGATGTACCTGTTGTCTTATCCAGTGAAATAAGCACTCTCGGGTAGAAATCCTTGATCTGCCTGAATGGGCGCAGCTTCCTGTTAAGAACTTTATCTTCCTTTACAAAGGCTTCCACCTGGATATACCATGTCTGGCCGCCCTTGGATGCCACAAAGTCTATGGTGTTGTTTCCCACCTTGCCTGTGTATATATCATACTGCTGCCGCCTGAGCTCCAGGAACACAAGGTTCCTGAGGATAGGGTTCATCTCGGGCTTCTTGGTGAGCATGTTGCTCATGCCCATATCTGCTACATAGAAGGTTGGCAGGCTCTTCAGGTATTCCCTTGTCTTGATGTCATAGCGTCCCACACGGAAGATAAGTCCGCATTCCTCCATGAACTGAAGGTAGTTCTCGGCAGTAGGCTGAGTGGTCTTGAATCCCAGCTCGGTCAGGGTGTCGGAGAGCTTCTTGGACGAGCAGGAGATACCGGTATGAGTAAGCATGTAGCTCATGGCCGCATCAAGCACCTTGATCTCCTTGATAGGGTGGATGGAGGCTATGTCCTGCACTATGATGGTGTTATAGAGCCCCAGCAGGTACTGGTTGATGTTCCGTGAGTTCTTGAAAAGCTGCAGTGTGAATGGGATGTTGCCGTAGCGGGCGAAGTCCATGAAGTGCTGTTCTGTGCTCTGTTCTGCCACAGCCTTGAGCATGCTCTGCTTCTGGGCCTCAAGATATTCTGCAAAGGAATAGGGGAGCATGGGGATGACCTGATGCTCAGGCAGGCCTTCGGTAAGCGCGGCGCAGTTTGAGCCTGCGATGTAGATATCTGTGTTGCCCTTTGCAAGGAGGGATGTGAGCACCTTCTGGAAGCCTATGCATTTGTAGGCATCGTCGATGAAGATGTAGTTCATGACCCCGTCCTGGAGTTTTTCTACTATATAATTCTCCAGGTTTTTTGCATCCAGGAGCTTGGCAAAGGCACTCTCGTCCAGATGGACATAGATCATGCGGTTCTCTGGAATTCCTTTCTGCATAAGCACTTTCTGGAACAGTTCCAGAACTACTGATTTACCGCATCCGCGGATGCCGGTAACCACCTTGATAACATGCTTGTCCATATACCGGGCAAGCTCTTTCAGGTATTGAATTCTTCCAATCATACTTGGATTATATTATGAAAATTTTTAAAAATCAAGTAGTTTTTAAAATAAACTTTGATAAATTTTCAAGAATATTTAAAGTAAACTTTTTTCCTGCTGTACTTGCAATTATATATATTTCATTATAAAATAAAGTTATGGAAAATAATGAATTAAACCAGGGACAGCTCCAGGTGCAGACTATCCGCGAGGTGTTCCACTATCTGCATCAGTTCAAGGGCAAGTGCTTTGTCATCAAGATTGACTGCGACATCATAGATAATCCTCAGTTTCCTCTCCTTATAAGGGATGTGGTCAAGCTGAGGGAGGCCGGCATCCGGATTGTGCTGGTGCCGGGCGCAAAGGAGCGGATCGACGAGGTCCTCTCTGACTACAATATAAAGAATGAATGGATCGACGGCATGCGGGTTACCGGGCCGGATGCGATTCCTTTTGTGGAGATGGCAGCCTTTGATGTGGCAAACCGCATCATGACAAGCCTTTCGGCCTACGAATGCCCAGCCGTGATCGGCAACTGGGTGCGTGCCCGGGGCATCGGAGTGGTGGACGGCACCGACTACCAGCACACCGGTTACGCAGAGCGCATCCTTACCAAGGAGCTGCTCAAGATCCTGGACGACGGTTTTATTCCTATTCTGCCCTGCGTAGGGTGGAGTTCCATAGGGCGGCCTTACAACCTCCTCTCCGATGACCTGGCTGTGGTTGCTGCTTCCAGGCTGGGAGCTGACAAGCTCTTCTTCATTACATCCCGGCCCGCCATTATGGCAGCCGATTATAAGATGCCGGCCGGAGCCGTGGTTGCCACCACCGGCCGCATAAGCAACCTGAGCCTGCTTGATGTCCAGCAGTTCTTCCAGGACAACGAGCAGGGGCCGGAACTTGCACTGCTGGACAAGGCACGCCGCGCGTGCGAGGCCGGTGTCTCCCGCGTCCACATACTGGACGGATGCAGCGACGGGGTTCTCCTGCGGGAGGTTTTCTCCAACCTGGGCTCCGGCACCATGGTCTACTCAAACCAGTACAGCGGTATCCGCTCCATGCGCTACGACGAGGTGGGGGATGTGCTCCGTGTGATGAAGCCTTTTGTTGACAAGAATATCCTTCTGCCACGCACCGAGGCTATGATAGAGGATTCCCTCAACGACTTCATCGTGTTTGAGATAGACGGGGCAGTCCATGCCTCCTGCGCTCTCCATGTTTACCCTGAAGGGTTCGGCGAGATTGCTGCTGTGGCAGTGGATGCCGCATATTCCCACCTTGGCGTGGGTCCAAAGATGATAGAGTTCCTGTGCGAGCGGGCCAAGAAGATGGGCCTTAAGAAGGTGTTTGTCCTTACCACACGCACATCGGACTGGTTCATGGGAATGGGCTTTGAGGAGGGTGTTGTCTCCGACCTGCCCGAGAAAAAGAGGACTGCATACAATTATTCAAGGAACAGCCGGATCTTTATTAAAACAATTTAATAGCGCCGTATGAACATAGTTGTAAAGCTGAAAGAGACCTGTATCTCAGTTGTGCCTATCATCGTAATAGTCCTTCTTCTCAACTTTACAATAGCCCCTGTGGGCTCTGCCGCCCTGGTGCGGTTCCTGGCCGGCTCCCTGCTGGTCATAATCGGTCTGACCCTGTTTCTGGTGGGTGCCGACCTTGGTATAAGCCCCATAGGGCAGAAGGCGGGGGCTGCCCTTACAGCAAAGCGCAAACTTATGCTCCTTATAGGTGCCGCCTTTGCCATCGGCTTCTTCATTACAATAGCCGAGCCCGATGTGCAGGTGCTTGCCACCCAAGTGGTAGGGGTGAACCCGGCAGTGCCCAAGGTGCCCCTTATACTTATGATTGCCGTGGGCGTAGGCTTTTTCGTTGTGGTTGGGCTTCTGCGTATTGTGTTCAATATATCGTACCGCTGGCTTTTGATTGCATCCTACGCCATTGTATTCCTGTGTGCATACCGTACAGACCCTGCTTTCCTGGCCATCGGCTTTGATGCCGGGGGAGCCACCACCGGGCCGATGACTGTGCCTTTCATCATCGCCCTGGGTGTGGGTGTGGCCTCCTCCAAAGGCGGCGCCGCCAACCGGGATTCAAGCTTCGGCCTTACAGGAATGGCTTCCATAGGCCCTATACTTGCTGTGCTTCTTCTGGGTATGTTCTCAAAGGGGGCAGAGACCGCCTCAGCAGCCGGCTCCCATGTGGAGTTTGCAGGCTTTATCGCAGTAATGCCCGAAGTTGCCAAAGAGATACTCTCATCGCTCCTCCCTATGGCAGTGATGTTCATCATATTCCAGCTTACCCTAATCCACATGCCTCCATATCAGGTGAGAAGGATGATCAAAGGTCTCATCTACACCTATATCGGTCTTGTCCTTTTCATGACCGGGGTGCAGGGTGGCTTTATGATGGTGGGAAGCACTATCGGTGCTGTGATAGGAAAGCTTTCCTACAGCTGGATACTTATCCCCATCGGCCTTGTGCTGGGTGCGGTGGTTGTCTGCGCAGAGCCTGCTGTATGGGTTCTGAACGAGCAGATAGAAGAGATTTCAGGAGGTCATATTAGAAAGCGGTTCATGTTTGTGTCCCTCTCTGTAGGTATCGCCCTGGCCATCGGCCTTTCCATGTATCGGGTCCTCTCTGGGGCCAGCCTTTGGCATTTCATCATCCCGGGCTACGCTCTGGCTGTAATCCTTACATTCTTCACCCCCAAGCTGTTCACTGCCATTGCCTTTGACTCGGGCGGGGTTGCATCGGGGCCTATGACCTCCACCTTTATATTGTCGTTTACGCTGGGGGCATCCCAGGCTGCAGGGGGAAATCCTGTGCTGGATGCCTTTGGAGTCATTGCCATGGTTGCCATGACACCTCTCATAACTATTCAGATTCTGGGCCTTGTGTTCAGTATGAAGGAGAAGCAGTATGGAAAATAAGATGATTTATGCCCTGGTGGGGCGCAATTCCGGGGAGCTGCTTGTTGATGCGGCCAAGAGGGCTGGTGCCCGGGGAGGCACTATAATTCCCTGCCGATCTATCTCTGACAACGCAGTGCTTCAGTTCTTCGGCATAGGGGAGAGCGACCAGGATGCGGTCATCATCATCACAGGAGACCAGAAACTTAAGCCTATCCTTGAGGCTATGCATGAAGCTGCCATGGAGGACAAGAGGCTTTCAGGATGTGTGGCAGTGACAGGAGTGAACGCTGTCATGAAGTTCATGGTGGAAAATAACAGAATGGAATTTTTTAAGACAGGAGAACAGACAATGGATAAACAGACTTCTCATGAGATGATTTTTGTAATAGTCAACTCAGGCTTTGCAGACGATGTCATGGCTGCGGCCCGGAAGGCAGGTGCCCACGGCGGTACTGTGCTGAACGCCCGGGGAACCGGAAAGCAGGAGGATGTGAAGTTCTTCGGCATAACCATTGTGCCCGAGAAGGAGATTCTCCTGATCATAGCAGAGAAGGAGAAATCTGCCGCCATCCTTGACACCATCAGGGCTATGGACTGTTTCGCCACTCCCGGAAGCGGCATTTGTTTCAGTTCAGATGTTGACAACTTCACTATATTGGGGAAAAAATAATGGTAGAAGCTATGGAAAACAGTCTTAAGAAAGTTCTTATAGTATGTAACTACAACAAAGATGGTGCAGGGCAGATCACCATGGAGATGGAGAAATACCTGATGGAAAAGGGATACTCTGTCACAGTGATACGCAACAGCCAGCTGGACCATTACCGTGTTAGCGGCCAGTTCTGCCTTATTGTCACACTGGGCGGGGATGGTGCGGTGCTTGCCGCCGCCAGGAAGGCTGCCCCCTATGATGTCCCTATCCTGGCCATCAACTTCGGCACTATCGGGTTCATGACCGAGGTGGAGAAGGACCAGTGGGAGAGCGCCCTTGAAAGCTTTGTGAACGGCACCTACATATGCCGTCAGCACACTATGCTGGATGTCTCTGTAATCAGAGCAGGCGAGACAGTGGCTCATGGTCTTGTGCTTAACGAGGGAGTGATCAACTGCCCCGACACAAGGACAGTGCGCCTTTCTGTTGATATAGATGATGAGCGGCTTGGACGCTACATGGCCGACGGTCTCATCGTCTCCACAACCACAGGGTCCACAGCCTATTCATCGGCCGCAGGCGGTCCTATTGTCTACCCCAATATGGATACCATCATCCTGACTCCGATCTGTCCGTACTCCTTTATTGTGCGGCCTATCGTGGTCTCCCCGGAGAAGACAGTCACAGTGACACTGGAGGCGCGGAACAGCAATATCATCCTGGCTCTGGACGGTCAGACCACCATTGCCATCCGAAATACAGATAAGATCATTTTCAAGAAAAGCATCTGCAGGGCAAGTGTAATAACCCTGCCGGGCAGCGAGAAACGGTTCTTCTTCAAATTCCGGGAGCGGATGAGTCTCCATGGGGCCGACTGATGATTGACGAGATAGCTCTCCGAAACTTTGCGCTGGTGGAGGAATGCACCATCAGCTTTACCGAAGGGCTTAATATTCTCTCTGGCGAGACCGGCGCGGGAAAGTCCATAATTGCTTCCTCTGTGGCCATGCTGTGCGGCTGTAAAGGCGATGCCAAGATGGTCAGGACCGGATGCGACGAATGCCAGATCTCCGGACGTTTTTTCACCCAGAACCCGGAGGCTCTTGCCTGGCTAAAATCACACGACATAGCAGATGATGACGGCTCTGTGCTGGTGCGGCGCACCCTGCGTAAGAACGGCCGGGGTTCCATCTCTATACAGAAGACCAGCATAACAAGGGACGAGCTTTCCGAGTTTGCCTCTCTTATGCTTGATATCCACGGTCAGCACGAGCAGTATACACTTGTGAATCCGGCCAGCCAGATGCGGCTTTTGGACAGCTGCGCAGGTCTTGAAAAGGAGCTGGATGGCCTTAAGACGCTGTATGGGCAGCTGCTTTCCTGCCGCCGCTCCATTGCAGAGCTTGAGAAATCGGCTGCCGACCGGGAGCGGGAGCTTGAGCTTTTAGCCTTTGCCATGGACGAGATATCAAAGGCCGGCCTCAGGGAGGGGGAGGAAGAAGAACTAGAGAACCGTATCCGCATACTTAACAGCCACGACAAGCTCTTCCACTTTGTGGAGGAGGCTTCTTCGTTCCTCTCGGGTTCTGGCAGCACAGTACAGGC
>JAFZIU010000079.1 GCA_017554185.1 Spirochaetia bacterium
CCTGTGCCTGCACCGCCGCCAGCTCCTGCTCCGCAGCCAGCTCCTGCTCCGCAGCCTGTACCAGCACCGGCACCGCAGGCCCAGGAATATATCCGCTACACCGTCAAGTATGGCGACACCCTCTGGTCGCTGGCCAAGGATTTCTGTAAAGATCCATATATGTACAAGCGCATAGCTGCCGAGAACAACCTGAAAAATCCCGATAAGCTCATATCCGGCACTACTTTAATTATTCCTATTAATAAAAACTAAAATACTCTCGATTTTCTGCCGATAATAATAGTAGTCTTTCGGGAGGAAGTGTGACTAAATCTAAAACTGTTGTTATTTCTGCCAGCATCCTTTTCTGTGCTGGAATTCTTTTATCGCTGGCTATGTTCTTTGCCGGATATGGGATTGCAGTCCCCATCTTTGTTCCTGTGGGGGAGTGGTTCCTCTTAAGGTTCCTGTGGGCTTCCTGGTATATCCCGGCCTATATCCTCTTCTGTGCCACATACCTCCTTATTCCCCATTTCAGCCGCAAGGTCATCTATGTCCTTATGGCCACTATCGCCCCATTCCTGACTTTGTCGGCTTTCCTCCGCGTCCTTCTGTGGACCCGTGCCCTTAAATATTTTGTTGCAGTCCTGCTTGCCCTGGCTATGCTGATAGAGCTGTATGGAATTGCTATTATTGCAGGTTTCAAGGGCTTCAGATTCAGGCTTCCCACCTTTCACCGGAAGATGCCCCGCTTCAACCTGAGTTCCCTGAATCCTTTCAAGAGGGATGATGAGGAGGATGATGATGAAGAGTTCGAGGATGAGGACTTTGATGAAATAGAAGAGAGGAAAGTCAAGGAAGTGCCTTCCGAAGAGAAGTCTCAGGGGGAAGATGATGGATATACCCCTGAATATCTGAGCCTGGGCTTGAGCCGTCTTTCCGAGCCTGATAAGCAGGTCAACTTTGATGACAATGAAGAAGAGCCTGTCATTGAGTTTGAGCCAGAAATCGAAGAAGAACCGGATCAGGACCAGGATGATGAGCCGGAGGAGGAGGAACTTGATGACGATTCCGAGATCAGCATCGAGATAGAGGGGGATGACGAGGAAGAGACCCCCGCTCCTAAGCGTGTGCGAAAGGCAGCTCCTGCAAAGAGCAGAAGACCTATAAAATACGAGATTCCTATAGATAATGTCCTGGAGGATCATGGAGATTCTTCAAACTTTGTGATAACCGAGGAAACCAAGGAAGATGCCCGGATACTGCTGGAGACCCTCAGGGAGTTCAAGATAGAGGCCCAGATAATAAGCATCAAGAAGGGACCGGTCATCACAATGTTCGAGATCCTGCCGGCATCGGGAGTCAATGTATCCAAGATAGCAAACCTGGCAGACAACATAGCCCTCAATCTGGCAGCCCAGAGCGTCCGCATCGTGGCACCGATTCCCGGAAAGAGGGCAGTGGGTGTCGAGATTCCTAACCAGAAGCGGAACATCGTTGGATTCAGAGAGCTTATCTCTGCCAAGAACCCTGATCTGGACAAGGCAGCAGTGCCTTTCATCCTGGGGCGTGACATAGAGGGAGACCCCCAGGTGGTGGATGTGGCCAAGACTCCGCATCTCCTTATTGCAGGAACCACCGGAAGCGGAAAGTCGGTATGCGTGAACTCCCTTATCTCCACAATCCTTTACAAGAAGCGTCCTGATGAAGTAAAGATGATCCTGGTAGACCCCAAGGTGGTGGAGCTCAAGATCTACAACGACGTGCCCCATCTGCTTACTCCTGTCATCACCGACCCGAAGAAGGCTCTCCAGGCCCTGCAGTGGTGCATAGACGAGATGGAGCGGCGTTATTCTCTCCTGGATCAGCTTAAGGTCCGGAACATAGAGGGCTATAACAAGACAATAAAGACCACCGATTATCTGGCAGATCCGCTGCCGTACATCCTGGTTGTAATAGATGAGTTTGCCGACCTTATGCTTACCTCCAGCAAGCAGCTGGAGCCTGCTGTGTCGCGGCTTACTGCAAAGGCAAGAGCTGTGGGAATCCACCTGGTTCTGGCTACCCAGCGTCCTTCGGTTGATGTAATCACCGGTGTCATCAAAGCCAACATCCCGTCCAGAATCGCATTCATGGTGTCAAGTGTAACCGACTCCCGTGTAATCCTGGATGCCCCCGGTGCCGAGATGCTCCTGGGCAAGGGCGACATGCTGTTCAAGCCTTCCTGGACTCCTGTCCTTACCCGTATCCAGAGCGCATTCCTCTCCGACGATGAGGTTGAGCGGCTTGTGAACGAGGTCAAGAAGATGGGCGAGCCGGACTATATTGATGATGAGATTTTCCATGACGACGAGGAAGAGAGCATGGACCTCTCCTTTGGCGGCGGCTCTATGGGCGGCAGCGCCGACAACGATGCCAACCTGATGGACAAAGCCCTTGCCGTGGTTGCCGAGACTGGAAAAGCCTCTGCATCGTACCTCCAGCGCCGCCTCTCCATAGGCTACAACAGGGCAGCACGCCTTATCGAGGAGATGGAGGCAAGGGGCATAATAGGCCCTCCTAACGGAAGCAAGCCCAGGGAAATACTCCACATGCCCGACAAATTCAAGGAATGATATGAAGAAGAATGATATCTGGCGTTTAGCCCTTTTGAATGCACCCTTTGCCCAGGAGGCCACACCCCTGGATTTCCTCAAGGACCTGGAAAGCGGTTTCCTCTATGATCTTATCAAGGACGAGCCTCCCACAGTCATTGCCCCGGTGCTCCACTGCATCGGATACGAGAAGAGCCTGAGCGTGCTTGAGAAGTGCCAGGTGCCCCTTCAGAAGGAGGTTCTCAAGGCTATGTACCTGGGGGATATGGTGGACTCCGGAATCCTTCTGATCATAGCAAAAGCCCTCAAGCGAAAAATTGAAAAAAAAGGTTGACAAATTTCTCTCCCCTGCTTTACTGTTTTATTACATCTCTTTGAAATCTTGAGTTAGGAGCAGAAAACCATCCGACCAGACTTTGACCGACATGGTCATCAGCTATCAGCAGGGAAAAGTTTCTTATGAAACAATCTCTGGACATGTATGTCTTTATGTCTACGATTATCCGCGGCGGACTAAGCATTGGGACCAGGACCGCTGCAGCGATTTCTTTGTGTTCATCCACCCCCGCCTGAAGAAGCTGGTCGACTCCTTTGTCTTCACAGGCACCCCTTTCGAAGCATATCTCAATGCCACGCTCAAACCACAGATGATTTCATTCATAAGGAAGGTTCGTGATAAGGAGATAAAGGAAGACCTGTTCTGCAATATGTGTGCATCAGGCTCCCTTGATGATGGCTCCTTCTACAGGATTTACGACACCTTCAGTTACGAGATAAGCGAACCGTCTGTGCCCTACAGGGCCAGGATAGGCCAGGCAAGGACCCGCAGAAGGCTTTTCTTCCTTGCCCTTTCCCACGCGGACCAGCTTGATGATGAGGCAATAGCCAACCTTTCGGCATCCACCGGGTACAGCATTGACTATATAAGCCGCTGCTGCATGGCAGTCAAGGAAAAAGTGCAGAGCAAGAAAGATTCATTGCAGGAGTTCAAGGAACGTAAAAGCAGCTGTTATTTCCAGCTTCTTGTGATTCAGAAAAAGATTATGGATGAGCCCGACCCGGAGAAGCGGATCTGGCTTGAGGAGCAGGTCCAGAGGTTAAGATACAGGATAGACCGTCTTGCAAAGCTGATTGCAGCCAAAGCCTCATGCCTTGTAAGCCATCAGGATCTGGCCCAGGTGCTGGGGATATCGAAGGGGACTTTGGATTCCAGCCTGTATTACCTTAAAAGGAAGGGGAACAGGAGAAAAATCAGCAGTTCTTCTGAGGATAGACTGTCTTTGCACTCACTCCAGCGATAGCACCCAGCTTACCAGTCATGGCATTGATCTTGTCCATGGGGGCGTCCACAGCTATGCTTATAAGGGATATTCCCTCCTTTCTGTAGGGGATTCCCATCCTGCCTATGATATATTCGCTTGACTCGTGAAGCACCTCGTTCAGCCTGGCTGTTGCCTCCTTGTCCGAGACAATTACAGCGATAAGTGCAACTTTGGTTTCCATCGCTTCCTCCTGTGCTAAATGTAGTATAAAAGTTCCCCTTTGACAACTAAAGAATAAGGCCTTTCTGCACGATAAAATAGTATATGATGGAAATCTTGGACATAGCTATGCGCGCTGATAAAATCTACACCATGAAGCTGGCTTTCAGATGCACGAATCTTGAGATGGTGATAATGGACCTCCGTTTTGACGGAAACCGCCTGGCAGTGGATGTTTCGGTGGCAAATGATCATATCCGCCATCTGTTCGAGGAGGAGTTCTACGATTTCCTGTACCGTTTCAAGAAAAACCACTTTATCATATCATCACTCAACATTCATGTGGGAGAAGAGGAGAAGCCCCAGATAGAGCCATCCTCTGCCGGCTCGGATGTGAAGGAGAAATGGCTTAAGGTCATGTATCCCAACTCCAGTTCCAGACTGCTGGATGCCTTTGCCTGATTAAATATAAATAATTAATAAAAATGTTTGCAAAATTACTCTATATTTGATAAAATATTTACCAAATATGCGGACAGCAGTCTCTGATTTCATTAATGCATTTGCCTCATCCAGCTCAGATCTGCTTACCAGAGCACTCAGAAAGAGGGTGGTTGTACAGGCAGAAGAGATATCTTCCTGTGTGGCGCAGGACCTGACAGATGCGGTTCTTACATCACCTGCTGCAGTCCTGCATGGAGCGGGCTGCACCATGGCAGTTGTCCTGGAGCGGCAGCTTGCTTTTTCCATTCTGGAAACCCTTTTGGGGGGCGATGGCAAAGGGACTGTGGAAAACCGGCCTTTCTCCGATGTGGAGCAGGCTGTGGCAGCCTCGTTTATGGATAAGGTTGCAGACTGCTTTAACAGCATCTGGCGGTGGGGCAGCGATAAAGACCTGGTCAGGGACAGCATGGCAGAGTATTTCTCTGAGTCCGCTTTCCCGTCAGGTAAGGAGATGCTGCTTCTGGCAGTGCTTAATGTAAGCTGGGACAAGAGCTGGCGCAAGATGTATGTCTGCATACCCGACTCTGACCTTGATGCAGCCGAAGCTGTCCTTAAGAATGCATTTGACTCCGACGGGAATGTGACATTGTCGGTGGAGATGGGCAGTTCCAGCCTGGATGCAGAAGAAGCCGGGCAGCTTGGAATAGGTGATGTTGTCTGTGTGGCACCACCTGAAGGCGGGCTTATGGTGAGGGCCGGGAAAAAGGCTTTCTGCCTGGCGCAGAGCGGCGCAGTGGGCGATTCGGTGGCGGCCAGCATTTTATGCCGGTACGAGGGTCAGGACAGCGGGACACCTGCAGTTGCAGCCTTGCTTGGTACTACAAAGCGCCATTGGAAGGAGGTCCTTGCTCTGGATGCCGGGGATCTTCTGGTTCTGGACCGGCCTCGGCTGAGTCCTGTGCCCCTTATGGTGGCAGGTCAGCTTAAGGCCGAGGGACAGGTTATTGTGATTGATAAAAGATTAGGAGTGCGTATAAAGAAGCTGCTCTGATTTCGATTTAAGATATGTTTTAAATCTCTGGGAGGGGACGTGAAAAACATTTCGATACTGATTATTATTTCTCTCTTGTTGATATGCGCTGGAGCGGTATTTGCCGGCCCTGCAGAGCAGGATCTGGTCATACCTGACAGCGGTGCACCTGCTGCTTCGGGCGGCGGTTTCGGATTCTGGGATATTTTCCGCACCCTTCTGGTCCTGGCCCTTGTGATCGGGGCAGTCTATGGAGTTCTCCATCTGCTTAAGAAGGTTCATCCCAGGTTCATCCAGGCAGATGATAAGCAGATAAAGGTTGAGGCCACCAAGGTGCTGGCTCCCGGAAGGATAGTCCACATAATCGAGGTGGAAGGGCGCAGGTTCCTGGTGGGAACTGCAGACCATTCTGTACAGCTTCTGGCAGAGCTGGACAAAAAGGAGCAGGAAGAATGAGAAAGATAGTCCTGCTTTTCCTTGTGCTTGCAATCCTGCTCCCCGCCTTTGCATCTGCCCAGGAGAAAGAGAAGAAGGATGGTGTCTCCATCCCGTCCATAGAGATAAATGTCAAGGATGCCGGCTCAAACAAGGAAATGGCATCTTCCATAAAGCTGCTTCTGCTTCTGGCTGTGATTGCAGTTGCCCCTTCGGTGCTGCTCCTCACCACCTGCTTTATCCGCATTGCAGTGGTGCTGGATTTTGTAAAGCGTTCACTGTCGCTCCAGAACACCCCTCCCAATCAGCTTATTCTGGGGCTTGCCATATTCCTTACACTCTTTGTCATGTGGCCTGTGTTCGAGAATATCTACAACGAATCCTTCAAACCCTTCTCCGAGGAGCAGATCGATGCTCAGGAGATGTATTCCAGGGCAGAGCAGCCCTTAAGGCTTTTCATGTACAACCAGCTCAAGGCCCATCCCGACAACATAAGGCTTTTCATGAGCATGCGAGGTCTTCCTAAGCCTGCAAACCTCTCGGAGGTTCCCACCTATGTACTGGTGCCGGCCTTTGCCCTCAACGAGCTTACTATAGCGTTCAAGATAGGAATACTGCTGTTCATTCCTTTCATTGTGATAGATATGATTGTGGCATCTGCCCTTATGTCCTTGGGCATGGTGATGGTCCCTCCTGCAATGGTTTCGCTACCTTTCAAGCTTATCCTCTTTGTTCTGGTGGACGGCTGGAATCTGATTGTGGGGCAGCTGCTCTCAAGCTTTGTGATGTAGAGGTAGATGATGGATACAGGAACAGCTGCATATTTATTAAGGCACGCACTGGGACAGGTTCTTCTGGTCTCTGCCCCCATCCTCCTGACAAGCCTTTTAGTGGGGCTTATCATCTCCATTATACAGGCCGCATTCTCGGTGCAGGAGCAGACTTTGTCCTTTGTTCCTAAGATTCTGATTGTACTTGTTGTGGTGCTTCTTTTCGGATCGTGGATGTTCGGTTCCATGCAGCAGTTTGCTCTGGAAGTTTTCCGCCTTATTCCAAGGATGGTGAAGTAGAGATGGCTTGGATTGGAGAGCACCCGCAGCTTTATTTCCTGGTGTTTGCCAGGATATTTGCCCTCATACTGTCGGCCCCTCTTTTGGGAAGCCGCAGCTTGCCTGTGGCAGTCAAGGCAGCCCTTGCCCTCCTTACCGCCTATGTGGTTGCTCCCACCATGGTTGAAAGATATGACAGCAGCATGGAAGGTCTTCTATTCTGGACAATGCTGATGGGGGAGGCCCTTATAGGTGTAGTCATCGGATTCTTCCTTCAGATTATCTATACAGTCTGTGTCGCTGCCGCCGGCATGATCTCCATAAAGATCGAGACAGAAAACCTTATGAACGTGGCTGCCATGGCAGTGTTTGTGTCTGCGGCAGGGTTTTATAAGGTGTTCTACATGGGAGTGAGTGCTTCGTTCAAGTCCATGACTGCCCTTGATATTCTAAAGTGCAAGAATGGTATGGCAAAGCTTTTGGTTACAGGGCTTTCCGATATGTTTGCCCAGGCTGTGGTAATGGCTCTCCCCGTGGTTGGAGTACTGCTTATTATGACCCTGGCCCTTGGCTTTCTGGCCCGCCTTACACCCCAGATAAACTTTTTTCCTGGGGCATGGCCTCTATTTATGGGCGTTGGGCTGCTTATTCTGGCTCTGGTGCTGCCCGTTCTTATGGATAGCTTGGGTCGGTTTATGGATTACGGCTTTTATGCTGTTTCTGATCTTCTTAAATCTGGAGGCGCATCATGACCGATATGGACATCTACGCTCCCGAGAATGAGGGCAGGACAGAAAAAGCCACCCCCGGCAAGATCAAGAAGGCAAGGCAGGAGGGGCGTGTTGCCCGGAGCGGCGAGCTTACTGCAGTGGTTTCGGTCCTGGCTGCAGTTGTGTTCATGCCCTTCTGGGGCAGTCGCATGGTTGCAGAGCTTAAGTGGCTTTTGGGCCAGTGTGTGGAGTATGCAGCCCAGGATGAAGCAGGGTATGCCAGACTCGCTGCCGCCGCCCTGGGCAGCTTCTGCAAGTCAGTGCTGCCTCTTCTCCTGGTGGTGTTTGTATCAGCACTGGCGGCAGAGCTTGCCCAGGTGGGTTTCCAGTTCTCCTGGAAACCCCTGCGGCCCCGGTGGGACCGCCTGCGGCGGCAGCACAGCAGCCGGCGTACCGGCTTCCAGCTGGGGCACGCTCTTATAAAGACTGTAGCTGCAGCCCTGGTTTTAGTCTTTGGCATCAGAGCCGAGCTGCCGAAGGTGTGTGCAATGCTGGACACCCAGCTGGAAGGGAGCGCCAAGACACTTGCCGCCATGGCGGTCAAGCTGCTGGCCGAGGTTGCTTTGGCGCTTCTGGCCCTGGCTGTTGTTGAATATATGTTTGAGCGCATATTCTATGCCGAATCCCTCAAGATGACCCGGCGGGAAGTGCTTGAGGAGATGAAGCAGGAGAATGGAGATCCTGTGGTGAAGGATATGCTGGCAGATAAGATGGGTGAGGAAAGGAGATAATATGACAAGCAATACTGGAAGAGGCAAAAAGGATTATTTCATAGCAATAGGGATCATCGTGGTGGTGGCTATGATGCTCATACCGCTCCCGACCCCGCTTCTGGATGCTTTCATGGCCCTTAACCTCATGGGGAGCCTTGCCATAATCCTTATGGTCCTCTATTCAAAAAAGCCCTCTGAATTCTCCATATTTCCCACACTGCTCCTTATTGCCACAGTCTTCGGGCTGGGACTCAATATTTCATCGACAAGGCTTATCCTTCTCAAGGGAGCAGCCTTTGACGGCCGTATCATCCGGGCGTTCTCACGGTTTGTAGTGGGCGGTGCCGGAAGCGAGTCGCTGGTCATCGGCATCATCATTTTCGTTATCCTCATTGCTGTTCAGCTTGTGGTTATCACCCGTGGTGCCACCAGGTCTGCCGAGGTTGCAGCCCGGTTCACATTGGACGGCATGGTTCAGAAGAACCTCTCCATCGATTCCCAGGTCTCAAGCGGTGCCATAAGCCCCGAGGAAGGAATGAGGAGAAAAGCTGCCCTCAGGCAGGAGGTTGACTTCTATTCTGCCATGGATGGTGCCTCCAAGTTTGTATCTGGAAACGTCAAGGTGGGAATACTCATAACACTGGTGAACATATTCGGAGGCCTTGTGGTGGGCATCTGCTTCAAGAACGAGCTGTTCGGCGATGCAGTGAGGAACTATACAACCCTTACCATAGGCGACGGCCTTGTGACCCAGTTCCCGGCACTCCTTATATCCACTGCAACAGCCATGATTGTTACCCGTTCGGTATCAACCGACAGCTTTGCATCCGAGTTCTCAAAGCAGTTTGCCAAAGAGCCGGGCGTGTTCCTTATTGCAGGATTCTTTGCCCTGTTCCTTTCCATAGTTCCAGGCTTCCACCGGGCCTGGTATGTGCTTCTTCCTCTGGCAGTGATTGCATTTGTGGCAGGAGTAAGGATGCGGCACGACATGGGTGCAGCCAGAGAGGAAGGCAGCGAAGAAAGCAATTCTGGGGAGAAGAGCGAGCGGGAGCGTACCATAACTATTCCTGCAGTGCAGAAGGTGGATCCTATTTCCCTGGAGTTCGGGGCTGCTTTAGTTCCCCTTGTAAGCGGCGGGAATGATTTTCTTGACAGGATAACTGGGCTCCGGAACCAGGTGGCTCTTGATCTGGGCTTTGCCGCCCCTAAGGTCCGTATCAATGATAATCTTAAGCTGGGCAGGTCGGAATACTGCATAAAAATAAGGGATATAGAGGCAGACCGCGCTTCGGTGCGGATGGGAAGATACCTGGCTGTTGACTTTGACGGGGTGTGCCCTGAACTGGACGGGGAACCTGTAAAAGAGCCTGTTTCCGGCAGCCGGGCCTATTGGATTCCTGAGAACGAGAAAGAGTCTGCAGGTGCCAAGGGATATTTTATCTCCGATGTTCCTTCCCTTATCATCACTCATCTTACCGAGGTTATCAAACAGAATGCCCCCACACTCCTGGGAAGGCAGGAGCTTTCTGCCATGCTGGACGAGGTTTCAAAGAGTGCCCCTGCAGTGGTGGACGAGGTCAAGGGGCTTCTATCCCTGGGCGAGATACACAAGGTTATCCAGAACCTTCTCAAGGAGCAGGTCTCTGTCCGTGATCTGGTCACTATTCTGGAGGCACTGTGCGACGCTGCTCCTAAGTCAAAGGATATAACTTTCCTTACCGAAAAGACACGGCAGGCACTGGCAAGGCAGATCACAGCATCACAGCTTTCCAAGGACAGGCAGCTCCATGTAATCACACTTTCACCTGATCTTGAGCAGACTATTTCGGAGTCAAAGACTCTGGATATTGAATTTGAGAAAAAACTGGCAGCCTCTGCCCTTAAGATGGCATCCGAGATTCAGGCAAAAGGCTTTAAGCCGGTGCTCCTGTGCATGGAGCAGTCGCGCCCTATAGTAAAGCGGGCAGTTCCCCAGCTCTGTGTAATGTCGGTGCTGGAGCTTGCAGAGGGCGTAAAGAATGAATTCTATGGGCAGGTGGAGATACAGGACAACTGATGGAATATTTTGAGGAATCGGGGCTGGATTACAATGCTCTTCTGGAGAGTATCCGGCAGAAATATGGTCAGCATATCCACATCATGAACCGCAAGAAAGTGATGCTTGGAGGCATACTGGGCTTTGGCCAGCGGGAAGGGTGGTGTGTCACCGGATATGTAAGCGATTCCGTATTCCAGAACAGCAGTTCCGGAGCAGTTCCCGAGTCCTTGCAGAAGCTTGCAGAGCTGCTTGAGAAGAACGATTTCTCCTCGTCATATATCAAGAGGATTACATCAGGGCTTGAGAAGTCATCCCACGAGGAGAGCCTTAAAAGCTGGGGCTATGTGATAAAGCAGACCCGGGATTTAATATGTGGTGATATTGCCACATATCAGAGCAGGAATTTATTCATTCCAGCCATCACTGCGGTGATAGGGCCTTCGGGTGTGGGCAAGACCACAACGGTGGCAAAGCTTGCGGCCAGTTTTCTCAAGGCTGGAAAAAGGGTGGGAATTATCTCCACCGACAAGTATAAGATAGGGGCCGAGGCTCAGATCACGGCACTTGCATCGGGCATGAATGTCCCGGTGGTCACAGTGGGAAACCCTGCAGGCATGAGACAGCAGATAGAGCTGTGGAGCTCCAAGGCAGACAGGATAATAGTGGATACAGTGGGCCGCAACCCAAGGGATTCAAAGGCCCTTATTGCGGTAGGCGATATTCTGGGCGGATGTGGAAGGGAGGTGGAGAAACTTCTTGCAGTGAGTGCAACCACCAAGACATCTGACCTGTTTGAGATAATAGGACAGTTCAACATGTTGAACTTCAATGCAGTGATATGCACGAAGATGGACGAGACATATCATGCTGGAAACATAATAAGCGCCCTGCAGCAGACAGGGAAAAGCCTTGCCTACATTACGGTGGGACAGAAGGTCACCTCGGGTATAGAGAGTGCGAAGAGTGACAGGGTGCTTGAATTTCTTGAAGGTTTTGATGCAGTATAGAGAGGTAATATGAACATTAAGAAACCAGTTATAGAAAACCTGGAAGAAGAACAGAGAATCTGGGCTGAATATAAAAAGACAAAATCGATTGAGCTGCGTAATAAAATAGTGAGCAAATATGCTCCGCTTGCCAAGTATGTTGCAGGCAGGCTCTCTATAGGAATGCCCCCCAGTGTAGATTTCGGCGACCTGGTCAACTGCGGTATCGTAGGCCTTATGGATGCAGTGGAGAAGTTCGAGCCCGATAAGAATGTCAAGTTCAAGACCTATGCCATAACCCGTATCCATGGTGCTATCATTGACGAGCTCCGGACCCTGGACTGGGTGCCCCGTTCTGTGCGGCAGAAAGCCAGGGAGATTGAAGAGGCTGTCAGGATCACCGAGGAGAAGCTGGGCCGTGCTGCAACAGACGAGGAAGTGGCAGAATGCATGAAGATCTCTACGGCAGATTATCAGGAAGCTGTTTATAAAGTAAGCTGTACATCAATTCTTTCCCTTAATGACTTAAGAAGCAACAAAGAGGGGGATGACAAGGTCTCCCTTATGGACAGTCTTGAGGCTCCTTCCAGCATGAATCCAGAGGTGATAGTTGAGAAGGAAGAGATGAAGAGAATAATTGCCGAGGCCATCAAGGAACTTCCGGAGAAGGAGAAGAAAGTACTGGTGCTCTATTATTACGAGGAGCTTACCTTAAAGGAAATAGGCAGGGTTCTTGCTGTAACAGAGTCCCGTGTGTCACAGCTCCATACCAAGGCCATCATAAGGCTAAGAGCCCGGCTTACCAACGCAAGACGCGGAATTATCTAAGTTTCTTTAAAGCATTCTCTGCGGCAGTCCGCTCATCCCAAGGAATAGGACCATCCTTATAGATGATGGTTGACTCGTGCCCCTTTCCTAAAAGGAGTATGGTGTCCCCTTTCTTTGCCAGCGATACTGCCTTCTCTATGGCCTGTACCCGGTCTGGAATTTTATACAGGTTGTTCTTGTCGAACTCCGGCACAACCCCTGCTGCAATATCATCGATTACATCCATGCTTGTCTCGCCCCTCGGGTCCTCGTCGGCAAGGATAAGGATGTCGCAGTACTTTGAGGCAATCTGGCCCTGGATAGGGCGCTTCTCGGTGTCCCGCTCCCCGGCCGATCCGAACACAGCCATAAGGCGGCCCTTGCAGGCTGCTCTCATCATGGGGAACAGCTTGGTGAAGGCACCCGGTGTGTGGGCGTAATCCACAATCACATCAAAGTCCTGTCCCATATCAACAACTTCCATCCTTCCTTTCACAGACTTGATTCCGCTGCTGAGGGCAAACACTTTCTCCGGTGCAATTCCTGTTATCTTTATCACAGCCAGGGCAGTGGCCATAAAGTTCTCCACATTGAAGAGCCCAGGTATGTTGATGCGGCATGGATAGGCCTTTCCTTCGTACATGAGCTTGAAGCTGGTGCCGCTGTTGTCGGCCTCTATATCTGTCGGATAGATGTCAAGATCCTTGGCCGAACTTGGGTCCAGTGCATAGCGGTAGACCGGCACCTTGGAAACCTCGGTGAAATGGGGTGCAAACCTGTCGGCTGCATTCACAATGTTGAACAGGCTGGCCTTTCGGAACAGGTTGGCCTTATCGTCGGCATATTTTTCTATGGTGCCGTGGAACTCAAGATGCTCGTGGGTGATGTTTGTGAGTATTCCGGCCTGGTACTTCACGTCGATAAGGCGCATGGTGCGTTCCGAAAGGCCGTGGGATGTGGATTCCAGGGCAGCGTACCTGCACCCCTTCTGCACCATTTCGTCCAGTATCATCATGACTTCGGAGGATTCAGGGGTGGACTGTCTGTATGGGTTTTTGGCTATTGCCTCGCCGTCGGAGTAGGCGACAGTGGAGAGGAACCCGGTCTTCTCTCCCAGCTTGTTCAGCATCTGGTAGAGGAAATAGATGGATGAGCTCTTGCCGTCGGTGCCGGTTACACCTATCACCTTGAGCTTTGATGACGGGTCGTCGTAGAGGGCGCAGGCAAAGGCCGACATAGTTCTCCGGATATTGCTGCAGGTTATGTAGGTGACCCCTTCTGACCTCTCCTGTGGCATTTTTGCAGAGAATATGACAGTGGCTCCCTTTTCAATGGCAGAGCCGATGAATTTATTGCCGTCGGTGTGGATGCCGTCAAAGGCAAAGAATGCAAAATCCCTGTCAGCACGGCGGGAATCGTAGGTCACTCCGGCCACATCCTTGTCCACAGAACCAATTATTTCATCAATATTGCAATGTTTCAGCAAATCCGATAGTTTTTTCATGTATAATATGTTATCAGTATTAGTAGAAATCTTCAAGGTTCGGAGGGAATAATGTATACAGTCTGCGTGGAGGATTGGTTTGCGGCGGCCCATTATCTCAGGAAGTATCACGGCAAGTGCGAGAACCCCCATGGCCACAACTACAGGGTCAAGGTCTATGTGTCTGGCGCACAGCTGGACGAAGGGGGAATGCTCATCGATTTCTCCATCCTTAAAAAGCACCTTAAAACTGTGCTGGAGAACCTGGATCACCACGATCTGAATGCCACCCCATACTTTGCAGAGCTTGAGCCCAGTGCCGAGAACATAAGCCGCTATATCTTCGATTCCCTCAAGGCTCTTCTTCCATCCGGCCTCCGCATGAAAGGGGTGGAGGTGTTCGAGACCGAGAAGAACTCTGTCCTCTACCAGGAGGATGCATGAAGCTTTTCCTTATCTCTGACATCCATGGCAACGACAATTTCGACTCTATAAAAGATAAGCTGGCAGAGGCCGACCTGGTGCTCTGCGCCGGGGATTTCACCATGTTCCTCCCCACAGCGGAAGGACTCCGGGTTGCAGAGAAGCTGGCATCGTTGAACCCGGCCACTTATATGGTGTGCGGCAACTGCGACACCCCGGACTTGGACGGCATCCTTGCAGGAAAAGGACTCTCCATACAGGGCAAGTGCGTTGATTTCAGCAAGGGGCAAGAGCGCTATGTGCTGGCTGGAATCGGAGGCTCTCTCCACACCCCGCGGCCTACACCGAATACATGGTCCGAGAACGACCTGGTGGATGTGCTCCGTTCCTTCAGCCAGGCACCCGACATCATCATCTCCCATCAGCCGCCGTACGGGGCAGGGGACACAGTGATGAAAGTTATGCATGTGGGGAGCAAAAAGCTTACAGAATACCTGCGGAAAAACAGCCCTGTGCTGTGCCTGAGCGGCCATATACACGAGGCAGCCGGCATATTCAAGATAGGGCAGACCACAGTTGTCAACCCGGGCTCGTACAGAGAAGGGCACTACGCCCTGGCCGAGATATCGGGAAAGAACTGCACCGCCACCTTATATTAAAAGATTTCTTATCATTGATTTATATCACATTTTAAAGTAATATATA
>JAFZIU010000080.1 GCA_017554185.1 Spirochaetia bacterium
CTTTTCCGGTTTCGCCCCTGTCCAGATGCTGGTATACATTCTCAAGCACAACTATGGAGGCATCAAGAATCATACCAAGGCCAAGGATAAGGCCTGTCATAGACATCATGTTCAGTGTAAAGCCGCACAGATACATGGCAAATATAGTTATAAGAACCGCCACCGGCAGCGATATGCTTATGATTACTGTACTCCGGACACTGCGGAGGAATACAAAGAGGACACATATTACAAGACAGAGCCCCTGGAGCATTGTAGTCTTGAGTTCGGAAAGGGTGTCGCGGATTTCGGTGCTGTCGTCTCTGATGATAATCAGGTTTATATCCTCGGGAAGGTAATCCTTGAGCTCTTCAATCTTCTTATAAAGACCGTCGGCAACCTGGACTATGTTGGCACCTGTGGCTCTCTGGATAGAGACATAGACACCCGGCTCTCCGTTTACAGAGGCAATGGAAGTCTTATCCTTATGCCCCATGTATACTTTTCCTAAGTCATAAAGATGAATCGGTGTTCCGCCCCTGACAGCCACTACAGCCTGGGCTATCTCTTCAACATTCTTGAACTCGCCTGTGGTGCGGACCAGATACTCCTTGGTGCTCCCCTCTATATCTCCGCCGCCCAGCTCCATGTTCTGCTTGCTGAGTGAACTTTTTATAGAAGCAATTGTTATTCCGTAGGCATCAAGGCGGTTCTGCTCAAGCTCAACCTGGACTGCCTGGACCTGGCCGCCGTATGTGCTTACATCGCCTACTCCCTCCACCTGGGAAAGCCGGTCTTCGATACGGTTTTCTGCAATGTAGCGGAGCTCTCCCAGATCCCGGTCGCCCCGTACTGCAAGACGCATAATAGGCATTGATGATGAGTTGAATATACGGATTAAAGGGGTGTCGGCATCGTCCGGCAGGCTGCGCTTTACCCGGTCCAGCTTGTCGCGGATATCGTTGGTGGCAGCATCCAGGTTGGTGCCGAAGTCGAACTCCAGCATTACACGGCTGCGTCCTTCCTGGGAGGTGGAGGTAAGTTCCTTGACACCAGTCACGCTGGTAAGAACCTCCTCTATAGGCTTGGTTATACTTTTCTCAACCGACTCTGGCGCTGCACCTGAATAAGTTGTTATGACCGTGATCATAGGGTATTCGATCTCCGGCATCATCTCTACAGGAAGGTCGGCATAGAAGAAGAGCCCCAGACCGGTGAGGACTACGAAGATGATGGTGAAAAGTACAGGTCGGCTTACAACCAGGCGGGAGACACTCATATTGGTTTCCTACTTCTCCACTCTGTTGACCCTGGCACCGTCCACAAGGACATCCATTCCGTCAACAACTATCATATCGCCTTTCGAAAGGCCTTCGGAAATAATAGTGTCATTCTCTATAGTGATAAGCTTTTTAACCGGGACACGGCGGGCAACTTCCTTGCCTTCTGCGTTCTGCATGATGACAAATACATAATCCTGGCCCGCGCGGGTAACCACAGCATCATCCGGAACAACTATGTAACCTTCATAAATAGTGGTGTAAAGCTTTACCTTAGGGAACATACCGGTATTGATCCGGGAATCTTTCTTATCCAGGGTCAGCTCTATCTGCTTGCTTCTGGATGCGGGATCCACCACCGGAGAAAGCCAGGTGATATGGGCCTTGAATGGAGTGTCTGGATATGCAGGGAAGAATACATCGGCTGAAAGATTTTTCTTAAGCTCTCCCACATTCCGTTCCGGGATATTCGCATGAATAACCAGGTTGTCGATATCGCCTACTGTCACTATGCTGGTGCCGGTTGTCACGGTGGTGCCCACCCGGGAGACAACCTGGGTCACAACGCCTGATATTGTGGATTTGACAGGGTTCATTACATAGTTATAGCCGGGTCTGGATGGATCCACAGTTGCAATGACCTGCCCCTTCTGCACCCGGTCGCCCACCTCTACCTTGAGTGAAACCAGCTTGCCGCCGATCTCAGGGTAGATTGCGATATTGGTCTTTACATCAACCTCGCCGTTTATCTCTATGCTGTCCTGCAGAGTGGCCACCGAAGCAGGCTGGGTGACAACTGCATAGACACGCTCTCTGTTCACAGGGGCAGCGGCCTCTTCCTTCTTTTTACAGGAGACTGTTGTCAGAATAATTCCTACCGAAAGAATTGAAAGGATTAATAAAAGCTTCTTTGACATAGTCACCTGCCTAATGTTCCGAATGTTAGATTCAATGTATATTCAAGCTCAAGGAGAGAGCAGTAGATATCAAATTTTTTCGCAAGTATGTCCAGTTCTGCGTTGCGCACTGTCTGCTGGGCATCGCTTACATCAAGCATATCCTTGGTTCCAAAATTATATGCCTCTTCTGTAAGGGAAAGAGTCTTTTCTGCCACATCCCTGGTCATCTCCAGTGTCTTCACGCTTGCCTGCTGATTCTTGATCTGGCGCACCAGATTCTCCACACGGCTTATGCTGTCCTCTTCCTCTTCTGCAATCTGCAGGCGGATTTTAGCAGCATTGTCTTCCAGCTGTTTTATCTTAAGGTTGCCGGAGGAATTGGGGATAAGGTTATCCAGATGCCACATGATGGTGGCGCTTAAAGAACCTCTGTCCACATACTGGTCTGACTGTGAAAGGTCGTCCCATGTAGGGGTGATGCTCCAGCCAAGGGATATCTCGGGCATAAGGGAAGATCCGCGGAGTTCCTTCCGGCTGCTCTCTGCAACATTAAGGCTTGCCTTAAGCTTTCTGAGCTCGGGTGTCTCGTACTCTTCGGGAATGGAGGAAAGATCAAACTCTTTTGGAATCATAGCCTCCACATCACCCTGAAGGACAACGTCCTCGTCTGCGGGTATGCCTAAAGTTATCTTAAGCTGATCCAGCTTGCGCTCATAATTGGTGGTGAGGGTATCGTATGTAGGCACCAGCTTGCTCCATGCAAGCCAGGAGTTAAGCACATCCAGCTCCGGGGCAAGACCGCCCTTGTACCGGGCCTCTGCCTGGTCATACCGCTTCTTGTTTGTCTCCAGGTTGCTCTGCACCAGCTCCATATCCTTCTTTACAAAAAGAAGTTCGTAGAAACCCTGGCGCACAGTCACCTCAAGGTTCCGCTGTGCAACTTCATAATCTATATTGCCTGCCGCATACTCTTCCTTAATGCGGTTCATCTTATGGGGAATATCGGTTCCCAGTGTGATAGATATGGCACCGCTTACCCTGCCGCCCCACTTTGCCTCGGGTGAGTTCTTGAGAATCTCATTGCCCCGGCTTATTCCGGCAGATGCTGTGATGTCGGGGAGGAACACGTTCCAGCGGTTCTTGGCAGTCCGCTCTTTATCCATGAAAGATATTTCCTGACGCTTGAGGCTGCGGTTATTCTCCAGTGCCATCTGGACCGCGCTGTCGACAGTAAGAACTGTCTCTCCGAAGCAGGAAAAGAGGAATAAAATCAGTAGCAGAAGCAGACAAACATATTTTTTCACAAGTTTACTATACTATAATTACTGGCACAATACTATAAAATATTTATGAAAAAAAGATAATTTTTTGTTATATCTGTCAGAAATTGTTGGTTTTTGGGAAAAGTTAGGGTAGTATGATAGAGGGAGGCTTGTATGAAAGCATCGGTTGTCATCATTGAAGATATTAAAGAGATGTCTGACCTTATCCAGCTGTATGTCAGGCGGGAAGGGATGGATACCGCTGTCTTTGACAATGCCGAGGCCGCATTGGAATACCTTAAGACTGCCACCCCAGACCTTATCCTGCTGGATATAAACCTCCCCGGCATGGACGGCTTTGAGTTCCTCAACATCTACCATAAGCAGTCTGACTGTCCTGTTCTGATTGTATCGGCCCGGGATTCGGACGAGGATATCATAATGGCCCTGGGATACGGCGCAGATGAATTTGTGACCAAGCCCTTCTCTCCAAAGGTGCTCATGGCACGGATACGGGCCCTGCTGCGGAGAAAGCAGAACGGTGTCTCCAGCTCATCAAAGAACATAATCCAGTTCGGACCTTACACATTGAACACAGAATCCTGCCTGCTTAAGAAGGGAGATGAGCGCATCCACCTTTCGGCCAAGGAATTTGATATTCTCCTTTATCTTATCAACTCAAAAGGAAAGACCAGCACACCGGAGGAAATTTACCGCAAGGTATGGGGAAGCGAATTCGGCGACCTTACCGCAGTGGCAGTCTATGTGCAGCGGCTTAGGAAAAAGCTGGAGGCAGACCCGGCGGCACCCCATTTCATCGAGACAGTGCATGGCATGGGATACCGGTTTGTACCGGACGAGGAGCTTAATAAATGAAGATAAAGACCCAGAGTTTCCTTCTTCTTTCCGGCATAATCATAATACCTGTGGTGCTTATGGCATCCTACTGGGTCATGTTCCACCAGCGGCAGGAGATGACTTACGAAGTCCCCTCTTATAACGAGATTTTTCAGGAACATCAGGAGCTGACATCGGAAGAGGACTGGGAGAGGATAAGAAACTTCATAGCCCACAGACAGCCCAACATGGAGGTGGCAGTATTTGACCGGGCCACCATGGAGGTGCTCTATTCCACAATAGAACAGTTCAGACGGGGAATGAAGATTGATGAGCAGAACCTGCTTAAATATTCTATGGACAACTCCGAGCGGTACTTCTTCCAGATGACTACCCCGCCCCACCTTAAGAACAGCACTCTGGTCACATTCATCAGGTCGGAAAAGGTGCAAAGACAGTTCAGACCGCGGATGGAGCACTATGTAAACACAGTCACGATCATTTCTATTATCATACTTCTGTTCTGTATTGTCATCATAACCATGATAACCAGGTCTATCGCCAAGTCGGTCACAGTACTGGAGGATGCAGCCAAGCGGGTTACCCGGGGCGAACTGGACAAGCCTATAGAGGTGCGCGGAAGCAACGAGGTAATTTCCCTGACCAAATCGCTGAATGAGCTGCGGCTGGCTGTAAAGGAGAACAGGGACAAGCAGGCCCGCTTCATCATGGGTATTTCCCACGATTTAAAGACACCGCTGGCACTGATACGCGGCTATGTTGAGGCGCTGTATGACGAGATTCCTGCATCCCCTGAAGAGCGGAAGCAGTATGCAGAGATTATCCTTAAGAAAGCCGACGATCTGGAAGGATTGATAAACGACCTTATCGACTTCATCAAAGTGGATACAGGGGAATGGCGTACAACCTGGCAGGATGTGAATCTTAAATCCTTTGTGGAGGAGATAGCAAAACGGGGTTCCGAGGCCACCACCATACTCAAGCATACTTTCAAGGCCGAGATCGATCTGCCCAAGGATGCAGTTGTGCAGATAGACGAGAAGCTTATGACACGATGCTTCGAGAACCTTTTCAGCAACGCAATCCGGTACTCAAAGGAAGGGGGTACTGTGGTGCTCCGTGCATTCCAAGGATCTGGCTGCTATAAGATCCAGATAGAGGATGACGGCATCGGAATCGGCAAGGAAGAGCTTAAAAATATATTTGAGCTGTTCTACCGCGGCACCGGATCAAGGCGTGAGATGGGACATGGCCTGGGACTGGCCATAGTTAAGAGCATAATCAAATCACACAACTGGGAAATCGGGGCAGAATCGGAGACAGGGAAAGGGACAGTATTCACCATCACAATCCCTGCCTGAAATTAATCAGAAGTATGCCTTGAGGATAGGAAGCACTTTCTCCTTGCCGCAGGTCTTGATAAAGCCTGCAAGGCGTGGCCCCTTCTCTTTGCCGATGAGGACATTGTAGAACAAGGTGAACATATCCTTTGAGTCCATGCCTGCTTTTTCTGCAACTGCATACAGCTCTTCGGCCAGAGATTTCTCGTCATATTTATCAAGGTTCTCAATCACAGCAGAGACCTGCTGCAGAACTGTTTTCGCAGTATCGTCTATTGCTGCAAGTTCCTCGCCCGGTGTCTTGAGGGCAAAGCGGAAATCCTCCGGTGCAAAGGTGGTGATCCACCGCCATGCGCACTCTGCACGGTTGCGGAGCCGTGGTACCTGGCTCTCGTCCTTGATGTCCAGCAGAGACATAACTTCGTCAATGTTTCCGTTGTGGATCTGCAGCAGGTTGCACAGGTGACGCAGAGGAATCTGGTATGGCATCACCGCAGGCACATCGCCTACCTGGGAAAGTTCGTAGATTCTCTTCTCTTTCTCTGCCTTCTTGTCGTTCACCTTCTCAACACCGAAGTAGATGCGCTCGCACTTGTCGTAGTCCTCGTAGATCTTGAGAACATCCAGGTCGAAGGAAATTGCAAACTCTGTGTTTGGCCGTGTGCTTGCAAACATGTAGCGGACAATCTCGGGCTGGTAAATCTCAAGTACATCCCGCAGGCTTATGACCTCGCCGCTGGAGGATGATATCTTTCCGCCCCGTCCCTTGATGCTTAAGAAGTCATACTGGAATGTGACAGGTGGCTCATGGTTGTATACCTTGCGGGCTATTCCCTTTGCTGTGCTGAAGGAACCTCCCTCGGAGTGATGGTCTTTTCCGGCAGGCTCGAAGTCCACGCCCTCTACACCCCACCTCATCGGCCAGTCGATACGCCAAGGAAGCTTTGCAATAGAGGTGGTGCGGAGGTCTACAGTCTCCTCGCAGCCGCAGGAATCGCAACGGTAGGTTACGCCCCACTCGCCGTCCCAGCTGAGAACTGTAGTGGTGTCCTTATGGCATTTGCCGCAGAACATGGAGATAGGCATCCAGTCCTCTGGAAGCGGTGTGGTGCGGAATTCATCCAGGATAGCCTTGATCACAGCCTTGTTCTCCAGGGCCTTGCGCATACCCTCTGCATAACGGGAAGCCTGATAATTGGAAGCCTGGTACAGATACTCAGGATATACTCCTACCTGCGGGAGCAGTCCCTCAAGCTCAACCTCGTGGGCCCGGGCATAGCTGGATTCCTTTCCCCATGGGTCTGGAACCATAGTTATAGGGAAGCGGAGATATTTCTCCAGTTCTTCTTGCTTAGGCATATTCTTAGGCACCTTGCGGAACACATCATAATCATCCCATGAATAGATGAAGCGGACATCTGCTCCCTTCTGGCGCAATGCCCGGACCACCAGCTCCACCGAGATGATCTCCCGGAAGTTGCCGATGTGGACAGTGCCCGACGGAGTGATACCGGAGGCACATACATATTTTGTCTTCTTGTCGTTCAAGAACTGCTTTCTTTCTCTGATAATCTTGTCTGCAGTGATATCTGCCCAGTGGACAGACTGAGTATTCTCTTTTGTATCCATGGTAGACAGTATATATAAAAAAATGATATTTATTCAATCAGCGAGGTAGATATGAAAATCGACAACGTTCCCCAGAAAGTAGTTGACCTGATGAAGGCAGACAAGTTCGTGGATCTATGCGGCATTACACTTGATGAGATCGGGCCGGGTTATGCCAAGACATCGGTGGAGATCACCAAGGATCACTTAAACGGAGCAGGAGTCATACAGGGAGGCGTGCTCTTCACATTAGCCGACTATGCCCTTGCATCCGCTGCCAACTCAAGGGAGAAAGTGTCAGTCTCCATCGAAACCTCCATGTCTTTTATCAAAGGAGTCTCTTCCGGCAAGATTACTGCCACCGCAAAGGAGACCTCCTGCGGACGCACATTAGCACGGTATGATGTTCCTGTCACCACCGAGGACGGCACACTCATCGCCCTGCTGCACGGCACTGTGTTCAGAAAATAAACCCCTAAAGTTGACAACCGCCATTTTTATGGGTATCCTTATAACAACATGAAAGTTGCACATATTCACAGCGGTATAAGGGGCATTGCCTCCTACGCGCTGAACATATATAGATATTTTGAGCAGATCAACCAGGAGACCCTGGTGGTCAGCGAGGCCAAGTGGACCAAGCAGGCGATTCCTGTTTTCGAACCTGATTCCTGGCTAATCGGCGGCATAATCCCCTGGGCAAAGCATCCGGATGAAGTACTGGAGCGGCTTAAGGAGTTCCAGCCCGACATCATCCACCACCACCATCCATCAGGACGCCTTGATTTTTCAATAGAACGTTTCCGTCAGGAACTGGATGTACCTCTTATCTGTACCTTCCACATGTCTATAGGCTCCAAGAAATACATGGTTGATAAATTTATGAATGGTTTTTTCAACATAACCAAACGGAACTTTAAGAACGCAACCTGTTATGTAGCCATAAGCCAGTTTGTAAAAAAACAGCTGGAAGAAATCGGCGGCATTCCTAAAGACCGTATCGTGCTGCTCTATGCCGGCGTCAATCCCGAAATCTTCAAGCCTGTTGAGTACACTCCCCATGACACGCTGGAGATTACTTTTGTAGGACAGATTACCTTAGAGAAGGGAATCGACATGCTGATTGACGTGGTGCGGCGGCTCTCTCTGGAGCGAAAGGTACGGCTCAACATAATCGGCAACGGCACACTTAAGCCTATCCTGATGAAGAAAACCGAAGGCGATCCCTGCATAAACTGGGTGGGATTTCTCAAGAGTCCGCAGGAAGTAAGCCAGTTCTATGCAAATTCTGATGTAACTGTACTTCCTGTACGGTGGGACGAGGCTTTCTCCTACATCCCTCTTGAGACCATGGCAAGCGGCACCCCTCTTATAGCATCCCGATGCGGCGGCAACCCCGAAACCGTGACAGATGGTGAGACCGGCTACCTCTTTACCCCGGGCATGGCTGATGAGCTTTATGACATCCTTAGAAAGGTTGAGATTCCACAGCTTTGGGACATGGGCCAGAAAGGACGGGAGCTTATTCTTAAGCGCCACACCTTGAAGCTGTTCGGAGACAAATATAAATCACTGTACGAGAATGTGCTGGCCGACCCTGCGCACCTGCATCAGATAGACTGAAAGCCATCTTATTTCAAGACATTTTCTCTTGTGCTTAAAACTTTTGCGGCAGTCTCTGTACCCAAAGCACATGCATCGGCAAGGGACAACCGGCGGAGAAGCCCTACTGATGTCCCTGCAAAAAATGCATCGCCAGCCCCAGTGCTGTCCACCACGGTAATCGGCAATGCAGGGCAGAGGCCAGCCTCTCCTTCCGCTGTTGCAAAGACTGCCCCATCCGAGTCCATTGTGATCACCATGGCCTGCATATCCATCCTTTTAAGCTCAAGCTTAAGCAGATCAAGCATTTCCTGGGGTGATAAAGCCAGTGTCTTTTTATCAAAAAATATTCCTGCTTCCAACCGGTTGCAGAAAAAGCAGGTTGTCTTCTTGATATAAGAGATGCGCTCCTTTGCTATTGTCATATTGGAAATGACTGCATAAACCGGAATATCATATTTTTCTGCCAGCCGCATGGTAAGGTCCACAATCTGCTCGTCTATATCTATCTCCAGCAAGATTCCGGCAGCATCTTTAAAGATCTGTTCTTCATCTGATGCAAGGATATCACATATAGGCAAAAGCTCGGGACGATTAGATATGCTGGCACACAATTCTCTATCACTGTCAAAGACAGCCATCCAGGTGCCCATTCCATGTTCTGTGGCTTTTATATAATCGGTCTTGATACCCACCTCTTTCAGATGCTTTACCACATCAGAGGCAGCGCCGCTTTTGTCCACTAGGCTTACAAGAATGGAGTCCTCGCCCAGTTTGACTACATCTTCTGCAATATTTCTTGCCACGCCGCCATGAAAATATTTTATTTCTCCGGCATTTCTCCCTGTAGGGAAGAATTGTCCCTCCGGATAACCTTTGATATCTACATAGACAGTTCCGACAGTAACAATTTTCATGGCAATTATTCACTCTTTAATCGAGTTTCGTAGAAATTTTTTCCCAGATTGAGGAGAGTCTCTTTTGTGTTCATGGCAGGGTCGTCCATCACTGCCTCAAGAAGGTAATCAAGCACCAGCCCCATGGAAGGCCCCTTTGGTATTCCCGCCTCCTTAAGGAGCATCTGGCCATTCACCGCCAGATCCTTGAGTGTGAGGGCCGGAGTCTCTTTTACAATGGCATCTACCCTGCGGGAAAGAGCTATATCCTCGGGTGTGCAGGCAAAGGTCTTGTCCCCGGCTGCACCTGCCCGGTCTGCAAACCGCAGTTTGAACAAATCCGACAGGTTCTCAAGCCCTACCCTTGCTATGAAGCGCCGTACCGCACCGTCAGTCCAGTCCTCGGTATAGTGGAACATGTGGTTTTTAATCAGATGACAGATTCTGTTCTCGTCCGCTTTGGAGAACTTGAGACGTTTCAAGATCTCATGGGCCATCTCTGCACCCACATTCTCGTGGCCATAGAAGGTGTTGACCCCGTCCCTGACCTTGTAGCATCTTGGCTTGCCTATATCGTGGAGCAGCGCCGCCATACGGAGCACCGGATCTTTCTCCATGAAATCGCAGGAGTAGAGGGCATGACGGAACACATCAAACTGATGTCTGTCCCGCTGTTCAACACCCACCCCTTCCAGAAGTTCAGGCAGCACATACTCAAGAATCTCTGTCTTCTGCATATAGAGGAATGCAGTGGATGGATGGTCTGCTGTCATGGTCTTGAGAAGTTCGTCCCTGATCCGCTCTTTTGATATATTCTTAAGGTGGTCACGGTTGTGAATCATTCCCTGAAGTGTCACAGGCTCTATCTGGAAATCAAGCTGGGAGGCAAAACGGCAGGCTCTTAAGATCCTGAGGCCATCCTCGGCAAAACGTTCGTCAGGGTTTCCGATGGCGCGAACAATCCCTTTCTTAAGATCCTCCATACCGCCATGGACATCAATAAGCTTTCCATTCCTCACATCAATGGCCATGGCGTTGATAGTGAAATCCCGCCGCTTCAAGTCTTCGTAGATGTCGTTGCAGTAGGTGATGCTGTCGGGGTGGCGGAAGTTTGAGTATTTGCCGTCCATCCGATAAGTTGTGACTTCGAAAGAGTTACCTTTGAAAAGCACAGTGACAGTGCCATGCTCGATGCCGGTGGGAATAACTTTTTTAAAGATGGCAGTTATCTGCTGGGGTGTGGCATTTGTAGTGAAGTCATAATCATCAGGAGGGAGACCGCGCTTTAAATTGCGTACTGCTCCCCCCACCAGATAAATCTCGTACCCAGCCTTGAATACGATATCTGCAAAATCTTTGACTGCACTTGGAATTGTCACTAAAAGCCCTCTTTTATTTTCTGCTGATAATCTTTGCCAGGTTGTCGGCAGTATAGCCGAAAGCAGCTGCTACATCAGCATATTTTCCGGACTCTCCGAAGGTCTTTACACCCAGAATATCCTTATCCTGTGCATAGCCTCTCCAGCCGGTCGGAACACCGCACTCTGCAACAACTACGCGGACTCCCTTCGGAAGAAGCTTATTCTTGAATGCTGCACTCTGGGCTTCAAACAGCTCGCGGCAAGGCATGGAGACAACCCGTACTTTCTTCTTTGTCTTTGCGGCAGCCTCGACAGCCAGGGAGACCTCGGAACCTGTGGCAACAACAACCACATCAGGAGTTCCCTTGCAATCCTTGACAATGTATGCACCCTTGTGCATATTCTTCTTCCAGTTCTTGTCGTCTTTAGGGTAAACCACGATATTCTGCCGTGTGAAAGCCATGCAGGTAGGCTTGTCCGGTGTCTCCAGAGCCATCTGCCATGCAACCTCGGTCTCCTGTGCATCGCCTGGGCGGAGCACCTGTGTATTAGGAATGACACGCAGCGATTCAAGCTGTTCCACCGGCTGGTGGGTCGGGCCATCCTCGCCAACATAAATGGAGTCATGGGTAAGGATGAAGATTGTAGGAATCTTCATGATGGCTGCAAGACGTACTGTCGGCCTTAGATAATCGGCGAATGACATGAATGTAGCGCAGTAGGAACGGAGGCCTCCATGAAGGATAAGGCCGTTAGCAATACCACCCATTGCGTGCTCGCGGATACCGAAGTGGAGTGTCCTTCCCTTTCTGTTTTCCTTGGAGAAATCGCCGTTCTCTGGAACTACTGTGTTGTTGGAAGGAGCCAGGTCTGCAGATCCGCCCACCAGATTGTGGATTGCACCGCAAAGGCTTACCAGGGTCTTTCCGCTGGCACTGCGGGTTGCAACTTTGTCGCCCACATTGAATACAGGCAGCTTGATTCCAGCTGTCTTGACTGCACCGCCGGCCATGAATGCATCCAGTTCTTTTGCCAGAGCAGGATTTGCCTTCTGCCATGCTGCAAAAGTCTTTTTCCAGTTGTCGTAATCTTTCTTCCAGTCCTTTGCCTTTTCCTTGAAATAATCCTTTGCCTCAGGGAAGATGTAGAAATCTTTTTTCTCCGGGATTCCCAATGCCTTCCGGGCTGCAAGCACCTCTTCCTCTCCTAAAGGAGCACCATGCACCTTGTGGCTTCCTGCCAGGTTCGGCGCACCTTTTCCAATAACAGACTTAAGGGAGATGAGGGTCGGCCGCTTAGTATCTTTCTTGGCCTGGGCAACCAGCTTTGCAATGCCCTCGATATCATATGCATCACCGGAAAGCACCTGCCAGTTGTATGCCGCAAACCGTGCCTTGACATCCTCTGTGAATGCCAGCTTTGTGGAACCTTCGATTGTTATTCCGTTGTCATCGTAGAATACAATCAGCTTGCCCAGTCCCAGGTTTCCTGCAAGGGATGCTGCCTCGGAAGTAAGGCCTTCCATCATACAGCCGTCTCCGGAAAGAACATAGGTGTAGTGGTCAATGATCTTATGCTGCTTTGTATTGAATTTTTCTGCCAGCATAGCCTCGGCAATTGCCATACCTACTGCATTTGTGAAACCTGCACCCAGAGGGCCTGTGGTAGTTTCGACTCCGTCTGTCATGCCATACTCAGGGTGTCCTGGAGTCTTTGAACCCAGCTGTCTGAAATTCTTGATGTCATCAAGCGAGACACCATAGCCGGAAAGATGCAGCAGGCTGTAGAGAAGGGCAGAACCGTGTCCTGCTGAAAGAACAAAACGGTCTCTGTCTATCCATTTGGAATCCTTAGGGTTATGCTTCAAAACCTCGCCGAAGATCACTGCTCCCAGCTCGGCACATCCCATCGGGAGTCCCGGATGTCCAGACTTTGCCTTCTGAATCATATCCATGGAAAGGGCACGGATAGAGTTGGCCACTGCCGCAATTGCTTTCTTATTCATTGATTTCCTCCAGAGATAATACAGTAGTATACTTTCTTGTATCATATAAACTTTTATATAAAAATAAAAGGGGAATTTTTATCCCCACTTGCAAAAAGCAGAAAAAATTATGAGAATACTGGTATGAAACAAGCCCGGTACACGCTGTCAGTCATAGCCGCAGGAGTTCTCTGGGGCATCATAAGCATCTTCATAAAAGGGATGAACGCCGGCAATGTTTCACCTCTCCAGATAGTGCAGCTCAGGACCATAATGGCATCGGCAGCCTTGGCACTGTACCTCTTTTTCACAAATAAAAAACTGCTCTGTTTCAAGCTTAAAGACATCTGGATGTTCATCGGCACCGGCGTGATAAGCCTGACATTCTTCTCCCTGTGCTATTTCCAGACCATCATAGAATCGGGGGCATCAGTGGCAGTCATACTGCTCTACACTTCCCCCATTTTTGTAATTCTCCTTTCCCTGGTGCTTTTCAAGGAACGGATCACCGCAGTCAAACTGACAGCCCTGGTCATGACTTTCATAGGATGCATATTGGTGTCTGGACTTGGAAGAGACGGCGGCGGTATCACTGTAAAGGGCTTTATCATCGGACTTGGATCGGGATTAGGCTACGCCCTCTACTCTATATTCAGCCGATATGCCCTTAAGAAATACCATGTGCTGACTATAATCTTCTACACATTCCTGTTCTCGGGCATAAGCATAATACCATTCTCCGGACTAAGCCTGGACAGCACTCTGCTGCAGCTCCATATGCTGCTCTACGGTGCTGGGATTGCGGTGTTCTGCACAGTGCTCCCCTACCTTTTCTACACCTACGGCATGACAAAGCTGGAAACAGGCAAAGCTGCCATCCTGGTTACAGTTGAGCCGCTGGTAGGCACTCTTATGGGGTGCTGCATATATGGGGAGCCGATGACTATTGTAAAAGCAATAGGTATACTCCTGACCTTCGGAGCAGTAATCCTGTTAGGGCTTAAAAAGTAAGGTCGTTGTCAAAAAGCGGTGTGGAGAAATAGCGCTCTGCAGTATCGGGGAGCACTGTGACCACTGTCTTTCCCTTGCCCAGCTTCTTTGCCAGTTCCAGGGCTGCAGCCACATTGGTGCCGCTTGAGATGCCGCACATGATTCCCTCTTTTTTAGCCAGGTTCCTGGAGGTGCGGATTGCCATCTCGTCGGTCACAATAAAGATGTCATCATAGATGGATCGGTTTAAATTCTCCGGGATAATTCCATCTCCGATTCCCATCTGCAGGTGTGTCCCTATGTTTCCGCCGGCCAGTATTGCTGCATTCTGCGGTTCCACTGCCCAGATGGTGATATCTGGATTAGCCTCTTTAAGCCGTTCCCCTATTCCCGATATTGTGCCGCCTGTACCTATGCCGGAACAGAAGCCGTGGATAGGACCGTCCACCTGATCAAGGATCTCCTGGGCAGTCTGGGTACGCTGAATTGCCGGGTTAGCAGGGTTTGTGAACTGCTGTGGAATAAAGACATGTGGGTTCTTCTGGCTCATCCGCACTGCAGTATTAAGGCACTCTTCCATACAGGCTCCGATATCGCCGGCATCGTGGATAAGCTTGACCTCTGCCCCATAGTGGCGGATAATCTTCCGCCGCTCCTCGCTAACCGAGTCGGGCATGATTATAATAGTCCTGTAGCCTCTGACTGCCCCCACAAGGGCAAGGCCGATTCCCTGGTTGCCGCTGGTGGGCTCCACTATTATGGAGTCCTTATTAATAATACCACGGCGCTCTGCATCCAGAATCATATTCCAGGCAGTACGGGTCTTTATGGAGCCTCCGATATTGAGTCCCTCGAACTTTACCAGAACTCTGGCAGAGTTGGGGCTCACCATACGGTTAAGCTGGATAAGGGGTGTGTTTCCCATTGCATCAAGGATTGTCCTGCAGATCATGTTGCCCTCTCTTATTCTAAAAAGTTGTTCAAATATTGAACAAAAGATCCTCGTATGTAGCAAACGGCCAGTATGTCTTTCCCACTACCCTCTCAAGGGCATCGCCGTAGGA
>JAFZIU010000081.1 GCA_017554185.1 Spirochaetia bacterium
CCTGCCACTGCTGCATCGCAGAAGCCTGCTTTTATAAGCTGGCACGCCTTGACTATGGCGCTGGCACTGGAGGCGCAGGCGGTGGCACAGGCGGCAGCAGGGCCTTTAAGGCCCAGTTTCTTCTTTATGTAGGCGGCTGGGGCGGCTGCTTTCTGCAGCTTGAATGAGTAATCAGAAGGGAAAGAGCCTGTCCTGAAGAACTGCCGGTGAGCCGGAAGCGAATAGAAGGAGCCGTTGTCGCAGGAACCCACAAAAACACCTATCCTGCTGCTGCCGTACCGGCTTATGGCCTGTTCTACCTCCCCCTGAATCTGGAAAATGGAATCATCCATAAGAGCTTCCAGGGTAAGGTCGGTCTTATGCCAGGGCTTTCCTTCTAAAACTGCATCATGCAGGACATCAAGACCGCTTCCGGCGCAGCAAACCACGCCTGGGGAAGATAGATAGAGAGCCATCAGCTTCCCTCCTGTATATCGTAGCTGTACTGGCGCAGGAAGTTCTGGAGCTTTGTATTGCCCTTTGACTTCTCCACCTGGATAACAAGCTGTTCCTTATCCCAGATCTGCCGAATCTCTTTTCCATCCTGCTCAACCACATCAAGACGGAGGCCCACCGCCTCAAGGCTGGAAGCCAAAAGCTCCTTCCTGCAGTAGCAGAACTGGAAATCTGCCATCATATATTCAAACTTTGTCCCCTGGGGGAAAAAATGGGAATTGGCCACAAGTGAATCGCCGGTGTAGAGCAGCTCTCCTACACTGCCCCCCATCTGGTTCAAGAAGATGATTGCCACGCTCCCGCTGTCGCTCTTGATATAAGCCCCGAAGATGTACACCTTTCCCTGGAAAGAGCCGGTGATGTTCTGGAACCGGTCCATGTCCTCCTCAAAGGCAGAAGGGGGTAAAAGCTCGTATTTCTGGGAGTTGGTCACATACACTGAATATCCGGCACTATCCTCCTGCTTTGTGACACAGGAGAGAAGAAGGATTGAGACCATAAAAGCTGTCAGAATCTTCGGAAGCACCTTCATAATATATTATAATAACAGTTAATTGACTTCCTTTCCAGTAAAAAAAGCTATATACTTGCATTGATGGAAAGCAGACTGGGCATTTTATCAACAGAATCTCACCTCTATAAAGATCAGCACACAAAAGGGCTTGAGCTTCTTTCCCTTATGGAAGAAGAAATGCTGGGAAAGCATCCGGGGCGGATAACCACCCGGGCAGGACGGCCTGAATATGCTGATTACCCGGTGGATTTCAATATTTCACACGCAAAGAATCTGGTGATATGCACTATGGCAGAGGGGAGGACAGGCTGTGACATTGAGCGCTCTGACAGGAAAGTATCTCTCTCTGTGGCTGATAAGTTCTTCCACCCCGAAGAGAAAACTTTCCTGGAAGCAGCCGGGACCCCCGAAGAGAAGCAGAAGCGTTTTATAATGCTGTGGGTGCTCAAGGAGGCCCATATCAAGCTGATGGGCACTACCATCGGTGCAGTCAAGGAGACCCCCTCTTTCTTTATAAGCGGAAATAAGATTATCTGCCAGGGCAATGACTTGTTCTATTCGCTGTACGAGGGTGGTGGATATGTGATGGCAGCTGCCTTTGAACGGAAGGAAGAGAGAGATAATCTGATTATTAAAAACTACAACGATGTCCCGGTCTTCACCTTAACTGCGGTTAATTAAGCAGGAAAGAAGATAAGCCAAGGCTAACCCTACACAGACAGTAAGACCGAACACATGGGCAGGAACAAAGCTGCTCAAGGCAAGAGCACCGAAAGAGAGTTCCGTGGTGATGAATGAGAGAAGCGTAGCTTTTCCTGTCTTCTTCTCAAGCCCATATACCAGATAATCGAGGCCAAGGCCGAAAATCAGGACAATGCCGGAGCAGGCAAAAAGGTCTACGCCGCCACAAGCGGAGACAAAAGCAAGGGATCCCAGAATCACAGCCACAGGAACCAGCGCAATCCTCAATGCCCCTTTCCTGTAGACAACAAACAGAACAGGGAAGACCAGCAGATAGGAAGCCAGGATGAAGGAGAGAGCTATTTTTGTAAGGTGGTCCAGCTCCTGCTCTATATCCTTGATTTTAGACATGAAGAAGACATGCTTGCCGTCGGCAAGGCTTTTAAGGGCTTCGCTGTTTTTGACCTGAATCGGGAAGACCACAGAGTAATATGCGTCGCCTACTTTGCCCAGGTAGAGAGTGTCGATGCTCTCCTGCATAAAGGAAGGCGCTGCATTCAAAGCCACCATCCTGCCGGCGTTGTTCTTGTAGTCCTGCTCAAACTGGCCGGCCGCAGCGCTCCCGAACCCCAGGGCTTTCAGCTGCGCATGGGAGCGTTGGAGAAGCAGCGATGCCGCCTGGTAGCTCCGGGCCTGCTTTGCCATAGAGGGGACATAGCTGGTGATGGCGGTGTAGCCCCCCAGCATGCCAGCCTTCTTTTCCTTTTCCAAGGCGGCTGCCAGCTGCTCCTCCTGGCCCAGCAGTTCCTGCGGGCCGCGGCCGGCTACGATGAAGTATTCACCGGTGCTGCCCAGGCCGAGTACGCCGGAGGCTTTCTTTTCCCACTCCATAAGGCGGTCCGACATAGTGTACATTCCCCGTATGTTGTTCTTGATCCTGATGCCCGAGACAGCAGGGGCTATTAAACAGATTGCAATCACCAGTATTCCGGCCATGCGGAAAAGATGTCCGCTCGGGGTGTGCAGCCTTTCGTCAGCCTGATTGAGGGCAGGCCCGGTGAAGAGTGGGTAGACAAGCCGCACAATCATGTAGGAACACAGAAGGCCGGCGGCCGAGAACAGGGCAATCTGCCTGAGCAGCGGGAATGGCGCCAGCATAAGAAGGCACCAGCTTACCTCGGTGGAGATGCAGTTTATTGTAAGGCTTCTGAATATTTTCTCCCGGTTCACAAACCAGTGGATGGAATAGTCTATGCTCACTCCGATCAAGGTTGTGCCGAACACCAGAGCCAGGGCATTAATCTTTCCATAAAAAATCAGCGCAACAGCCAATCCGAACAGAAGTGATACTGTTATATTTACCACAGAAATCAGCATAGGAAGGAGCGAGCGGAATGCAAAGAAAATAATCATGGCTACCAGGGCTAGCGAAACACCGGTAATCCAAGAAATCTCCTTCATTGCCTTGGAAGAACTTTCATAGCTGTGGAAGGGGACTCCCGAACAGAAATAGGAAACGGCAGGATTGTCCTTTTCCAGCAATTTTATCTTTTCATAGACTTTTCCTATTCCGTTCTTCTTTGAGAACGAAAGGGCAGAATCGGTCACGGCACCGCGGATCATCACATACCACTTGCCATCCGATTCAGATGCAAGGCACCCCTCTTTCAAGAACATATTTCCGGCGCCCTGGGATGCATACTTTGCCAGGTTCTTCCCTGTCAGCAGGAAAGGATCTTTATCCAGATGAGTCAGGTCGGCAAAAGAGAAAGGACTGTATACCTGTGAAAGTGCAGCCTTCGCAACAGTGTCTGCTTTGCCTTCCTCCAGCAGAGCCAGGGTCTCATCATCAATAAGCTGGTATCTGTGTTCAAACAAGAAAGTCTTAAGTTCATCAAAAGCCCCTGCATCTTGATACAGCGTCAGGCTTTTGAACACATCAGAATCCTTGAATGCAACATAGAACGATTCGGCCCCGTTTTTTGCCGCTGCAAAATCGTCACCCTCTGCAAAAATATAGACCGAGGATGATGTGTTGCGTGATATTTTTTTCTCAACGCCAGATAAGGCGCTGTACTCCGGGAAAAGGGAGAAAAAGCTGGTATCCAGATGTATTCCCCGGCAAAGAGCAGCTACAAAGACTATAGCCAGCACGCAGAGGAAAACAGTTCTTTTAATTGGCCAGCCGCTGCCTTTCATCTTCAGTCAGCTTCTCCGGAAAAGTTTTATTTGCAAATGTGTAGTTCACCCAGTTGCCCCCTGCCTCGACAATCGAGACAGAATCTATGGAATCCCCCACGGTCAGGGTAATCTTGAGGAAAAGCAGGGAGAGGAAAGGATCTTTGGGAACCAGAGTCACCACATCCTTGGGACCGCCTGTCACAGAGACCTGGAAGTTGTCCTTGAGCACCTGCAGATCATTTGCGAAAACAGAATGGATTATCTTTGCAATATTCTTGAACATTGCATTATCATTGCCATCCAGCACAGACACCACATTGCCGGGCAGGGTCTGCACCATCTTCTCCTCGGTTACAACCATTGAGGATGGGAACGGATCAGTGATATCAAAGATAACTCCCTTGTCTGCAGCCATTACAAAAGTGCCTTTCGATACAAGACTGCGGTTTGCAACCTTGATATACTGCTCCTGAATCAGCTCTCCCTTGGTCACGGGGTGAGCAGAAATCCTGGCATAGACATCCTCAAGCTGATCTGCCCACAGCCCCGAGAGAGGAAGGAAAAGAATTAAGAATAAAAATTTCTTCATAAAAGTGCTTCAACCTTTTTAATAAAACAGTCCGGGCACAGGAAGGAGGTGCTCATTGTCTCAAGCTTCAGAGCCATCTGTATGCTCTCTCCCTTGGTGACCAGCTCTCCCGATTCCTTGTCATAGATGAAATAATCAATCTTGATGCGGTTCTCGTATTCTGCCAGCACTGCCTTTATTATTGCAGTCTGCTTGAACATCAGCGGTTTTATATACTTGAGCCTGATGGATGTAACCGGAAAAGCATAGCCGTCTTCCTTCATCTCGCTGTAGCCGTAGCCTATCTTGTCCAGGAGAGCGCAGCGTCCCAGCTCCATGTATTTTACATAGTTGCCGTGCCACACCACACCCATGGAATCCACATCATAAAACTCCACTTTAAACTCAGCTGATGCCTCGATACTCATAAATCACCTTTTTCCCAGTACTTATAAAAATTATACCACTGAAGCGGATATTTGTTACAATATTTCTCAAGACAGCGGACAAATTCCTCTGCCATCCTGCGGGTCTGAATCTTCTTTTCAGCTCTTGAACCGGCGAATTCCACGCTTGAACGATGGATGTGCATATTGTACTCGGCCGAGACAGAGAGGGCCTTCCGGCGGGCTGCGAAAACATAGTAGGCAGGACAGTCCAGAAGCGAAGCTATAATGAAAGGCCCTTGTGGGAACTGGGCCGGGGAGCCCAGAAAATCAATCTCAAAATTCCGGTCCGGGGTCTCTTCTGAATTTCTGTCCCCGGCTATGACCACAATGCCTCCCTTTGCCACATGCTCCTGAAGCATGAGAATTGTGTCAGGGCCTATATCACCGGCACTTATTATGTTGTGCATTGAGCTGCTGTTGGCATTTTCAATCATCTGGTTGAAGCCGGTAGTAACTTCAAAGTCAACAATAGAGATTACCGGCACCTTGCGGGAGACACCGATATCGCCGTAGTCGGCAATAGCCCTCAGCATCTCCATATTCCCCAGGTGAGAACAGATCAGAAGGGCACCTTTTCCCTGTTCCAGCTCCTGCCAGATAGTGGTGATGTCATCCTGTTGGAAGTGTATCTTGCCCAGCTGTATCTTACCAGCCCAGGATTCCACCTTCTCTATGATGGTGATGGAAAAGGCCAGGAAAAGGGGAAGGGTGTAAGGTTTTTTATCAGGCCTGACTTTTTTAAGATATGTTGTAATCGCCTTGCGCTGCTTTAAAGAAACCAGCCAGAAGAAAAAGCCTATAGGGATGGCAAAAATGCGGACCAGAACTCCGGGGAGTATCCTGATAAAGGCCAGAGTCAGGGTCCTCATCCAGCGGCTGCCCTGTTCCTTCTGATTAGACCAGTGCTCTTTATCGGCCATGGGCTTTCCTTCTTGCAAGAAGCTTTGGAAGCCTGATCAGCATCCCGAAAAAAAGGCGTGTGTGGAGGGCGCTTATCTCAATATTGTCGTGCACCATGCGGAAGTTGGAAAGCCCTCCTGCCGGGTAGGTCACCTTCACCGGCTCTGATATGACAGGCACTCCGGCCCAGTGGAGCCGCACCAGGATCTCTATGTCAAAGCCCATCCGCAAAGAAGCGATTTTATCTTTAATCTTGACCACAGGTGCCACCGGGTAAACCCGGAAGCCGCACATGGCATCCTTGATATCCCTGCTTAAGGTTTCTATTGCCACCATTTCTGTGGTCAGTTTGCGTCCTTTCTGTCGGTTCTTAGGCACTGTTGCATCATACTCTGGGCAGCCGCAGATAAGGGCATCCGGATGCTCCTTTGAAAGCTCAAAAAAAGGTTCCACCCTATTTATGTCATGTTGTCCGTCGGCATCTACCTGGATTACATGAGTCAGCCCCATATTGGCTGCCATCTCTATACCGGTCAGCACCGCAGCCCCCTTACCCCCGTTCTCGGGTCTTGTCAGCAGGGTCACATCATCGGGGTATTTTTTCTCTATCCTGGCAAGGGCTGCCTTGGTCTTGAGGTAGCTGCCATCATCCACCAGGATGACCGGAATATGGCGGGCAACAAGATAATCCACAATAGGCTCTGCGGTGCTGCCGTGGTTGTAGACCGGAATCACCGCCCCCTGCCGGATATCGCTCACACAGTCTCCTTTGAGAAGAAGGTGCCCTTTGAATACTCTTTTCCTGCCTCGTCACTGTAGGCAAACTGGAACTTGCTGCCGTCGCAGGATATGGTCAGAATCATGGGCCTGTCCGGGAGAATCGGATGGGAGAACTTGATACGTCTGGTCTCCACCAGCGGAACCGCTACCTTGAAGTACTGTTCTGCCACCTTCACTGCAATATGGAACTGGGCCACTGCAGGCAGGAATTTCTGTTCCGGGAAATGGCCGTCGTAGAAGTCGCAGGATTCCGGGGCAGAGAAGGTTACAGAAATTTTCTTTTCCTCCTGCTCTTTTATTGCAAAGGAAATGCCGTGTATATCCTCGATCTTCTTCTCAAAAAGAGCCTTGATCTCTGCCTTTTTACGCTTTCCCATTGCGTTCTGAGGAATTGCATCCAGATAGCGCCACTTGCGGGGCAGCACCACAGCCTCGAAGAAGCCGGCCAGATAACTGCGGAAGTACTGGTTGATCTCAAATTTCTCCGCGCCGGCAAACTTCTCGGCCCCGGCCGGGGAAAGCACCACAGCCGCAGCCAGATACTGCCGCCGGTCCTCCATTGCTATGACGCAGCTGTCCTTGACATATGGGTTCTGGTTAAGGCGGTTCTCCACCTCGGTCACAGAGATGCGCTTCTCTTCAATCTTCACTATAGAGTCGGACCGTCCCTTAAGGAGGAACCGGCCGTCAGGAAAAATCTCCACCAGGTCGGCTGTCTCAAACCCGGCCGGGTCGCTTATGTATGGGGAGCGGATAATCAGGCATCCCTCTGCGTTCTGGGAAATCTCTGCATTGTCAAATGGTGTCCACTCAAGGCCGTTCTTTGACTGGCGGTATGCAATGCCTGATGTCTCGGTGCTTCCATACACCTCGATAGGCCAGAATCCCATGATTTCATCAGTCTTTCTTGCCACATCAGGGGTAAGGACACCGCCGGAAGTAAATATGACAGGGCTTTTAAGACCGAAAGATTCAGTCTCATCCTCCACAGTCCTCTTAAGGAAGGCGGGGACAGCCACAATCACATAGGAATCGTCGGTAAGGCTCTTGAATTCAGCCGGAATGGTTATACGGTTCCGCCGGAACGGAATGCCTGCGGCAAATGGAAGCACAACAGAGAACAGAAGGCCATAGATGTGGTGCTGGTTCACGCAGGAGCACACCTTGCGCTTCCAGAACTCATGGCCCCACTTGGAAATGACAAAAGCATTGTCCTCCTCAAACTCCTTCATCCTCTGGAGCACTGCCTTCGGATGCCCGGTGCTGCCTGATGTATACATATGAATCCTGGTCTCTGATGCTTCGATGGCAGGGAACTCCTCAATCCCGGCGTCAGGCCCCTCTACAATGGCTGCAATATCGGTGGAATCTGGGGCCTTCTGATCGGTGAGGAAGCCGATGCCAGGCAGCCTGATCTCTTTTATGAATTCCGGTGTGATGTTGGCGGTGAGGAGGATCTCCTTCCTGCACTGCAGGAGGGAGGCAAAGGTCACATAGAAATAATAGCAGTCCTCGCAGTTGAGAATCCACTGAGTCTCCTTATGTGCCATAAGAAAATGGCGCATCTTGGTGCAGTCCCGGGCAAAATCCTGCCAGGTCTTGAAAACGCCATCTGTATATCTTCCCTGATAGCAGACTATGGAGTCCATATCACGGGAATTCAGCTTGATCTGAGTCAGCGGGATAAAATCCCCTTTCATATTCTTCTGCACAACTTTACGCACAATATATTCTCCAACAAATAACAATCCCATCAGGATGTAGGCTATACATCCGTTATAAAGCGCCCAGAACCGGTATGTTTCGCCGAACACCGACAGCAGGGCTATGCTTCCGTTCACAATAAAAAAACAGCACCATACCAGAGTCACCTTCCGGCAGTATGCTGCAATCTTTTTTCTATAGGGGCTTATGGCAATGCTCTTGTCCTTGAGGGCGGCAAAACGGTACACCATGCTGGGCCCGACAAACAGGGTGTGTCCGAAGAGCACCAGGAAGAAAAGGTTGACCAGCGCCGGATAAAAAGTCAGAATCCGGGCAGAGCCGGTGACAAGGGCAACAAGACCGCCGCACACCAGAAATCCGATGCACAGTGCTGTCTTTATGCGCTTCTGCGACCAGGCCACTTAACCTTCCTTGGAATCCTCGTACAGAATATCAACCACATCCCCTACGGTGCGCACTTTCCTGAAGGAATCAGGATTTATCTTGGCAGGCAGATACTGCTTCATCTTTACAATGATATCAACTGCATCGATGCTGTCCAGATCCAGGTCCTCTGCCACAAGCGCATCCATAGTTATCTTTGACTCATCCAGCTCAAACTCGCTGATGAAGATTTCCTTAAGCTTCTCGAAAATTTCCTCTTTTGTCATTTTGTTTCCCCATTTTTCTGAGCTGAAATATATGCTGCAAGTGCATCCACCGATGCAAAATGCTTTCTGTTGTCGCTGCTTTCTGCAGAGAATGAGATACCAAACCGCTTCTTAAGGGCAATTCCCAGTTCCAGCGCATCTATGGAATCAAGTCCAAGCCCTGCTCCGAAAAGAGGCTCCGAGTCCACAATGTTCTCCGGCTTGATATCCTCAAGCTCCAGGGCTGAAATAATAATCTTCTTAATCTCAAGCTTCAATTCGTCCATGTTCATGGTCAACTCTCCAACTATTTTCTCTCGTAAACTTTAAGTGCAAATCCAGTATGAGGTTCGGTCTTGACCACCTTCCACACATCATCCTTGATTTCGGGGAAATATGTGTCGCCCTCAAAATCGCCTTCCACCAGTGAAATATAAAGGCAGTCTGCCTTCTCTATCATCTGATGATAAATGCTTGCCCCACCGATGATGAATATGCGGCCATCTCCTTCCTGTGCTGCAGAAAGGGCGTGGTCAAGGTCCGGGAAATACTCAACACCAGACACCTTCTCGTCCTCCCGGATGCTCTTGGAGACCACAATATTGCGGCGGTTTGGAAGAGGCCTTCCTATAGAATCAAAAGTCTTGCGGCCCATGATGACAATATTGCCGGTGGTGTGAGCCTTGAACAGCTTAAGGTCCTCGCTCAGGTGCCAGGGGAGTGTACCATCTTTGCCTATCACCCGGTCTTTAGTCATTGCCACAATGACATTTATCTCTTTCATCTCTTAAACTGCAACTCCAAATTTAATAAAGCCCTGGGGCTCATAGCCTATAAGCTCGATATCATCCGGGGTCAGCTCGTTGAAAGGCTTGTCTGCAATCTTTACAGTTGGAAGCTTGCCAGGAGTACGGGTCAGCTGCTCCTTGAGACCGTCGATATGGTTCTCGTAGATATGGGCATCTATCAGGGTATGGGCAAACTCGCCCACCTCAAAGCCGGTCTCCTTGGCCAGCATCATGGTAAGGAGCGCGTAACAGGCGATATTGAATGGAACACCCAATGCAATGTCGGCAGAGCGCTGGGTAAGATGGCAGTTAAGCTTGCCTCCTGTCACATTGAAGCAGAAACTGTAGTGGCATGGGGGCAATAGGCTCTCTGCCGCATTGGCCGGATGCCAGGCGCTTACCACCAGCCGCCTGAGCGCAGGGGATTCCGGGTTCTTCTTGATCTCTTTAAGTGAATCGATTACATATTGGATCTGGTCAAAGGTCTTCTGTCCTGTCACAGGGTCTGTGGTAACCCACTTTGTGGCCCACTTTTCCCCCGGAAGCCCCTGCTCCGGCACTGGGAACCTCCGCCAGAACCGGCCGTAGGCCGTTTCCAGGTGGCCCTCCTCGTCGGCCCACGCATCCCAGATCTTGGTATGCTGGCGGAGGTTGCGGATATGCTCCTCGCCAGAAAGGTACCAGAAAAGCTCCTGGAGCATCGATTTAAAATAAACTTTTTTGGTGGTCAGGAGAGGATATCCCTCTGCAAGATTCACCTTATAGAACACTCCAAAGCAGCTTAAGGTGGCCACGCCGGTCCGGTTCACCTTCCGCTGTCCGTTCTCCAGTACATATTTCACTAAATCAAGATATTGTTTCATAACTATATAATTATATATTGCTAAATGGATTTCCGCAATAGCAGAAACTTTTTTGCCAAATTTGGATTTTGGGGGTATAATATAGATATGCAGGTAATGCAGGCAACCAATCTGGGAATGACCCAGAAACAGAACATGACTCAGAAACTGGCACCCCAGATGCAGCAGATGATGAAGCTGCTTGCCATGCCTGTGCTGCAACTCCGTGAGGAGATCAAGAAAAAGCTGAACGATAACCCGGCCCTGGAAGAGGTAATCGGCCCCGATATACCCCTGAACATCCCGGAAAAAAAGCGTTCCGAAGAAGATTTTCCCATCAGGCGGGACGAGGCCAAGGCCGACCGGAAGCAGCAGTTTCTGGAGAACACCCTTACCCAGAAGGAATCTCTGCAGGATCACCTCCTTTTTCAGCTGAGAGTACAGAAAAACATCAACAGCTCTGTAATAAAGGCAGCCGAGATACTTGTTCAAAGTTTGAACAACAACGGTTTTCTGTTTATTCCCCCCGAAGAAGCAGTCCCTGATGCTGATGCAGAAACGCTTAAGAACGCAGTCAGCCTGGTACAGATGCTGGATCCCCAGGGAACCTGTGTCTCTGATTATAAAGAATCGTTGGCTGTCCAGGCCGCACTCCATAATGATGCGCCATCAGGTACCGAAAAAGTAATAAAAGAGCACCTGGAAGAGCTTGAAAAAGAAAAATATAAAGAAATCTCATCCAGCATGGGGATAACAGAAAAAGAGGTGCTGGAGATCAGGGATTTCATCAAGACCCTGAATCCTTTTCCCGGAAGAAGTTTCGAAGTTATCCCAGACCAGTCAGTAATCCCATCATTTACAATAACAGCAAAAGATGGAGAGCTCGAGGTCATCATGAACGACCTGGCAATCCCTTTGCTGCAGATAAACCCAAGCTTCAAAGAAGTGGATGATTCCCCCGATTCCGACGAAGAGGCAAAGAAATTTGTCCATGACAAGGTACAGGATGCCCAGGACTTCATAGATATGATTGAAAGTCGGAAAGAGACCTTGGATAATGCGGCAGAGGCTATCATCAAGTGCCAGCGGGATTTCTTCCTCAAGGGTCCCAAGTATCTCAAACCTCTTACTCAGCGGGAATTTGCAAAAATCATAAAGCGCAGCGAATCCACAGTATCCAGGATTGCAAGTTCCAAATATGTCCAGACCGACTGGGGCTTCTATCCATTCAGCTACTTCTTTCCATCACAGGGAGAGAGCGTAGTGGAAATCATCAGGGAAATCATGGAGACAAATAAAGACAGGCGCCTTTCCGACCAGCAGATATCTGATATGCTCAAGGAGAGGGGAATAAATATGGCCAGACGTACAGTTTCAAAATATAAATCAAAAATCAAATCAGGAGGCAAGTATGAATTTTGAAATCAGAGGAATCCATTATGAAGTTTCCGACAAGACCAGAGAACAGATTGAGAAGAAGTTCAAGCGTCTTGCAACTGCCGAGGACACACTGACATTCCTGGAGATCACAGTTGAGCGGGCAAACGGAATGTACACCCTGAAAAGCACCTTCGCTTTCAAGTGGGGCGGCGATGCCTATATCGAGACCACAGACGGCGATCTCTATGACGCAATAGACCAGCTTACAGACAAGGTGAAGACTAAGATTGTGAAAGAAAAAGAGAAGATGCAGGAAAAATCCATCTGATTTTCCACACTTCCCTTTTGTTCTTACATAGTATAAAATAGTTCTGATATGAAGAATTTTACTGTCCTGGATCTACTTGATCTGGACCTGAAAGAAAATGATGCTCTTTCGCTTAAATGCGTTGCAGGCCGGCAGGGGCTGGGGAACGAGATTACTATGTCATTCCTTGACCGCCCGGGTCTGGCGCTCATAGGCTTCTTCGACAACTTCACATATCAGCGCATCCAGATCTTCGGAATCCGCGAGTCCAACTTCATCGAGAAGATGGAGAAGGAGCAGAACTTCGATTTCCAGAACATAGAAAAATTCTTCTCCTACCAGATACCATGCTGCATTTTCTCCACAGGCCTCCAGCCCGGCGAGAAGATCAAGGCCATAGCATCCAAGGCCAACTGCCCGCTGCTGGTCACCCCCCTTTCCACAACCGAGCTCACCAGGCGGCTCTCCCGCATCCTGGGCTCTGTATTTGCACCAAAGCAGCTTATCTATGGCGACCTGGTTGAGGTATATGGAGTGGGAATCCTTATCCAGGGTAAAAGCGGCGTCGGAAAGAGCGAGGCTGCCCTTGAGCTTATAGAGCGGGGTCACCGCCTTATTGCCGACGACGTTGTGGAAGTAAGGAACCTGTATGGCAACAGCCTGGTGGGCCGGGGCGGCAACCAGCAGCTGGCGCACCACATGGAGATCCGCGGGCTGGGCATAATCAATATCTCGCACCTATATGGAATCGGTGCGGTCATGGACCAGAAGGAGATTCATCTGGTGGTGACTCTGGAGGAATGGGACAACGACAAGGAGTACAACAGGCTGGGAACCGACGAGAACACAACCGAGATTCTGGGAGTGCAGATTCCGGCCCTCACCATCCCTGTAAA
>JAFZIU010000082.1 GCA_017554185.1 Spirochaetia bacterium
AAGCTATACCAGGGCCGCACAGGAACTGTGTGTCACCCAGCCTGCGGTGACCCGTCAGATCCAGGAGCTGGAGAATACCCACAACCTGGTGCTCTTCAACAAGATAGGCAAGAAGATTGTCCTTACCGATGCCGGAGAAGCGCTCTATTCCCTGGCCGAGAAGATATTTGACCTTGAGACCCAGGTGGAGGAGAGCATCCGTGATTTCCAGTCCCAGAACAAGGGTAGAATCGACATAGCCTCCTGCGAGACTTTTGCCGCCTACTACCTTCCGTCCCTCCTGGAGCTTTTCTACAGCAAGTTCCCCGACATCTTCCTGTCGGTTATGACCAAGCTGGACGGAAAGGTGATAGAGAGCACAGCCAACCTGGACAGCGACATAGGCTTCACATCCCGCCAGATTCCGCATCCAAAGCTGACAACCAAGGAGTTCCTGACCGAGGAGCTCATATTCATAGCAAGCCCCGACAACCCCCTTGCCCGCAAGGGCACCATCGATATCTGGGAGCTGAACCATGTTCCGGTCATACTCCATGAACCGGGCTGCGGAACCTGGAAGATATTCAAGGAATTCATCCAGCGCCATCACCTTCATACCAAGGATGTGTGCGAGTTCACCAACAACTCGGCCATCATCAACCTGGTCAAGCTGAACCTGGGTATTTCCCTCATCTCCAAGAATGTAGTGCGGGAAGAGCTTAAGAACGGCACCCTGGCCGAGGTGACAGTGGCAGGGGAATCCTTCCGCCGCCGGTATTACATCAACTACTACAACGAAAAATACTTCACCAAGACCCTGGCCGACTTTGTGGCCATGGCCACCAGCTGGGCAGCCGATTACATGAACGAGCTCTGAATATTGTAATTATAAGTATTTTATTATATCTATTGCTTTTTTCCCCTCAATAATATAAAATTTTACCCAAATAATTACGCTGCGAGAGGTTCTATTTATGGAAGTTCAAGTTAAGGAATTGATTGATAAGATCAAGACAGACGGTATCAAAAGTGCCGAGGACAAAGCTGCGCAGATTATAAAAGAAGCGCAGGCTAAGGCGGAAACCATTCTTGCAAATGCCAAGAAAGAAGCTTCAGCTATCGTTGCAGATGCAGAAGACAAAGCTGCAAAGAGCAAGATTTCTGGAGAAGAGGCAATCAAGCAGGCTGGAAGAGACCTGGTTCTCAACATCCGCGAGAAGATTACTGCACTTTACAACGTCATTCTTCAGAATGAGGTTAAAGGTGCAATGGATGAGAAGCTTATCGGCGACGTGATCGTAAAGCTTATCTCATCTTGGAAGGGCGAGGACAGCGCTGATCTCACAGTGCTTGTTTCCGAGAAGGATGCAAAGGCTGTAGAGCAGGTTCTCATGAACAAGCTTGCTGATAAGGTTAAGAAGGGCCTGGATGTAAAAGCATCAAAGACAATCGATGCCGGCTTCCATGTAGAAGCAAAAGATGGTTCTGCTTATCACAATTTCTCAGCAGAAGGCATAGCAGAAGTATTCTCCGATTACCTCAACCCAAGACTTGCTAAGCTGTTGTCTGAGGGAATCAAAAAAGCGGAGGCATAAGCCTTGGCAAATCAATACTACTATACTGTTTCTTCGTTACCCATGCTCATGTGGGATTCTGACAAGTTCATGACAGAGAGCGAATTCCTGTATGCCTGCGAATCCACAGTGGCTGAGAAAGACTTTGAGACACTCAAAGCCTCGCTGCTCATTCCTGTTCAGGGAGCTGCAGTGACCAACCCTGTGCTCAGAAGCTGGTACGACTGGGAAAACACCCTCCGGAGCGAGCTGGTCAAGCTCAGAGCTGCAAAGAAGGGAACAGATGCTGAAAAATACATCAGCGATAATCCTGGCGAGGCCGGAGTGGTTGAGATTGCAAGAGAGGCATTTAATCAGGCTTCCCCGCTGGATGGCGAGAAGATCCTGGATCAGGCAAGATGGGATTACCTGGACATGCTTGAAGCAGGACATATGTTCGACATCGGCAAACTGATTATTTACTATCTTAAGCTCCAGCTTCTCAACAGAAGAGCTGTGCTCAACAAGGACAAGGGCCAACAGGAATACGAGAAAATTTATGCAGATATTCTTGCAGCCGCAAGAAAAAACTAGAGGTATTATATGAGTGATATAGTGGAAAATAAGACCATCGGCAAAGTTGTCGGAGTAAACGGCAACATGGTTACCATCGAGGTTGAAGGCAACGTCCTGATGAACGAGGTAGGATACGTTGTTGTAAACACAGCCGAAGGCGTCAAGAAGCTGAAATCCGAGGTAATCAGAATCAAAGGTAAGAATGCCGATATGCAGGTTTATGAGATGACCAGAGGAATCGGTGTAGGCGACAAGGTGGAGCTTACAGGCGAGATGCTGGCCGTAACCCTGGGCCCTGGACTTCTGGGACAGGTGTTCGACGGTCTGCAGAACCCGCTTCCAAAGCTGGCAGAGCACAGCGGATTCTTCCTGGAGCGCGGTGTTTACCTGGATGCACTTCCAGGGGACAAGAAATGGCATTTCACACCATGTGTAAAGGCTGGCGACACAGTACAGCGTGCCGATTCCCTGGGGTCTGTTCCAGAAGGAATCTTCCAGCACCAGATCATGGTTCCATTCGGAATGTACGACACATATACAGTTAAGTCCATCGCATCCGAAGGCGACTATACTGTTAATGACAAGATTGCAGAGATTGCAGACTCCAAAGGAAATGTAACCCCTCTCACCATGTGCTTCACATGGCCGGTAAAGAGAGCAATCGATGCATATGCAGAGAGACTGAAACCAGTTGAGCCAATGATCACAAAGGTAAGACTGATTGATACATTCTTCCCTGTTGCAAAGGGCGGTACATATTGTATCCCTGGCCCATTCGGAGCAGGAAAGACAGTACTCCAGCAGATCACATCCAAGAACGCAGAGGTTGATATTGTAATCGTTGCAGCATGTGGAGAGCGTGCCGGTGAGGTAGTAGAGGAACTCAAGGAGTTCCCGGAGCTTACCGACCCAAGAACAGGCCGTTCCCTTATGGAAAGAACAATGATCATCTGTAACACATCCTCCATGCCGGTAGCTGCTCGTGAAGCATCTGTATACACAGCAGTAACCCTGGGTGAGTACTACAGACAGATGGGACTCAACGTCCTGCTGCTTGCAGACTCCACATCCAGATGGGCACAGGCCATGAGAGAGATGTCCGGTCGTCTTGAGGAGATCCCGGGCGAGGAAGCATTCCCGGCATACCTGGAGTCTTCTATCGCAGCATTCTACGAAAGAGCTGGTATCGTAAAGCTCAAGAACGGCAAGACAGGTTCTGTAACAATCGGTGGTACAGTATCTCCTGCCGGCGGTAACTTCGAGGAGCCTGTAACCCAGGCAACCCTTAAGGTAGTAGGTGCATTCCACGGACTTTCCAGAGAGCGTTCCGATGCAAGAAAGTACCCGGCTATCCACCCGCTGGAAAGCTGGAGTAAATATAAGAGCGGTATCGTGGATCCTGAGTATGTTGAATACGCAAGCGAGATTCTTATCAGAGGAAACGATGTCGGCCAGATGATGAAGGTAGTAGGTGAGGAAGGAACCAGTATCGACGACTACATCACCTACCTTAAGGAAGAGCTCCTTGACGCTGTATACATCCAGCAGAACTCCTTCGATGAAGTTGACGCTGCAGTACCTGTAGACAGACAGCGGCATGTATTCTTCATCCTGCTCAAGATTCTTGCTGCAAAGTTCGACTTTACAGAGAAAGACAAGGCCAGAAGCTACTTCAACCAGCTGCGTCAGATCTTCCTGGACTACAACGGATCCCTGTGGGGAACAGATGCATTCAAGACAAAAGAGAAAGAGCTTCTTGATGCCCTTGCTTCCAAGCAGACAGGTGTTGATGAAAAGGGTGCCGCACTGCTGGCAAATATTAAATAAGGAAGGTCAGAATGCGCAAGGTTTATAGTAAAATTGAATCAATTACTGGAAACGTAATCACAGTAAAAGCTGATAATGTTAAGAATGATGATCTTGCTGAAGTTTCTTCAGCACACGGAAAGTCACTTGCCCGTGTAATCAAATTGGATCATGATGTAGTATCCCTGCAGGTGTTCGCCGGAGCAAAGGGTGTTTCCACAGGTGACGAGGTACGGTTCCTCGGTTACCCGATGAAAATCTCCTGCTCAGAGAATCTTCTTGGAAGAATCTTCAACGGAAGCGGTGAGCCACGGGATAACGGGCCACGCCTGGAAGAGAACCTTATCGAGATCGGTGGACCATCAGTTAACCCATCCAAGAGAATTATTCCTAAGAACATGGTAAGAACTGGTATCCCGATGATCGACGTGTTCAACTCCCTGGTAGAATCCCAGAAGCTGCCTATCTTCTCCTCATCCGGAGAGCCATACAACGAGCTGCTTGCCAGAATCGCAATGCAGGCCGAGGTTGATATGATCATCCTGGGCGGTATGGGACTTAAGTACGACGACTACCTGGGCTTCAAGGATGCACTTGAGGAAGGTGGAGCTCTCTCCAGAACAATCTTCTTCGTACACACAGCATCCGACCCAATCGTTGAATGTCTGCTGGTACCAGATATCTCTCTGGCAGTTGCAGAGCAGTTCGCACTCAAGGGAAAGAAGGTTCTGGTTCTTCTTACAGATATGACCAACTTCGCAGACGCCATGAAGGAAAATGCGATCACAATGGAACAGGTGCCTTCCAACAGAGGTTACCCAGGAGACCTTTACAGCCAGCTGGCTTCCAGATACGAGAAGGCAGTAGACTTCGAAGGATCCGGATCCATCACAATCCTTGCTGTAACCACAATGCCTGGTGACGACGTAACACACCCGGTACCAGACAACACAGGATACATCACCGAGGGTCAGTTCTATCTTAAGAACGGAAGAATCGAGCCATTCGGTTCACTCTCCAGACTTAAGCAGCAGGTTAACAAGGATACCCGCGAGGACCACAGAGCTCTTATGGACGGTATGATCAAACTTTATTCCGCTTACAAAGAGTCTCTCGAGAAGAAGTCCATGGGATTCAGAATGTCAGAGTGGGACAACAAGCTTCTTAAATACGGAGCAATCTTCGAAGAGCAGCTTATGTCACTCTCTGTTAACATTCCTCTTGAGAAAGCTCTTGACCTGGGTTGGGAAATCCTGGCAGAGTGCTTCTCCAAGGAAGAGACCGGTCTTAGAACTGAGCTTCTGAACAAGTTCTGGCCAAAGAAGGACTGATGACTTATGGCAAATATCAAACTGACTAAAAACGAACAGAAGAAGCAGAAGGACGCCCTCAAGCGGTTCACCAGATACCTTCCGACTCTTATGCTCAAGAAGCAGCAGCTTCAGCTGGTTATCAGAGGCCTTGAGGCCGATGTAAAGGCTAAGCAGGAAGAGCGCAAGGCACTTGAAGGTGAGATCCAGTCTTGGGTAGAAGTCTTCGGCGAAGAAGTTGAGTTTGATAAGCTTGTAAGAATTAAATATCTCGAAACGGAAGAAGGTAACATAGCGGGAGTTGATATTCCTGTATTCAAAGGCATTGAGTTCGAGCAGATTGAGTATGACCTGTTCAAGCAGCCTCTGTGGGTTGATGCAGCAGTGGAGAAAGTTTCCAAGCTGCTGGCCTGCGACGAGGAGCTTAAGATCATCGCAAGACAGCTTGAGCTTCTGGATGCTGAGCTCCGGGTCACTTCCCAGAGAGTAAACCTCTTTGAGAAGGTTAAGATTCCAGAGACCAAGACCAACATCAGAAAGATCGGTGTTTACCTTGGCGACCAGCAGACAGCAGCCGTTGTAAGAGGAAAGATATCAAAGAAGAAACTGGTAAGGGAAGCATAATATGGCAATAGTAAAAATGAAAAAAGTTTCCCTCGTGGTTCTCGACCGTGAAAGGGAAGAAGCTCTGGAGAAGCTGAGGGACCTTGGACTTGTCCACATTGAGAGAATTTTTGCCGGAAGCGACAAGCTCTCAGAGTTGAACGAGAAGAAGGCACTCCTTGAGCGCTGCTCCTTTATTCTGCCTCCTAATGTACCTGGAGACAAGAATAAGAAGGGCGACCTTGCAGTTGCAGAAAAGCTGGCAGGCAAGATTGTAGCCCTGGGAGACAAGCTCAAAGCTCTCGGCGACGAGAAAGAGAAAGTTTCCAAAGACCTTAAGAGCCTTGAACCGTGGGGTAATTTCAATCCAGCCGATGTGGATTTCCTTGCCGGCAAAGGGATTGATTTAAAGTTCTACGAGCTTTCAAAAGATAAGCTGGCAGAATTGTCTGATGTAGACTATTTTGTCGTTAACACTATTAAGAACAGAATATTCATCGTGGCTACCGGTGCTAAGATGCCGGAGGCTGAGGAGTTCCACCTGCCTGCACTTGGAATCGACGGATGCAATAAGAAGATTGCAGAGCTCGACAAGGAGATTGCAGGAGTACAGGCCGAGCTGGCTAAGCTGGCCGAGGACAAGAATATTCTGGCAGACGGACTCAAGATTCTTGATAAGGAGATTGAGTTTGAGTCTGTAAGCGCAGATATGCAGGTTGAGGACAGCCTGGCATATATAGATGGATATGTACCAGTGGATAAGGCAGATGAGCTTAAAGCTGCAGCTGCAAAAGAGCATTGGGCACTTCTTGTCAGAGACCCTGATGATGAAGATGCACCTCCAAGCTTGATCCGGACACCTAAGTGGGTAGAGCGGATCCAGCCTCTTTTCAAATTCCTGGATATTACTCCTGGATATAGGGAAGCCGACATCAGCATGTGGTTCCTTATATTCTTCACACTCTATGTTGCAATGATTGTAGGCGATGCTGGATACGGAGCAATCTTCTTCCTCCTGACCCTCCTGATTTGCAAGAAGGCTCCAAAGCCTGTTGTAACACTCCTTATGACCTTGAGTATAGGTACTGTGGTCTGGGGTGCCCTGACAGGCACTTGGTTCGGATCAGAGACCATTGTAAAGCACACTTTCCTTGGTAAGCTTGTTATACCTCAGTTTGCAAGCTTTGCAGAGGAAGGAATCGATACCAACTACTACATCCAGAATTTCTGCTTCTTCATCGGTATCACACAGCTTATGCTTGGTCTGATCATCAGCTTCATCCGCAAGCTTCCTTCGCTGGCAGCTTGGACCGATGTAGGCTGGATGTTCGTAGTTGTGGCATCTTACTTTGTTGCTCAGAAGTTCGTTCTTGGCGCAGCATCATTCAACCCTGTGACATGGCCTCTGGCAGCCGCAGGATTTGTAATCGTCTGCCTGTGCTCCGAGCAGAACGGCAACGTGGTCAAGGGCGTTCTCATGGGCCTTGCATGGTCTCCTATGAAAGTGCTTGATACAGTAAGTATGTTCGCAAACCTGGTGTCCTATATCAGATTGTTCGCAGTAGGCCTTGCAACTGTTGCAGTTGCAACAAGCTTCAACGCAATGGCAGCTGGTATGGCTGAATCAATGGGAGTTGCAGGTATTATAATCGGTGCTGTCATCCTGTTTGTTGCACATGCATTCAACATGGTTCTGGCACTGCTCTCCATCATCGTACACGGTGTCCGCTTGAATACCCTGGAGTTCGGTGGAAGAGTTGGATTGGAATGGAGCGGCTATAGATACGCCCCATTTAAAAATTAATATTATTGCTCCAAGGAGCAAAAAATAGATAGATAAAAATAAAGGAGATAAATATGGGATTAATGGGAATTGCAGCAGCATTCGCTCTTGCAGCAGCAGGATCAGCTATTGGAATTGGTAAGGCAGGTATGTCTGCTATCGGCGCATGGAAGAAGTGCTATGCTCAGAATAAGCCAGCACCATTCCTTCTGCTCACATTCGTAGGTGCACCTTTTACACAGACAATTTATGGAATGATTCTTATGAACGCTCTTAAGGGAGCTGCAAATGCAGATCCTGGCCTTATTCTTGGCGCAGGACTTTTCGGCGGTATCGGTATCGGTATGTCAGCATGGTTCCAGGGTGCAGCAGCTGCAGCAGCAGCAGACGCACAGGTAAGCACAGGAAAGGGTTTCAGTAACTACCTGATCGTTCTTGGTCTTATCGAGTCTGTAGCCCTGTTCGTAATGGTATTCGTTATGGGTATCGTAGGCTGAGTTTTTC
>JAFZIU010000083.1 GCA_017554185.1 Spirochaetia bacterium
CGAACGCTTCGCAATCTGTGCATTTGCAGTTCTCATGATCGTACCTACAGCAGTTACCGATATCGTCGGTATCGCTGGTGTACTCTTCATCATTGCTATGCAGTGGATTTATAAGAAGAATCCAAAGAATTATGTTCCACCGGTTAGACCAGAGCATCTTTCTTGATAGCGCTGTCAAGTAATTTCGAGACCTCCCGCAAGGGAGGTCTTTTTTTTTGTCCTTATATCTGTTATACTGGTTTTACACATAAATTGGAGTTCACATGAGGACAGAAGTTTATTACCGCGATAACGCTATTGACGGCAGGGCCCGCAAGGTGCTTGCCGTCTTAAAGCAGAATATCGACAGCCGTATTGCCGATGTAGCTATGGCTGATGTTTACCTTACCAAGGATATACAGGGCCTTTCCCCTGAGCTGGCATCTTTCCTTTTTGCAGATGCCGTTGCACAGCGCACTGCAGTGGACAGCCCTGTGGCAGAAGGGAATCTGCTGCCAGGCTGGAAATATATTGTTGAGGTTACCTACCGCCCTGGTGTTACAAACCCGACCGCAATCACAGCCCGGAAGTCGGTGGAGACTGCGCTGGGCAGGAAGCTTTCTGCTGATGAGATGATCCAGACTGCAGTACAGTACCTTATTGAAGGACCAGCTCTTTCCGATGAGCAGATTGCATCAATGCAGAAATCTTTCTATAACCCGCTGGTGCAGCAGGCCGAGTTCATCAAGAGAGAAGAGTGGGGCACCAAGAAACTCCCTGCCTTCTATCCGTATAAAGTGGTTTCCAGTGATGTCACTATAAAGGATTTTGACCTTGCATCCATGGATGATAAAGCCCTTGAGAAGCTTTCTGAAGAGCGGCTTCTGGCCCTTAACCTGAATGAGATGAAGTCGCTGCAGAAATATTTTACTGATTCTGCAATTGTTGCAGCGCGCAAGAAAGCAGGCATGGGCAATGCCACAGATGTGGAGCTTGAGATGATCGGCCAGACCTGGTCTGAACACTGCAAGCATAAGATATTCAGTGCCGACATCGACTATGTTGATGAAGAGGCAGGTACAGAGGAGCATATCAAATCTCTCTATGCTTCCTACATAAAGAAAACAACCAAGGATCTGTGGGACAAGAAGCCTTTCCTGCGCTCTGTATTCAGCGACAACTCCGGTGTTGTTGAATTTGACAAGGACAACCTGGTGTGCTTCAAGGTGGAGACCCACAACTCTCCATCTGCACTGGATCCATACGGTGGTGCCATAACCGGTATTGTAGGTGTGAACCGGGACATCATTGGAACAGGAAAGGGAGCACGGCCGTTCTTCAACACCGACTTCCTCTGCTTTGGAAATCCAGATACACCGGATGAGGATATTCCTTCAGGGCTCCTCCATCCAAAGGCAGTTATGAGCGGAGTTCACCACGGCATCATTGACGGTGGAAACCAGTCTGGTATTCCTACTGTGGCCGGAGGTTTCCTCTTTGATGATTCATACACAGGAAAGCCTTTGGTGTTCTGCGGCACCGGCGGTATAATGCCGGCCTCCATGGCAGGCGAGGGAACCTGGATAAAGCATATCAATCCTGGTGATAAGGCTGTTATGATCGGCGGCCGCATTGGAAAGGACGGCATCCACGGCGCCACATTCTCCTCGCTGGTTCTGGACGAGGCCTCTCCGGTTTCTGCAGTGCAGATCGGCGACCCGATTACACAGAAAAAGATGAGCGATTTCCTTATGGAGGCCCGTGACTTGGGGCTCTACCAGGGAATAACCGATAACGGCGCCGGCGGCCTCTCATCCTCCCTGGGAGAGATGGCAGAGTATTCCAACGGCGTTGTAATAGACCTGGACAAGTGTCCTCTTAAATACCAGGGCCTGGCTCCATGGGAAATCCTTGTTTCAGAGTCCCAGGAAAGGATGAGCCTTGCAGTGGAAGAGAAAAATCTCAAGGCCTTCCTGGATCTGGCTGCAAAGCGGGATGTTGAGGCCACAGTGGTGGGCGAGTTCAACGATTCCGGCTACATAAGCATTCTGGGTGGAGGCCGCCTTGCAGGCTACCTTTCTATGGAATTTCTCCACAAAGGGCTTCCTTCCATGCACCTGAAGGCAGTGTGGAAACGGCCTGCCGCTCCAGAGATGAAAATTGAAAAAGAAGATCCGAAAGAACTGCTTAAAAAAATACTTGGCGACCCCAATGTGTCATCCCGAGAGACACTGGTACGGCAGTACGACCACGAGGTAGGTGCCGTGTCTGTAGTCAAGCCCTTTGTGGGCAAGGCCTCCGATGCCCCATCCGACGGCGCAGTGCTTAAGCCTGTGTATGGCTCAAGCCGGGGCGTGACAGTGACCCATGGTATCTGTCCGCGGGTGGGCGACTGGGATACATACAACATGGCTCAGTGCGCCGTGGACGAGGCATTCAGATCCCACATAGCACTGGGCGGCGACCCAGAGTCGGCTTCGGTGCTTGACAACTTCTGCTGGCCTGACCCGGTCAAGTCTGCAAAGACCCCGGACGGCGAATATAAGCTGGCCCAGCTGGTCCGCACCTGCAAGGGTGTGAACCGCATCTGCCTGGACTATGGCCTGCCTCTTATCTCGGGCAAGGACTCCATGAAAAACGATGCCAGCATGAACGGCAAGAAGGTATCTGTAAGGCCTACACTCCTTATCTCCCTCATGGGAATGATCAAGGATACAAAGAAGGCTATGACCTCTGATTTCAAGGCAGCAGGAGACTGCATTTACATCCTGGGCAATACCACAGGTGCAATGGGCGGTTCCACCTACGAGAAGATAAAAGGACACAGCCTGGGTGCATCTCCAAGCGTGGATACCAAAGGGGCATTCAAGATGTACGGACAGCTGGCCAGCGCAATAGAGCAGGGTCTGGTTGCTTCCTGCCACGATATGTCGGACGGCGGTCTTGCAGTTGCTCTTGCAGAAAGCGCTCTTGGCGGCAGGTGCGGATGCGATATTGATATTTCCAGCATTCCTGGCGGCGAGAATCTGGATGAAACAAGAGCTCTGTTTGCAGAGTCCCCATCCCGTTTTGTAGTCTCTGTAAAAAAGGAGAATGCAGACAAGTTCGAGAATCTTATGGCTGGTGCTCCATTTGCAAAAGTTGGCCAGACCAACAGTACCGACAAAGTTGTATTCAATCGGCAGGAGAAAACTGTTCTATCTATGACTTGTGCAGAAATTGAAACTGCATGGAAGAGGGAAATATAATATGGCAAAGGTTGCAATACTTACAGGATACGGCATCAACGCTGACAACGAGCTTAAAGAGGCTTTCTTAAGAGCAGGGGCTGAGTGTGCAGACAGAATTCATATAAACGATATGATTGAGAAGCCCGAGATTCTGGACAGCTATCAGATTCTTGGATTCCCCGGTGGATTCTCCTTCGGTGACCACTTGGGAAGCGGCCTGGTCATGGCTCATCTTTTCAAGCAGAACCTTAAAGGTGTCCTGGACAAATTCATTGCCAAGGGCAAGCTTATCATCGGAATCTGCAACGGCTTCCAGGTGCTGGTCAAGATGGGCGTGCTCCCTAACTTCGACGGCAACTGGACTCAGGAGGTTTCCCTTATCCACAACAATACAGGAGTGTTCGAGAACAGCTGGCTCAATGTGCGCTTCAATCCCGAATCCCCATGCGTATGGACAAAGGGACTTAAAGATATGGATATCCCTATCCGCCACGGCGAGGGGCGTTTCATCACCAAGGATAAGGCAACTCTGGAGAGAATTAAATCACTCCATCTGGATACAGTGATCTACAATGACAGAAACCCTAACGGCTCAGAGTGTGACATTGCAGGAATCACCGACACCACAGGCCGTATTCTTGGTCTTATGCCTCATCCCGAGGCATTCCTTACACCGGAAAACCATCCTCTGTGGAGACGGCAGGAGATAAAAGAGGCAGCCGGCCTTGCTCTTCTTAAAAACGGCGTAGACTATATAAACAGCAGGAGCATACAATGAAAAAAATTGTAGAAAAATGGTGCAGCACAAGCCTTATCCTTAAGATTTTCATCGGCTTAGTGCTTGGTGCAGTCCTGGGTATTGCTTTCCCACAGCTTACAGGCCTTGCAATCATGGGAAGCGTATTTGTAGGAGCTTTGAAATCTATTGCTCCTGTGCTGGTGTTCCTTCTGGTATGCAGCGCTCTTTCCAGGGCCCATTCCAATATCGGTCCCCGGTTCCGTTCTGTCATCATCCTCTATATGATGAGTACCCTTATTGCAGCTGTTGTCTCTGTATTATTCAGTTTCCTATTCCCGGTCAAGGTTACATTCACCACATTGGCTAGTGCAACTGCACCTGATGGCATAGCAGATGTGCTCCGCAACCTGGTTCTGAACATGGTTACAAACCCTGTATCTTCCATCTCCAGTGCCAACTATATAGGTGTTCTTTTCTGGGCTGTTGTTGCAGGTCTCTGTTTAAGGAAAACTGCATCTGAGCCTACTCTTAATCTTGTGGCAGATTTGGCAGACAGTGTCTCCCTTATTGTAAGATGCATAATCCAGTTTGCTCCTTTAGGTATCATGGGCCTTGTATATGCATCAGTTTCAGAGAGCGGCCTTGAGATATTCACCGACTATGGAAAGCTTCTGGTTGTGCTGGTGGGCAGCATGTTCTTTGTAGCCCTGGTTGTGAACCCCGTTATCGTAGCTCTGTTCCTGCGCCGCAATCCATATCCTCTGGTGTTCAAGTGCCTAAAGGAGAGCGGCCTTACCGCATTCTTCACCCGGAGTTCTGCAGCTAACATTCCTATAAATATGCAGCTCTGCGAGCGGCTTGGACTAGAGAGGGATTTCTATTCTGTCAGCATTCCGCTGGGTGCTACCATCAATATGGACGGTGCTGCTGTAACAATCACAGTAATGACATTGGCAGTCTGTAACACCATGGGAATCTCTGTGGATTTCCCCACCGCAATCCTTTTGAGTGTTCTGGCAACCTTAGGTGCATGCGGCGCTTCCGGTGTGGCAGGTGGATCTCTCCTGCTTATTCCGTTGGCATGTTCCCTCTTCGGTATAAGCAATGATGTGGCTATGCAGGCAGTTGCTGTTGGCTTTATCATCGGAGTAGTGCAGGACTCTGTGGAGACTGCCCTCAACTCCAGCGGAGACGTGCTCTTTACTGCCACAGCAGAGTACCACGACCGCCGCAAGGCAGGAAAGCCAGTTAACTTTTTAGGTAAATCAGAATAAGAGTTCAGTAAGCTCTTTTGCTACTGCAGCTGCCACAGCAAGCTTGTAATCGAAACGGCTTTCCTGTGGCAGTATTTTTATGTGGTGGCTTTTTACGGCGCCTTTGAAGTCGATGGCAAAGTAAATCTCACCTGGTACAGAGTCGCCGTTGGCCGGGTCTATGTTGCCCATGCTTCCTGTGACTCCGATACCGATATCAGCATCAAATGAATGGCGGCAGGCAGAAGCCATAGCCCTGGCTGTCTCGATAGAGTAGACTCCGTATTTTTTTATTATCTCAGCAGAAACCCCGGCCTTGATCTTGGCCTGGTTGGAGTAGGTGATATACGCCCCCCTGAGTATGGCAGAGGAACCCTCTGTGTCGGTGATCAGGGAGGCGATAAGCCCTGCGGTGCAGCTTTCCATGGTGGTGATAGAGATATTTTCTTCTATAAGGGCTTTGGTTATAGCCCTGTAGGCCTCATGTACAAGCTGCAGGCGGGTTTCCATATTATTTGTTTATAGCCTCGGCAACTGCAACTGCAACTGCAACAGAAGCGCCAACCATAGGGTTGTTTCCCATGCCGATAAGGCCCATCATCTCAACGTGTGCAGGCACAGAGCTTGAGCCTGCGAACTGTGCGTCGGAATGCATTCTTCCCATGGTGTCGGTCATACCGTAGGAGGCAGGGCCTGCTGCCATGTTGTCCGGATGCAGTGTCCGTCCTGTGCCGCCGCCTGATGCAACAGAGAAGTACTTCTTTCCCTGCTCAACGCACTCCTTTTTATAGGTGCCTGCCACCGGATGCTGGAATCTTGTCGGGTTTGTTGAGTTTCCTGTGATGGAGATATCGACTCCCTCCTTGTGCATGATTGCAACCCCTTCCCGCACATCATCTGCACCGTAGCATTTTACTGCAGAGCGCTCGCCGTCGGAGTATGGAATCTCTTTTACAACTTCAAGCTTTCCTGTGTAGTAGTCGAACTTGGTCTGCACATAGGTAAAGCCGTTGATACGGCTGATGATCTGTGCCGCATCTTTTCCAAGACCGTTCAGGATGACACGGAGGGGAGTCTTCCGTGCCCGGTTTGCACTCTTTGCAATACCGATGGCGCCCTCTGCTGCTGCAAAGGATTCGTGGCCTGCCAGGAAGGCGAAGCACTTGGTCTCGTCGGAAAGAAGCATAGCTGCCAGGTTTCCGTGTCCAAGGCCTACCTTGCGGTCGTCTGCAACAGAGCCAGGGATACAGAAGGACTGTAAGCCTTCGCCCAAAGATTTTGCAACATCATAGGCAGTCTTGTCACCTTTCTTTATTGCAATTGCAGCGCCCACAGTGTAGGCCCACTTTGCGTTCTCGAAGCAGATAGGCTGGATTCCCTCTACAATCTTGTAGACATCAACACCTTTCTCTTCGCATATCTTCTTACATTCCTCGATGGAGGAGATTCCATATTTCCCGATAGTTTTGAGGATCTGAGCCTCACGGCGTTCATAGCTTTCAAACAGTGCCATATCTCACTCCTTCCTTGGGTCTATCAGTTTCACAGCACCCTGTTCAGGTGTGGTCCGTCCGTACTGCCCGCGGGCCTTGTCCATAGCTGTCTTGGGGTCGTCCCCTTTCTTGATGAAGTCCATCATCTTGCCGAAGTTTATGAACTTGTAGCCGATGATTGCTCCATCCTTGTCCACAGCCACCTTCTCTACATAGCCTTCTGCCATCTCAAGGTAGCGGGGGCCGGTCTTGAGAGTTGCGAACATAGTTCCCACCTGGCTCCGGAGTCCCTTGCCAAGGTCTTCAAGAGATGCACCTACAACCAGACCGCCCTCGGAGAATGCGGACTGGGATCTTCCATATACAATCTGGAGGAAGAGCTCACGCATTGCAGTGTTGATAGCGTCGCACACCAGGTCGGTGTTGAGGGCCTCAAGCAGTGTCTTTCCGATGAGGATTTCGCTGGCCATTGCGGCAGAGTGGGTCATGCCGGAGCAGCCGATAGTCTCAACCAGTGCCTCCTGGATAATGCCATCCTTAACGTTGAGTGTGAGCTTGCAGGCTCCCTGCTGAGGGGCGCACCAGCCGATTCCGTGAGTGAAGCCCGAAATATCTTTTATCTCTTTTACCTGAACCCATTTTCCTTCCTCGGGAATCGGGGCAGGACCATGATAGGCAGCCTTTGCCAATGGACACATATGTTCCACTTCCGCCGAATAAACCATAGTTTGTCTCCTATAAAGCGTTTTTTTAATTATATCCTATTATGGGAAAAAACTCCACATCAGAACACTTTTTTCTTAAGAGTTATTGCATGATGGCTGCAGATCTCGTGACAGCAGTAGCAGCGTATGCATTTCTGATAGTTAACTTTGACTCTGTTTTCCTCAATAAAAAGGGCTTTAGCAGGGCAGATGCGCGCACATTCCCTGCAGAGTCTGCAGATCTTTGGATTGAAGACCGGCCGTTTTACAGTAAGGTTCTTGATGAGCCGGAATACCCAGTCCGGCATATAGTCCCGGAACATGGAAGCATCGTGAAGATGATGGATAAGGCGGTAGTCTTTGAAAAGGAGGTCTTCTGCTTTTTCAAGAGGATAGTTTATCTCTTCCCCAGCCTGTAGCCAGAAGCCGCATGCCAGGGCCTGTGACAGAATAGGCAGACCCTCCGGCCTGTAGCCCATGATGCGGGCTGCTGTCATATCCAGGGCAAGCACGTTGTCGGAGGCCAAGAGCAGCCCCACCTGGCGCGGCTTCCCGCTTCCCGGCCCCGGCCCCTCCATGCCCACTATGGCATCCATAATGGCATAGTCAGGCTTTACTGCAAGGTTCAAGTCCACGATCATCTGTGCAAAGTTATCCCGGTCCGGGAAGCGGAGGTGCAGGGCCGACTTGGAAAGCCCCGGCACCAGGCCGAACAGGTTCTTTATAGCCCCGGTGTAGTACATGAGGGAATGGGTCTTCATCTTGGGCAGCGAAATCACTATATCCACATCGTTTAGGATAGAGGCCAGCTGGAAGCTTTTAACCAGTTTGCCCTCCGGTGACGGGATTACTGCTGTCTGGGTGAAGTCCTGCCAGGGCACACCGCACTCATCGGCAACCTGCTTTAAACCCGCCTTGCCGGCTGCGGCCTCCTGGTTCTGGAAAGCGGGGCTGTCCCCTGCAAATATTGTATTGCCGTTTTTCTGCAGGTACCTGATTATTGCCTTGAACACAGAAGGGTGGGTGGTAACTGCTTTCTCGGGCTGGGCAGCGTACAGAATATTGGGCTTGAGCAGTATTTTCTTGCCTTTTATTTTGTCCAGCCCGACGCTGTCCAGAAGTTTGTTCATTATTTGAACAACTTCCCGTTCCTCGTAAGAACCGCACTTTAAAATGGATACACTAGCCATGACGCTTCTCCAGACAGCAGTAATAAATTGGCCCTGCACCTGCAGTATCGGGCAGAATCTGGATACCGTACTTTGTCTTCTCACCAAGCTCCGGTTCCAGCTCTACGATATCAAACAGGCCTTTGCGCTTCTTGAAGAGCTTTTCTACCACGCCGTCGTTTTCCAGGGGCGATATAGAACATGTGGAATAGACAATCCTGCCCCCTGCCTTTGCGGCATCAAGGGCGGCGGCCAGCATAGCAAACTGCCGTATGGCCAGCTGCTTTGTCCGGGCCGGGGTCCACTGGGCCAGGTAGTAGGGTGATGAAAGCACATGCCGCTCTGAGGAGCAGGGGGCATCTAAAAGCACCCTGTCGTACATATCTTTCTGATACAAACCCCAGGTGGCAGCATCGTAGCCAGTCACCTGAACTGTAGCAGCAATAGAGACCGGCAGGTGCTCCTTAATAACTGTCTTAAGCCTTATCCTTCTGTCGGCGGACTTGTCGTTGGCCACAAGAACGCCGGCCTCGCCCTTTGCCAGGGCCAGTATAAGGGTCTTGCCACCTGGGGCGGCGCACAGGTCAAGCACTGTGTCTCCCTTCTGCACATCCAGCGCTTGGGCTGGGTATGTGGAGGCCTTGTCCAGGAAGTAGGGTTTCAAGAGCCCTTCTTCCAAGGTGCAGTATCCAGGCTCGCCGGCAAAAGCACTTTTTAAAGCATCCCACCTTTCTTGCCAGATATTGCGGTAGTATGTATCAAAATCCTCTTTCTGCTTCACTTACTGTTCTTTACCTTGGCGCTCAAGGCCTTGAACTTCTTTTTAGCCATGGCGTTGAAAGCCTCTGAGTCCATGCCGGTGAAAAGCTTTATTCCTTCATCGATGGTGGAAATAGGGTAGATGTGGAACATCTTCTTGGCCACTGCATCAATAATCTCCTGTGACAGCAGGATGTTGTCTATATTGCTCTTTGGAACAATGACACCCTGTTTTCCGGTAAGCCCCTTGAGTTTACAAAGCTTGAAGAAACCTGTTATCTTCTCGCTTACACCACCTATGGGCTGGATATCGCCATGCTGGTTCATGGAGCCGGTAACTGCCAGATCCTGGCGGAGCGGTACACCTGTCACCGATGAAAGAATTGCATATATTTCTGCAGCCGATGCAGAGTCTCCGTCTACCATTCCATAGCACTGCTCAAAGCAGACACTGGCTCTGAATGACATATGATAGTTGTCTTCATACCGGGCGCGGAGGAAACCTTCTGTTATCATGACTGCCTTATCAAGAATCTCACTGGAAAGATCTGACTCGTGCTCAATGCTTACAATGCCGTCATCTCCGGCAGAGCATACTGCAGTGATAAGAGAGGGGTGGCCGAATTCATAGGCATCTCTTACTATCGTAAGGCCATTTATAGCCCCGATCCGCTTGCCGTCGGTCTGGATTTTAATGTTTCCATTTTCAAGCTCATCGAAAACATGATCCTCGTACATGCTCACAAGATAGCGCTTCTCGTCCTCTGCCTTCTTAAGTGACTCCACTGTAATTTCCTTGATTCCCATCTCCTTTGCCCAATAGTTGGCCTCGGAGATAAGGTCGGTGATCTTTGAGAAGCGGACAGAAAGCTTTTTCCGGTTCTCCGTAAGCCTTCTTGCATATTTGAGCAGGTATCCGATTCCCTCATCGGTGATCGGTTTATATTTCATCTTCTTTACAAACTCAACAACAAAGCAGACAAACTGTCTTATGTTCTCCTCGTTGTATTTCATCTGGCTCTCGAATACAGCGATGACATTGAAATATTTGCCGAAGTCCACATCGGAATGGGACAGTTTGAAGAATGTCTCGAAGTCTCCGATAAGAATCACTTTCACATCAATCTTTATAGGCTGTGGCTTTATGAATGATCCTGCTGTGCTGAATGGACTGCTCTGGGGCTGGATCTGCAGTTCCCCGTTCTTAAGTGTACGCTTTAAGTATTCCCATGAGTCATCCACCGACACATCATCTGCGCTTATTACCAGGAAGCCTCCTGATGCCTTGAGGAGCGAACCTCCTTTTATGCACATGAAGCTGCTTTTTGGTTCTCCTGTGGAAGACTCGGGCCTGTATTCAATGGATCCGAACAGGTTGCTGTAGGAAGGGTGGGTCTCGTAGATTACGGGGCAGTTCTTTGTCTTGGAATTATCCACCAGGACATTCACTTCGTAGCGGGTAAGATCGCTCTCTATTTTTTCCCTGTCCTTAGGATCCGGATTTTCTATAAAGAAGAGATCAAGATGATCCAGCATATCCTTCTTCATCTCATCCAGATAATCGTTAACCTCTTTGTCCTTGAATTCCTGCCGTATCTTTTCCAACCCAGATGCTATGAAAGGAGCGGCATGCTTTTTCTTAAGCTCGTCAATTTTCTCGTCCAGTGCTGCAGCATTAATCTGTATCTTGCGGAACACATCATCAAACTTATCCATGTGGCGGAAATATCTTGCGCGCCAGCTTTCATATTCCTTCTTGGACAGCTTTTTCTGGTTCATCATATCCCTGAGTTCGTCCATTGCCACAGGATTGCCGTTGTAAACAGGGTAGAGCTCCGGCCCCTGGTCGGGGTCGTCCTTGGATCTGATAAGTGCAAAATGATCCCGGTTCAGTCTGGCCTCAAAATCATCCCTGAGCTTGTTATCCTCGTTCTCGTGGAAATTGAAGATTTCGGTCTTCTCGCTCTTGAACACCTTGTTCTCGGTCTGGATGCGCAGCTTCTTTCTTGCCAGTGTTATGAAGCTTCTTACAGCTTCCTTGAACTCTATTCCTTTTCCCTTTGAAAAATAGAGAATATTAGGAGAGTCCTGATCGGAGAAATTGCAGACACATACCACATCCTTAAGTGGCCGCCGGTTCTTATACTTTGTAAGAACCTTTCTTACGGTGGAACGCTTTCCTGTTCCCGAATCTCCGACTACAAAGATGTTGTATCCCTTTGCATTGATTCCCACGCCGAACTGCAGCGCCTTGAGCGCCCTCGGCTGTCCGATCACTGTCTCGTCTAATTTTGTTTTTCTGAATTTCTGAATTTTTTCCAGAGGGACTGAATAGTCCAGATCTTTTGCTTTTAATTCCATGTTTCAATTACACAGAAACAACTGTTTGTTGTCAAGAAGAGTTTTTTAATATATACTGAAAATATGAATTTAAAAGAGCTTGATTCCTATTTCAGGAGCTTTCTTGCCATTGATGATCTGGCAGGTACTGATGTCTCATTGAACGGCATACAGGTTGAGAATACTGCTGATATAACCTGCATTGCATTTGCTGTTGATGCATGCATGGAGGTGTTCAGACGGGCCAAGGAAGCGGGGGCTCAGATGGTGTTTGTCCACCACGGCCTTTTCTGGGGACACGAGCAGAGTGTGACCGGCAGTCATTACCAGCGCCTTAAATTCCTTATCGAAAACAATATGGCCCTTTATGCAGTTCATCTTCCGCTGGATATCCATCCAGAACTTGGGAACAATGTCTCTTTGGCAAAGGCAGCCGGGCTTGCCGATCTGAAGCCTTTCGGAAAGTTCCGTGGAATTGATGTGGGTGTAAAGGGGACATTCAAGGAACCTGTGACAACCGAGCAGGTTCTTTCCAACCTGGGATACGACAGGGCCGAGATGTTGGCATGCATGTCCTTCGGCAAGGAAAGGAACATGACCGGTGCTGTCATAACAGGCGGCGGCGAGCATGATGTATCTGATGCCATCGGTGAGGATGTTGATCTCTATATAACCGGTGATGCGGCTCATGTGGTCTATCACACCTGCCTTGAAAATAAGATAAATATGATCTCTGCAGGTCATTACCGCACCGAGGTGTACGGCGTGCAGAATATGGCAGAGAAAGTTTCCGATGAGCTTGCACTCAAGACTGTTTTCATCGATGTTCCTACCGGGCTGTAAGATATGGATAAGAACGACAAGAAGCTGCCATTTGTCCTGACACTGGGTGTTGTGCTCATCGACCAGCTTACCAAGTGGCTGGTGACTGTATTCATTCCTATGAATGGAATCGGTGCAAGCTTCATGGGCGGATTTTTACGCATAATCCATGCACGGAACACAGCCATTGCATTCAGCATTGGAACCGGCATGTCCCAGAACTTTAAAATGATATTCTTTTCTTTGCTGCCCCTTGTCATCTTAGGTCTTATTGCATTCTATCTCTTCAAGACCGATACCCTGACTCATCTTCAGAGATGGGCTGCCTGCGGTATTCTGGGCGGCGGCGCAGGAAATCTGGTGGACCGTATATTCCGTCCCCTGGGTGTTGTTGATTTTATTGATGTGAAATTCTATGGTCTTTTCGGCCTTGACCGGTGGCCCACTTTCAATATTGCAGATTCAGCTATTGTAGTCTGCGGCTTTCTGCTGGTGATCTCATTCTTGAGCACGAAAAAAAATTCATAAAAAAATCATAAAAATTTAATTTATATGTTGACACACCTGCCCTTTTTGTGCAAATGTTCTGCAAATACCAAAGGAGGGAATCATGACTGTAAAATTTGAAGAGGAGATGAGAAAATCACTTTTAACTCTGAAAAAGGAACTGATTGATAACATTAACTCGCAGAACAATTCCTTCCATTCCCTTTTCTCCAGCGCCGATCCTAAGGATGATGTGGACATCGCCTCCGACGAGATTGACAGAAAGATGCTTGAGAGCATGAGCAGCCAGGATATAAATAAACTCAGAAGCATTGATGCAGCATTATCCCGTCTTGATGCAAAGCGGTTTGGAATCTGCATGAACTGCGGCAAGAAAATTTCTAAGGAACGGCTGCAGGCATTGCCTTACGCCGTGTTCTGCATCGACTGTCAGAATAATTTCGAAAAATAATCAGGCTTTCGGAGCTTCTGTATTCTTCTTTGCAAAGTTGACAGCCAGAGTCCTGCCTCTGTAAACCTTTGAATTGAGGGTGTCCAGAACCTTCTGGACATTAGGCTCTGCCACATCTACAAACGAATAGTTGTCGTGCACTCTTATCTGTCCGATTTCGGCGCTGTCAATCTCGGCAGTTGCTGCTATGAAGCGGAGCAGTGCCTGTGGGTTCAAGCCTCTGGTGCGTCCGATGTTGAAGAAGAGAGTCTTGTACTCTTTGTCGGCTCTGTTCTGGCTTGGAGCATGAGCTGCCCTTGTATTTGTAACCAGATTCTTGAAAAGGTATGCACTGAAATATCCACGCATTGTGAATGGAACATTTTTCTTCACCAGCTTCTTGAACTGGTTCATCTCGTTGGCATCCTCTTCCTCTCTGATGCTCTTTACCATCTTTTTTATAAGTTCTGCGTATTTGCTTTCCTGATCTGCACTGAATTCCATTTTTTCCTCCTGTCTCTCTGATGTGCTGCTCTTAATCCCCCTGTCGCTGTAAATAATCTGGGGGTCAATCAGAAGGTGGTGAAAAATAGGTATCATCTCTCTGTCTTTTGTGAAGACCCAGAAACGGGTCAGCACGGAAAACGCTGAATGGATGAACTCGATGTCGTTAGAGAAGCCGTTGTACTGTTCATCTCCGCAGTCAACAATACAGGTCAGGATGGAGTCCAGGTCAAAGTTGCCCAGCCTTATATGATCTATAATCTTGTCTGGCGTAGAGATCAGGATGTCCGGTTTCTTCTCCAGGACAGCAAGCTCTCCTTTTGTATTATTCTCCTCCAGGAAAGAGACAACTGATACTTTTTCGGCCCCTTCCCGGCAGAACAGCGCAAACTGTTCTGATACTTTCTTCACGTCTTCCACAGAGGGAACGATAACTAAAACTTTTAAACCGGGATCAGAATCATCAAGGTAGATGATGGAGGAAATGATGTAGCTTACAATTTTTCCTGCATTCACTCCAGTTTCGGCAATTATATTCTCCCCTTCCAATGCCAGAGGTATAATTGACTTCTGGAGAAAAGTAAGCTCGTTAAAGCCCCCATTGTGTAATACCTGGAGAATCCTCTGCTCCCTGTTAACCATTGTGTCCTTCTGTAATATTTCTATATAATAAGATAAAATGAGAATAAGGAAATGTCAATATTGCCGAGGGACTTGTCATATAGGGAATAAAGTGCTATTCTGAATCTGTCTTCGGGGCAGGGAGCATTTCCCTACCGGCTGTGAGCGCCATGTGCGTAAGCCAGCGAGCCCTTTTTAAGGGCATGATACGGTGCAATTCCGTAGCCGACAGTATAGTCTGGATGAGAGAAGATTTTTTTTCACCATCAGCCCCGGGTCAGGGGTTTTTTTATGCCAGAAGAACAGTATATGAGACGGGCCATACAGCTGGCTGCAGAAGGAGAGGGAAAGACACGTCCCAATCCTCTTGTGGGTGCTGTCATAGTAAAGGATGGCCGCCTCATAGGCGAAGGGTATCACACAAAGTATGGCAGTCTTCATGCAGAGCGGGAGGCACTGGCTGACTGCATCCGGAGGGGAGAGAACCCCAAAGGGGCCGATATCTATGTTACCCTTGAGCCCTGCTGCCACACCGGCAAGCAGCCCCCATGTACAGAAGCCCTGATAGAATCTGGAGTGAAGCGTGTTATAATCGGCTCTTCCGACCCCAATCCGCTGGCTGCAGGAAAGGGTATAGAAATACTGCGGGAACATAGACTCCAGGTGGAAACCGGCTTCCTTAAGGAAGAGTGCGATGCCCTTAACCCCATCTTCTTTCATTACATCACTACAGGAAAGCCCTATGTGGCACTTAAATATGCTATGACTGCCGACGGCCGCATTGCCACCGTGACCGGTGCCTCCAGATGGATAACAGGCGAGAAGGCCAGGGAACATGTCCATAGGCTCAGAAACAGATATGCATCTATCCTAGTGGGAATAAACACAGTGCTGGCCGACAACCCTATGCTTAACTGCCGCCTTCCCGGCGGTGTGAACCCTCTGCGCATCGTACTGGATTCGGCCCTGCGCATTCCGCCGGAGAGCCAGCTGGTGCAGACAGCTCGTGATATACCTCTTCTGGTGGTATGCGGGAATGCACCGGCAGAAAAGAAAGCAGCTCTGGAGAAGCTGGGGGCAGAGGTGCTCCCGCTGCCTGGTGCAGACGGCAGGGCCGACCTTAAAGCCCTGGTTGCCGAACTGGGAAGGCGGGGGGTAGACAGCCTTCTTATAGAAGGGGGCAGCCAGGTTCACTACAGCGCCCTTAAGGCAGGAATAGTAAACTATGTATACAGCTATGTGGCACCTAAGATTTTCGGCGGTCACCAGGCTCTGGGGCCGGTGTCGGGAGCCGGGGCACAGCAGGTCGCCGATGCATTCCAGCTCTGCCGCAGGAATGTGCAGCTTTTAGGAGACGATATTCTGATTGAATACGAGGTTTCAAGATGTTTACAGGAATAATTGAGGAGACAGGTACAGTACGCCATGTTGCTCTTCGGGGAAACTCGGGCAGCATCCTGATCGGGGCAGAGCTGGTTCTTGCCGGAACAAAGCCCGGCGACAGCATTGCAGTGAACGGCGTGTGTCTTACTGTCACCACTATGGATACAAAGGGCTTTACAGCCGATGTGATGGCCGAGACCCTGCGCCGTTCCAACCTGGGCCAGCTAAAAGCCGGCGACCTGGTGAACCTGGAGCGGGCAATGCCGGCAGACGGCAGGTTCGGCGGCCATATGGTAAGCGGCCATATCGACGGCACCGGCACCATCGCTGCCCTGGAAAAGGAGGGCAATGCAACCTGGGTCTATATCCACACATCACCAGCTGTCCTGGCCCTGATTGTGGAGAAGGGCTCCATAGCCATCGACGGCATAAGCCTTACTGTGGCAAAGGTAGGAAGCGAGGACTTTGCAGTCTCCATTATTCCACACACCAGTTCTCATACCACGCTTTTAAAGAAGAAAGCTGGTGATGTGGTGAATCTGGAAAACGATATTGTAGGCAAATATGTGCAGCGCCTCCTGGGGCAGGCCCAGCCGGCACAGCCGCACAGAAGCAGGATAACAGAGGAGTTTTTAAGGGAAAATGGATTTTAAGTACAACACCATAGAAGAGGCCCTTGATGAGCTTCGCAATGGAAGAATAATACTGGTCACCGACGACCCGGACCGGGAGAACGAGGGGGATATGATCTGTGCGGCTGAGTTTGCCACCCAGGCCAATGTCAACTTCATGGCAACCTATGCAAAGGGACTGCTGTGCACCCCGATGAGTGCAGCACTGGCAACCAGGCTGGGGCTGCCCCCCATGGTGTCGGAGAACACCGATAACCACGAGACAGCATTCACTGTCTCCATAGACCATATAAGCACCACCACCGGCATCTCGGCGGCAGAGCGCTCCATAACTGCACTGCAGTGTGTGAACGATGCATCAAAGCCCCAGGATTTCCGCAGACCGGGTCACATGTTCCCCCTTACTGCAAGGCGGGGCGGTGTACTGGTGCGGAACGGCCACACCGAGGCCACAGTTGACCTCTGCCGCCTGGCTGGACTTAAGGAGTGCGGTCTCTGCTGCGAGGTCATGGACGACGACGGCACCATGATGCGCACCCCCAAGCTCTGGAAGCTGGCAGAAAGGTTCAACCTCAAGTTCATAACCATCAAGGAGCTGCAGGACTACTGCCGCGTCCACGAGAAGCATGTCATAAGGGAGGCCAAGGCAAAGCTCCCCACCGACTACGGCGACTTCGACATCTACGGCTATGTGAACGACATAACAGGAGAGAACCACATCGCCCTGCTCAAAGGGGACATAGGCGATGGCGAGAATGTGCTTTGCCGTGTCCACTCCGAGTGCATGACAGGCGACGTGTTCGGCTCCAAGAGGTGCGACTGCGGCCAGCAGCTGCACAAGGCCATGGAACTTATCCAGCAGGAGGGGCGCGGTGTGGTTCTCTACATGCGGCAGGAAGGCCGGGGAATAGGGCTTATAAACAAACTTAAGACCTATGTGCTCCAGGAGCAGGGGTGCGACACTGTGGAGGCCAACATAAAGCTTGGTTTCCAGCCCGACCTGCGGGAATATTGGATAGGGGCCCAGATTCTAAGGGATCTGGGGGTTAAATCTCTCCGTCTTATGACCAACAATCCCAACAAGGTGTATGGCCTTGACGGTTTCGGCCTGCGGGTTGCAGAGCGGGTTCCTATAGAGGTGGAGCCCCAGCAGTACGACCGGTTCTATCTGCAGACCAAGAAAGATAAAATGGGACATATTTTTACAAAATTTTAAACTATATAAGCGAGGTATGAAATGAAACTGTTTGAAGGAAAATTAGTTGCTCCTGAGGGAATGAAGGTTGCTATTGTAGCTTCCCGTTTCAACGAGATTATTGTCAAGAAGCTCCTGGACGGAGCAGTGGACGGCCTGGTGCGCCATGGTGTGAAGGACGACAACATCACCGCAGTATGGGTTCCGGGTGCTTTCGAGATTCCTGTCATCGCCGACAAGCTGGCACAGAGCGGAAAGTATGATGCAGTCATCGCAGTTGGTGCTGTTATCCGCGGTGCGACATCCCATTACGACTATGTCTGCAACGAGGTATCAAAGGGAATTGCTCAGGTAGGTCTTAAGAACGGCATTCCTGTTCTGTTTGGAATCATAACCACCGAGAATATCGAGCAGGCTATCGAGCGTGCCGGTTCCAAGGCTGGAAACAAGGGCTACGACTGTGCTCTTTCAGCTGTGGAGATGGTCAATCTGATGAAGAAGCTCTGAAAGAAAAAAAATGGGGTGCTTGAAAAAGCACCCCGTCGGGAGCGAAGGGGCTTGAACCCTCGATCTCCGGCTTGACAGGCCGGCGCGATAAACCAGCTTCGCCACGCCCCCTACTGACAAACAAGAATATATCAATTATTCAATCTTGGTGTCAATAAGGTTTGTAATATTTTTTATATGGCCGGTGTGCTGGAATTGACATAGGGTGTCCCCAATGATAAAATAATGTATTATGGCAGAAAAAGAAAAACAACTTGAAAAAATGACCAATGAACAGGAAAAAAAGAACTCCCGGCATCCGGTGCTCTATATTTTTTCTGTTTTACTCCTTATAGTAATTGCAGTTACTTTTGTCGGAGCACCTGTTGTCAGTGATGCAGTCAGAGGATCATCGGGCTCCATCTCTTTTGGAAAATATGGAAAAGAGGACATTGAGTTCTCACAGAACGGCTACTTTGCTCAGCAGCGTGAGCTTCTGGGACAGCAGATCAAGCCGGACGGCAGCAGCTCCAACTGGAAATGGGATATGTACCGTGTATGGCGCGGTGCTTTCGAACGTACCGTTGTACATGTAGGAATCCTCTCCGAGGTTGAATCCAACAAGACATATATCTCAGCAGAGCAGCTGAACAAGCTTATCATCGAGCATGGCCCGTATCAGAACAACGGCGAGTTTGATGTCGAGGCATATCAGAACACCCCTTCTTATAAAAGGGAAGAGTTCCGCAGGGACTTCAAGGAGAACCTGCTCAAAGAGTATTACCTTTCCGACTATCTCTATGGTCAGAAGACCGCTGATGCCGAGAAAGAATATACCTACGGTCTTATGAAGAACCAGCGCAGCTTCAATCTGGTGTTCTTCCCTCTGGACAGAATTCCCGATGCAGACCTTACTGCATATGCACAGCAGAATCCTAAGAATTTCAAGCGCATAGGGCTCAGCAAGATTACACTTGCAAGTGAAAGCGATGCAAAGAAAGTGCTCAAGATGGTTCAGGCAGATCCCGAATCCTTTGCCGAGACAGCAAAGGCACAGTCCACCGATGTGTTTGCCGACAACGGCGGAGTTATGGGAACAACCTACAGCTACGAGCTTAAGTCTGAGTTCAGCGATGCCGACCTGGATAAGATCCTGGCACTGGCACAGGGTGCAGTCTCTGATATCATCAAGTCTGGAAACGATTATGTAATCTACCGCTGCACTGCAGCTGCCACCGATCCTGATCTGACATCTGCCGACACAATCAGGGCAATCAAGAACTATGTAAACCGCTATGAGCGTGGATTTGTGGAAGACAAGGCTGTGACTGTAGCCGACACCTTCATCAAGAATGCGCAGGCCGACGGAATCTATGCCGCAGCATCCAATGCAGGCGTTTCTGTATATACAACAGAGCCTTTCTGCATCAACTACGGCGCAATCAACTACTTCAGCCAGGTGCGGGTGCAGCAGGGCGAGCTGGATCTGTCAAGTGCAATGTACAGCAAGGATTTCTTCATCCAGGCATTCTCAATCAAGGACGAGGAGTATTCCAAGCCTATAATCCTGAACAGCGGTGTTGTAGTGCTTAAGCTTGCAGAAGAGTCTACACGTGATGATATTGATGAAGCAGTGAAGCTGTATGGGGCTCAGATTGATGGACAGCTTGCAGAGACCGATATAATCAACTACTTCCTGACATCTGATAAGCTTAAGGACAACTTCCACCAGACATTCAGCAAGTATTTCAAGTTTGACTGATTATAAGCCCTTGCAGATATCTATCATCTTCTGGAAGGGCGAATCATCCTTTTTCATCTCCCGGCTTCCACGGGTTATCTTGCAGAGGCTCAATCCCAGGGCCTCTGAAATTTTTCTCTGAGTCAACCCTTGGTCTAAAAGCCGGACCAGTGCCCATCGGGATGCGACAGCATTATATTCCTGAGGGGTAAGAAGAGCTTTAAGAAAATCTCTGAGAAGTTCCCTGTCTTTTACTGAAGCCAAAGTTTTTGTCAGCTCATCCATGGACTGGGCAAGAATTTTTTCTTTATCTTCCATATTTTTATTATACCAGTATTTTTGAGAAATGCTCAACCAGGAGTTTTACAACTGCTTCGGCATTGGAGTTCATAACCTTGAAGCCTGCCGCTTTCTTATGGCCGCCGCCACCTAAAAGGGCTGCAGCAGAACCCAGATCTATGTTTTCACATCTGGTGCGGAGTCCTACAGTCACCTTGTCCGGGTCATCCTCTTTTACAGATGCAGCAACCTGAACCCCGCCCGTTGCAAGAAGAAGCAGATAGACTGTATCGATGTCCCGGCACTCTCTTGGAATTGTCTCATAATCCTCCAGGGTCTCGTAGGTTATGATGAGCTTCCCGTCCAGATACTGAGTAGCCCGTTCCAGAGCCTGTGATATGAGCTTTAATGTGGCAGCTTTTTTGTTTCCGTTCACGTCAAAGTAGATTTTATTGGGAGATGCCCCATATGATGTAAGCTTTGCAGCAGCCTCGAAGGCAGGTGCACCGGTCTCGGTCAGGTGCTTGAAGAAGCCGGTGTCGGTGCAGAGGCCAAGCATAAGGAGCTCGGCCACCTCTTTCGAGGGCTTTTCCCCCATGGCCTCGATCAGGTCAAGGATAAGCATGGTGCAGGCCGAAGCCTGAGGCTTTACAAGCCTGAAGTCGCCGAACACCTCTCCTGACGAGTGGTGGTCTATGACAACGGTGGGGAACCGGTCTATCCCCTCATTCTCAAAGCCGGTCCTCTCTGCTGTGGAGCAGTCCACTATTATCACTGCCCCTTCTTTATCGGCAGGAGCAAAGGTCTCTGCGAACCGGTTCTGGAACTGTTTTATCTCCTGTCGCTCGAATTTTCCCTTGGAATACAGATAAGTCTTTTTCCCGATCTGGTTGAGGAACCGGGCCAGCCCCAGCTGGCTTCCTATGCAGTCCCCGTCCGGGTCGATGTGACCGAATATGTAGAAGGTGCTGTGCTTTTTAATCGCCTGGATAATTTTTTCCATTTATATATGGTTTCCTTATCGTTCAGACATCAGGGTATAAGGCCGTTTCGGAGATACAACACGGTATGCAGGCCGGATCAGCTTGCCGCCGCTCACCAGCTCCTCGATCCGGTGAGCAGACCACCCGGCTATGCGGGCCATGGCAAAGAGCGGTGTATAAAGGGCTGTAGGAATATTGAGCATCTTGTATACAAAGCCGGAGTAGAAGTCCACATTAACGCTGCTGGACCGGGTGTTCTTGCCCTCTGCCTCGAATGCCTCCGGGATAAGCCGCTCCACGGTGTTGTACAGGGCAAACTCATCGTCGTAGCCCTTGGCGGCAGCCAGCTCGGCAGCCTTTGCCTTAAGGAGCAGTGCTCTCGGGTCCGACAGGGTGTAGATGGCATGGCCGTAGCCATATATGATACCGGTTCTGTCAAAGGCTTCCTTCCGCAGTATCTTCCGCAGGTAGTCTATCAGCTTCCCTTCGTCCTTCCAGTCAGGGACATTCTCCATAATGTCCTCCATCATCCGCTTCACCTTCTTGTTGGCACCGCCGTGGAGCGGGCCTTTCATTGAGCAGAGGGCTGCGGCAATGGCGGCGTAGGTGTCGGTCTGGGCCGATGTGACCACATGGTTTGTGAATGTGGAGTTGTTACCGCCGCCGTGCTCTGCATGGAGAATAAGTGCAATGTCAAGGACCGATGCCTCCAGCTCGGTGTACTTGGTGTCGGGCCGGATCATTCTGAGGAAGTTTGCCGCAGTCCCGATTTTGGAGGCCGGAGCGTGGAGGAAAAGGCTCTTGCCATCGTGGTAGTGGGCCTTTGCCTGGTAGCCGTAGGCTATCATGGTGGGGAACCGGGCTATAAGCTCGATGCACTGGCGAAGCACATTGTCTATGGCCACATTGTCGGCATCGGAGTCGTAGGAGTAGCATACCAGCACGCTCCGGGCCAGTTTGTTCATCACATCCCGGCTGGGGGCCTTGAGTATCATGTCCTCGGCAAAACCGGCAGGCAGCTGTCTGCATTCGTCCAGGGTGCTGTTGAACTCCTCAAGCTCTTCTGCAGTCGGCAGTTTTCCAAAAATAAGGAAGAAAGCTGTTTCCTCAAAGCCATGCCGGTTTTCCTTTATGGCATTGGAGACCAGGTCATTGATCAGTACACCCCGGTAGGTAAGTCTACCTTCGTCCGGTACCAGGACTCCTTCATCAAAGATGTAACCATGGGCATCGCCGATCTGAGAAAGCCCGACCACAACTCCGGAGCCGTCTTCGTTCCGAAGGCCGCGTTTAGTGTTGTACTTTGAGTAAAGTGCGGGGTCGATGGAATTGTTCTGGATTGCTGTTTCTGTCATTTTCTTTATGAATGTTTCCATGGCTTCCTCCTTGTTTTGAAATTGCATTATATGTGAAATTTTTCTTATAATCAAGCAATATTGTGAATTGAATATGAATAATTATCATAGAGCAATAACCATTAGTTATTAAAATTATGAAATAAAATATCAAAGTTGCAATTTGCTTTCCCTTGAATAATTTTATTGAATTGAATAAAATGAAGCCAAATAATAAAAATTTTACCGGAAACGTTGAGACGCAAGGTGAATTTAATAATTTTAGGAGGAGTAAAGTATGGATCGTAAACCCTTGATCCAGAGAAAGACTGGTATTTCTTACAAGACAGAAGAAAAAACAGTTCTTCGCGGTTTTGATGTACGCGAGCTCGCTAACGCTGGCTACACCTTTATCGACGGACTGTACATTCTTTTCCAGGGCAGAATTCCTGCAGAGAATGAGAGAGCAATGCTCGACTACGAAGTTGCAGAATTCCTTGAGCACTCAATGTCACCTTCAGCAGCAGCTGCAATCGGCGTTATGAACGGACACCCAATGCTCCCAGCAGCAGTTGGTGCTTCTATCGCAACATTCGGTGGAGCTCACGGACCAGGAGCTCAGCACGGCTACATGATGAAGAAATACCTCGACAGAGCAGTTCTTGAACACAAGACAGTTGAAGAAGTTGCTGTAGAGTGTGTTGATGAGTACATGGATGCAGGTAGAGCAGTTATGGGTATGGGACAGCCACAGCACCTTGATGGCGACCCAAGAGCAGAACCGACACACCTGAAACAGGAAGAGATCGGAGTTGTAGGTGTATACCTGAAATTCCAGAGAGCTCTTGAGAAGAGATTCTATGCAAGAAGATTTGCTGAAGGCAGATCCTATGTAGCAGTTAACATGATCGGTGCTGGTAACACAGCTCTCTCCGACATGGGATTCTCTCCAAACGCAGCATGGACAATCGGATGTGTAACCAGAGGTTACAGCTGCTCATGCCACGCCCTCTTCACACTGAAGAAAGGTAGAGCTTGGGGTGCATCCAGAAACGAACCGATGGTACAGATGCTTGACCTCTCCATGATCAAGTACATCGGACCAGAAGACAGAGAAGTTCCTCTTCAGTCAGAAAGAGAAGCTTATGCTATGAACGAACTTAAAACAGGAGAATTTAAAAAATGGGTGATCTGAAAGACATTGCTGTAAATAGAATGACCGGAAAGGTTTGCGATGAGAGAATTGCTCAGATGAAGCATGCAAAGAGAAGAGTTATTGGTAACCTCGGAAATCCTAACCTTCTTTTTGACTATACAAACAGAGAGATTGGTTGTCTCCCAGACGACAACAGAGCTCACTTCAAGTGGGTTTCTGAAGTTGCATACAAGAACATCCACAGAATCGTAACCAGAGGTTATGATACAACAGAGCTGGTAGAAGCTGGCTATGGTGTTTGCGATGTTCTGTTCATCGACTTCCAGGCTAGAATCCCTCTGGTAGAGGAGAGAAAAGTTCTCGATTATATCCTTCTCGTAGGACTTGAGGACGGACTTTCCAACCCAGCACTGGTTGCAAGACTGGTAGCTAGAGGAAAATCATACCTTACACAGGCTGCAGGTGCTTCTGTATTTGCATTCGGTGAGGCTTATGGTGCATTCAAGAACTTCGGATATATGCTCGAGAAATACTACAACATGATTGCTGAGAAGGGAATCTCCGCTGCAGACGCAGCTGCTCTTTGTGTAAAAGAGTGCTATCACGAGGATCACTTCGGAATCGATGACAAGTATATCAAGGACCCAACTCCAAGAGATCTTATGGCATATGCTGAGAAGACACTTGCTGGAAAGAAAGAGCTTAAGTACATCCCATTCCTGAAAGAAGTTGTTAAGGCTGCACAGGCAGAGATCGGATATGTTGAGGCTGACTTCATGGCTGCTGCTACAGCAACAATGATGGACCTTGACTTCACACCAGATGCTGCATGGTGTATCATGGGCGTAACCAGAGCATTCTCCGCTGGCGCACACGTTTGCGAAGAGATCGAGAGAGAGTGCGAGAGAGACGGCTTCGATACATATGGCAAGACCCTTACACCAAAAGAATGGTACGACGGCCCAACCGACAGACCAGTTCCATCCCTCAAAGAGAGAGGAGCATTCAAGGGCGGACAGGCTCAGACACCAGAAGAATGGAAGAAGATGTGGGACAGAAAGGCTAAAGAGCTCTCTGGATCCGGCTTCGCTATTGACTTCGTTCTTGACGACGCTAGAAAGGTCGTTCACGGAAAGGGAAAGGAAAAGAAATGATGATGCAAGCCTCTCGGCTTGACTGATTTATAACCCCTGTCTTTACGGCAGGGGTCTATTCACGTAGAGAGACTACGTAAAATATCTTTTTTAGGAGAAAAAAATGGCTGTTGAAGAAAACATTGCTGAAATGTATGAACGCGGTAGAAAAGCTTTCGAGTGGATCGAGTTCAAGACACAGGAAGAAGTAGATGAAATCGTTGCTATCGTTGGATGGCAGTATCTCCAGAAGCAGGTTGCTGAAGAGGGTTCAAAGCTGGCTTACGAAGGATCCGGAATGGGCGTTCAGGCTGACAAGTACGGAAAAGCTGGTAAGGTAAGAGGAATCCTGTGGGATATGAAGGGAGCTAAGACTTGTGGAATCATCAAAGAGGATCACCTCCGCGGAATCACAACTTATGCAAAACCAATGGGCGTTGTTGCTAACGTATGTCCATGTACAAACCCATGTATCACAGCTGCATTCATCGGTCTTACACTTCTTAAGACAAGAAACGCTATGATCTGCTCACCACACCCAAGAACAAAGCTTGCTACAGTAAACGCAGTTAACTGGGGAAGAAAAGCACTCAAGGCTATCGGAGCTCCAGAGGACCTGTTCCAGGTAATCGCAGAGCCTTCCAACGAGAAGACAGTAGAACTTATGCAGAAGTGCGACTTCGCAGTTGCAACTGGTGGAAAGGCACTTATCAAGGTTGTACACCTTGCAGGTACACCATCCGTAACAGTAGGTGCTGGTAACGTAAGAGCTATCGTAGACCCATCTGCAGACCTCAAGCATGCTGCTATGTGCATTGCAGCTTCCAAGTGCTACGACAACGCAACATCATGTTCTTCCGAGAACGCAGTTTCCATCCACGTAAGCATTTACGACAAGATGATGGAAGAACTCAAGAAAGTAGGCGGATACCTGCTGGACGATGCAAGCAGAGAGAAACTCAGAGCTGCTATGTGGCCTGATGGACATACTCTTAACAGAGACATCGTTGCAAAACCAGTTCAGACAATCGCTAAGATTGCTGGAATCTCCGTACCAGAAGGAACAAAGTTCATCATGGTTAAGGGACAGAAGATTGGTCCAGAAGATATGTTCTCCAACGAAAAGCTTTCTCTTATCCTCACAGTATGGACATGGGAAGACTTCGAGACAGAAATCCACGATCTCAAGAAGAACCTGTACTTCTCCGGTGTTGGTCACAGCTGCGCACTTCATTCAACAAAGCCAGAGCAGTGGCACAGACTTGCTGAGTTCATTCCTACAGGCCGTGTAAACATCAACATGCCTAACACAGTTGTTAACTCCGGTAGCTGGTTCGCTGGCCAGGAATTCACAACAACAATCGGATGTGGAACATGGACAGGAAACAGCCACTCTGACAACATCAACTTCAGACACTTCCTCAACACAACAAGACTTGCTGTTCCAAGAGCATGGTATGTTGCAACAGATGACGAAGTATTCGGAAAGTACCTGGCAAAGGCTAAGAAACTTATCGGCGACGACAGAGTTGATATGCCACACAAGCCAGCTTACCTTGACTGATTTGTCTAAGCTTACAAGGCTCCCCTCGGGGAGCCTTTTTTTTATCCAGTGGTTTGAATGAATGGAGGGAATATGATTAAAGCATTGGTTTTTGACTTTGTACAGACACTTGGAGATGCAGCCAGCGGCTATAAGGATGGCGAGAAGAATGCCCAGAACAAGCTTATCGAGGCTATGGGAATAACCGACACCGAGACCTTTATGGCCCACTTCCGGGAGATAAGGAAAAAGCACTTCCTTGCAGCAGACTTTGACCGCAAGAACCAGTGGAGAGAACTTCAGGCCCTCTATGGAAAAGACCTGGGAGAACCATTCCTGGACAAGCTGGCAGACGAATACTGGCAGTTTGTGATCGATGCCATGAAGCTTTTCCCGGAAGCAGAAGAAGTTATAATTGAACTTAAGAAAAAGTACAAGCTGGGCCTTATCTGCAACTCCCAGCGGGACGGTTCCACCCGGGCACTCCAGAGCCCCGAGTTCGAGCGTGCCTGCAGGTACTTTGACAGCTATATCCTTTCCGGCACCGACGGAATCCCTGCAAAACCAGATCCGGCACCTTTCAGGATGATGCTTAAGAACCTTGGCGTCACCGAGGACGAGGTCATCTATGTAGGCGACGACTACCGGGTTGATATAGAGGGAGCCCATGGCGCAGGAATAAA
>JAFZIU010000084.1 GCA_017554185.1 Spirochaetia bacterium
ATTTTAGGGAAGGACTTTGATGGCAGACAATGCAAATGAAAAAACTGTGAAGGAAATTGCAGCATTCATTGAGGAACATAACGGGCAGGACACTGTTGTCCTTAACATCTCCGAGCTTAACAGCTGGACCGATTATTTCATCATAACCACAGTAACCAGCTCGGGACACCTGCGGGGTCTTCTGAACCAGCTTTATCAGAAGCTTGATGAGGAGCATCTTATGCTTATGCACCGCCATAAGAAAGCCGACGACGAGCGGTGGGTCCTCCTTGACTGCGGCTTTGTCGTAATCCACCTTATGAACCAGGAGGCAAGGGAGTTCTATAACCTTGAGAAACTCTGGTTCAACGGCAAGAAAATTTAATCAAGCAATTCGAAAAAGTAATATAAAATCAGAAAAATATAATTTTTTTGTAATTTTTGAAAATTTTTTCACACTTTTTTAAAATGTATGATAAAATTTTATTAAGAGCGGGAAAACCCCTGCTTTATTAGAGATACAAAATAGGGGGGTTTACATTATGGAAATCACTGATATCAAGATTCGGAAGGCCACGGCAGAAGGCAAGCTCAAAGCGTATGTCAACGTTACTTTCGACGATTGTTTTGTGGTCCACAACCTGAAGATCATCGACGGCAAGGACGGTGCATTCATTGCAATGCCAAGCCGCAAGACTCAGACCGGTGAGTACAGGGATGTGGCACATCCGATCTCTCCAGAGTTCAGGGCCAAGATGCAGGAGAAAATCCTGGAAGCCTACGAAAAAGCCGACACCACAGACGAAATAGGACCAGAAGAAGAATAAACAGCAGACAGACAGTTTAATGCCTCTTAATTGAACTTCGAAGTATATTGTATTTTTTTTTTGTATTTTATATAATATTAATTTAGGATGGATGGGATGTAGGCCAGTGGTAAGCCAACGGGTTTTGGTTCCGTCAATCGCAGGTTCGAATCCTGCCATCCCAGTATTGCATTTGTTAGAGGAGAATGAATATGGCAGACAAAAACACTCTTGACATCACTTTACGGACAGAGTTCGGCAAGAGAGCAAACTATAAGCTCAGAAAGGCTGGAAAGATTCCGGCAGTAGTATATGGTGGAAAAGAGCAACGCTATGTTGCAATTGACGACAGAGAATTTGAGAGAAAATATCATAGGGCACCGGAGAGCTTGATCATCTCCCTTATGCTTAACGGCGAGGAGCAGTGCGAGGTTCTTATCAAGGATTATCAGGACGATATCCTTACCGGAAAGATGCAGCACATCGACTTCTTCGAGATCACAAGAGGCGTTCTGCTTAAGACCAGTATTCCTGTATACCTGGAGGGTGTTCCTACAGGTGTCAAGGCTGGTGGAGTTCTTGAGCAGATCGTACACAGCATCGAGGTTGAGTGTCTTCCTAGAAACATTCCTGAGAAGATTGCAATCGACGTATCTGGACTGGATATGAACCAGGCTCTGTATGTAAAGGACATTCCTGTAAACCCAGATGTAAAGCTTCTGCTTGATCCGGAAGAGATTATCTGTCACGTCACCCATGTCAAGGAAGAGCCGGTTGCAGCTCCAGCAGCAGAAGGTGAGGAAGCAGCAGAAGCAGCTCCAGCAGAAGGTGAGGAAGCAGCTGCAGACGCAGAAAAGAAATAATATATGGTTGTTCTGGGACTGGGAAATCCTGGGGATGAATACGCCGATACAAGGCACAACTGTGGCTTCAAGGTGGTGGATTACCTGGGAGAGAAGACCGGCATAGAACTCAAGAAGAAATTCTTCAAAAAATATATCTATGGTAAAGGGGTTTTCAATGGAAAAGAGGTTTTCCTGGTAAAGCCCCTTACTTTTATGAACTTATCCGGCAATGTAATCCGGGATGTTCTTAAGGCTGCCGACTGCACCACAAAAGATTTAATTGTGGTATGCGACAACATGGATCTCTTCCCTGGGGTCCTGCGCATAAAGAAGGGCGGCGGCGATGCTGGTCACAACGGGCTTAAATCTATTTTGACATTTGCCCCGGCAAATGATTTCCTCAGAGTATATGTCGGTATAGGCCGGCCCCCATATTCCGGCGATGTATCGAACTATGTGCTGGGTGTGCCCGACAAGATTGACATGGAAAATATTGAAAAAGCAGTGGAGAAAGCCGGGGACAGCATCCTTGCGCTGACCCATAGGACCGCAGCTCAGGTGACAAATGAGATCAATGCAATCAAAAACATTTCTCAAAGACCAGGTGATTGAGTATTTCAGCCAGATCCCCGATGCTGGAAAGATACTCCTCGGCTTCTCGGGCGGTCCCGACTCCATGTGCCTTATGCTGCTTCTGAACGAGCTTAAGGAGCAGCTTAACATAGAAATCGTACTTGCTTACTATAACCACATGCTTAGGAGCCAGGACGAGCTGTCCAGGGAGCTTTCCTTTATCCGCAATATTGCAGAACAGTATAAGCTGCCGCTGGAGATCGGGACCGACTCCGGCCTTATAGGAAAGCTTTCTGCCGAGATAGGCGAGGAGGGGGCAGCCCGGAAAGCGCGCTACGAATTCTTCGAGCGTACTATGAAAAAGTACGGCTGTAACTATCTGGCCCTGGCCCACAACCTGGACGATACTATCGAGACCCTGGTCATGCGCTTTTTCAAGGGAAGCGGCATAGGGGGCATGATGGGAATACCGGAGCAGCGTGAGTACATCATAAGGCCGCTTTCCGGCTGCCCCAAGAGCGCGATCCTGGATTACGTAAAGCAGTGCGGCACAGGCTATTCCCTGGACACCACAAACCTGGGCACCGATTACCTCAGAAACCGTGTGCGCAACCTTCTTCTCCCGCAGATAAGGGAGGTGTTCCCAAGCCTTAATAAATCCCTTCTGGAATTCTCAGACAAGGCTTCCATGACCTACCGCTTTGTCAAGGAGCAGGCCGAAAAGCTGGTTGTATGGCAGGATATGGGGAACGGCTCTTTCTCCACCTCGTACAGTAACTTCATGGCTCTGCCGGATGTTATCAAGATAGAGGCAGTCTACAGCTGCTTCGACCTCTTTGCAAAAGGAGAGAACCGGGAGCTTCCATACCGGTTTGTCCGCACTGTCCTGGATAAGAAATCGGTGCGCCGCGGAGCACTCCTCCTCAAGGGGTATGGATTCAAAATCAGGCGGCACGGAGAGAACCTGGAATGGTATCCCGACAGAGAAAATAATAAATTATATAATAATAGGGCTTTTTCTGTTGAAAAAACTTTGGTATCTTTATGTAAGAAGGATGATATCTGGATTCCTGTTGACGGGGTCCAGGGGGAGCTGTTTTTCCGCAGCTGGAAAAATGGCGATTATATCATCTCCGGCGGCATAAGGAAAAAGCTTAAGAAGATTTTTTCCGAGTGGCAGGTCCCTGTGGAGATGCGCAGCGCTGTTCCTATTATCTGTGACAGCAGGGGTGTCATTGCAGTCTGGGGAGGTCTGTACGGTTACCGCAACCGGGTATCAGACTTGATCAGAATGGAAGGCAAAGCCGGAGAAGACAGGGAAGTATTTATTCTAAAGGCAAGGCAGGATTGAATGTCAGACAACGAAAACGAAGAAAAAGATAAAGATAAAGAACCGGAACTCGGCAGAGAGCCGGAACAGGAAAAAGACAAGAACAAGGCTCCGGAGCAGGAGCCGGGGGACGACCGCGACCAGCAGGACGAAGGTCCTATGTTCATCTTCCGCGGCGGCCAGGGCCCCATTAAAATGGGATTCAACAACAGGTTTGCATTCTTTATCCTGACATCGCTTATTATCATGTTCCTCTTTATGATTGTGTTCAACAACGGTGACACAGCAATGGAGGAGATATCCTATTCGACATTCATCAATTATCTTGA
>JAFZIU010000004.1 GCA_017554185.1 Spirochaetia bacterium
GGTTCATTGTCGTCAACCTTAACAAATGCCATTATGATTCACCTCCTTCAGTACTATAGTCCGCAGTACGGGCACTATCTTAAATAAAAGTGCTTTTTTTGTCAATTATTTCGGGCTTTTTTCCATATCGATTATCACAAGCTGCGGAGTGCTCTTGTTCCGGAAATAGTTATAATCCACACGGAAGATGGCATCCACAGTGTCGCCCACATTAAGGTCACGCCCTGCCCTGTCGCTGCTGTTCCAGTAGATTGCCGGCCAGATATTCTTTCCGGCATCCAGGGAGAACCTTATGTGTCCCACCTCTTTCTGCCCCACTATATCCAAGGTTTTGATCACCAGTTTCTTGGCAAGGAATACAAGCGGCGGATTGCTCTCTCCATAGGGATTGAGCCGCTGGGCCACATCCAGTATATCCTCTGTCAGATAACCTTTCGGAAGCTCTGCATCAATCTCGGGATAAGGCTTTTCGGGAATATCAATCCCCACCTCTTCCACATAGCTGTTCACTTTTTTCTTGAACATATCCAGGTTGGATGATATGAGCGAGAAACCGCCGGCAAAATCGTGGCCGCCGTAGTCCAGGAAAACCTCCTTGCAGTAATCAAGGAGAGGCATTATGGAATAGTTACGGATGCTGCGCACCGACCCTATGACCTTGTCTTCCATGACTGTGTATATGATGGCCGGAGCGTTGTAATAGCCGGAGAACTTGGAGGCAAGAATGCCTGTGATTCCCCTGGGCACCCCTTTTCCGCCGGTGAACACAAGGGAACTGGAGAACTCCTCGAAGCTTTCCTTTGCCGAATGAGTAAGAAGACCCCAGTAGTCCTCGCCCTGCTTTTTCCGCTGCTTATTAAGGGAAAGAAGCTCATTGCCCAACCTCTCCACCTCGGCTGCATCGGCAGACTTGAAGAAGTTGACTGCCTTGGACGGGACCCCCATCCGGCCCGAAGCGTTGATGATCGGGGTTATATACCATGCAACATCTGTGACTGTAATATTCCTGTCTATGATCTTCTGCTCGCATAAAAGCCAGTGGAGACCCTTGCTGCTGTGAGTTGCAATGTGCATAAGTCCGCGGTTCACCAGTATGCGGTTCTCGTTCACCAGAGGCATAAGGTCGGCAATTGTGCCCAGGGCAACCAGCGGAAGCAGCTTCTCATATTCATCGGACAAAGCCGGATATTTCTTATAAAGGAGCAGCTTGAAAAGGCTCAGGAGCACATCAAGCTCTGTGATTTCCTTTGAGCTGTAGCGGCTGTCGTGGCTTAATTCCCGCATCTTCAGAAGGCCCATTCCAGATAGGTTTGGGAAAAGCTTATAGACTTCGGGGGCTAGATCCAGGGTCTCCAGATCCACCTGCGGGAACGCAGCCCTGAAAAAGCGCTTCTGGTTCTGGGCGCCGAATGTTATGATGACAGAACCGGAGAAGAAATCCATAAGCCGTGTAGATTCCAAAGAAGTGATGACACCAGGAACAACTGTCTCGGTTATCTGTGCCACCTCCACCAGGTTGTAAAGCTTCTTGGCATTGAAGATAAAGCATCCGTCAGGTCCCGGCACTATGTTCAGCAGAGTCACATTCTTGTTGTAGTATGATGTGCGTGAGAACTCCAGCGCCCAGATAAGCTTGGCAACCACTCCGCAGCCGGCAAGGTCACGGAAAGGATAACCGCAGTCAGGCACCTTGGGGTTTATGATTGCAGTGCACTCCGGAAGCTCTGCCGGGGCTGTATGATGATCCAGCACTATTACATCTATGGATTTCTCCGCAGCATAGGCAATCTCGTCCTTGTTGGAGATTCCGCAGTCAACAGTGATAATCAGAGTTATGTCATTTGCAGCTGCAAAGTCCACAGCTTCGGGGGTAAGACCGTAGGGTTCATCCCCTTCCGGCACTTTCCAATAAGGTGAGGCAATACCCAGGGAAGAGAGCATATCGGTCATAAGCACAGTAGATGTGATTCCGTCCGCATCCCGGTCGCCGAACACCATTACACGCTCCCCTTCCGATGCAGCATCCAGGATACGGTCCACTGCATCCTCCATCTGATGAAAGAGGAATGGGTTATGGAGGTACTTTATCTCGTCCTGAAGGTAGAATTTAAGCTCCTCAGGGGCTGTGATGCCACGGCGCACCAGTATGGATGCAAGGAGAAGCGACACCTTATACCTTGAGGCCAGATCTTTAACATCCTGACTCTCTATGAATTTTTTATTATATCTCATCCGAGTTCCTTACAATGTCAAAAGCCCCCGAGAGAGTGTTAAGACGGCATTCCAGCACTGTCTGCACCATAGAGAGGACCGACTGCTCAAGGAGAGCGGCATCCTTTCTGCCCAGCCGGATATGCACTGCCTCAGATGCAGGCAGGCCCAAAGTATAATCCAGATATTTAAATATGCCGGCAGAAAGCTTATTTGATTCTACCACATAATCTGCTTTCTGGAAATAGCTGACAGGGGGAAATCCCATAAGATTGAGAAACCGGAGGAGGAACTGGACATTGATATAGAGGATCTCCTCTTCCTTAGCCACCTCAAGAAGCTGCATGGAAGAAACAAGAAGATAGAAGAGGTCTGATGAGGAATCACCGCCCCCATGGGTTCGCATGACAACCTCGAACCAGGTGAGCACTGTGTAATATTTCTTTATGTCGGACTGGATAAGAAGAAAGGTATACTCTGGAGAGAAATCCTCTATCTTGGGCTTGCGGGCCGATGGACTGTGGTATAGAACAAAGTGGCCGCAGGAAAGGGGCGAAACCAGAGGGCCTATCTTGCTCTTAGGCTTGTACCCGCCGTAGGCTGTGGCCTCGGTTATGCCAGATTCCGGAGAGAATATCCGTACCCCCTTGTGGAATTCACCGAGGCGGGAGTTCTTAAGTATTATTCCATCCAGTTCTGTATAGCGGTTCATCAACTGTTATTGTACAGTGATTCACCTGTTTTTTACAATAGCAAAAGAGAATTCGCAGCTTACGCAGACCTTGCCGTTCACCTTGCCTACTCCAGAGGCGA
>JAFZIU010000085.1 GCA_017554185.1 Spirochaetia bacterium
CCTATGCCTTCAAGAGTTCCTGTGACTGCTGTGCCTGAGTCTGCAAGACCATCCAAAACTGTTATATTTTCATTATTTTTATAAAGCATACTTTGAAAATCTTTTAGCCAGTTTGAGTTTTTCAAGTTAAGCATAAATTCTTTTATCATTTCTTTAAGGAGCACTTCACGAGTTGCAACCTTTCCTGATACTGTTTTTACAGAACAGGCTCTGCGCCTATGGGGTGCAAACTGCTCCTGATGGAGGTTGACTCCTATGCCGCAAGAGATGTAGCTGTCAATGCACTCGCAGTAGATGCCTGATATCTTAGCCCCGTCTACAAGAACGTCGTTGGGCCACTTGACCTGGCACTCTATGCCGTAGAGCCGCTTAAGGCACCGGGCTGTGACATAGCCGGCATAGAGGGGAAAGCTGGAAAGGGGGAAAGCTATGCTTTCTGTCTTGAAAAGGAAGGTGGCAAGGAGGCTTTCCCCCTTGGGGCTGTCCCAACGACGGCCCTGCACCCGGCCCCGCCCCTGCTCCTGGTAGTCGGCGTACACGGCGGTGCCGTCCTCAGGGGCTTGAGGAAGCAGAGCCCGGGCGGCATCCATGGTGGAGGAGACAGATTCCAGGTGTATTATCATGCTATTATGCCTCCGCCTAAGACTACGTCGCCATCGTAGAAGACTGCGCTCTGCCCCGGTGTTATGACTGTCTTCTCGCTTAGGTGCACCAGCACGGTGCCGCCCTCTGCGGGCTCTGCGGTGCAGGGGTGCGTACCAGAGTTGTAGCGGACCTGTACGGCGGCCTCCAGCGGCCCCTTGAAGTCGACGAACCAGTTAAGGTCCCTCACTGTGAAGTCATGCTGTCCCTGCTCCTCTTCCCTGCCCACTATGACGCGGTTCTTCTCGGGTATGACCTGGGTCACGTACCAGGGGCCGCTGCCCAGTCCCAGCCCTTTCCGCTGGCCTATGGTGTAGTGGATGTACCCCCGGTGGAGCCCCAGTCTATTACCCTGGGTGTCGTATATGGAGCCAGGCTGGTACTGCTTTCCTGTGTACTTTTCTATGAAATCGCCGTAGGAGCCTTCGATGAAGCATATATCCTGGCTCTCCTTCACGCTGCTGGAAGGAAGCCCCAGGGCTGCCGCCTCTTTCTTGACATCTGTTTTCAGCTTGTCCCCCAGGGGGAAGACGCAGCGGGCCAGGAGCTCCTTGGGGAGCCTGTAGAGCATGTAGCTCTGATCCTTGGTTATGTCCCTGGCCCTGGCAAGAAAGAGGGAGCCGGACCGCTCCAGAAGGCGCACGTAGTGGCCGGTGGAGTAATAGAGCTGGTCCTCGGGCGACATGATGAGGTCCTTTATAAGGGCTTCCTTAAGCCTGTCGTAGAAGAATGTGAACTTGATGAACTGGTTGCAGATTACGCAGGGATTGGGTGTAAGACCATGCAGATAGTCCTTCACAAAAGCTTTTGCCACCCTTTTATCAAACTCATCAGAGACATCAAGGCAGTAGAACGGGATGTCCTCTTTCCTGCACAGATCCTCGGCCCTTGCAATAACTTCGGGACTTGAACACTTTACTCCGTGCCATACCACATGGTTGGCCCCGATTATTGTGTCCCAATCCTTCTTAAGGTATTCAAGAGCCATGGAAGAGTCCACACCACCGCTCATTCCAAGGGCTATAAGCTTTTTCATGGTCATAGTATACAATTTTTCAAATTGATTGTAAAATAGTAATATGAATGATGAAACAATAATAAAGGCCACCGACTCCATAAACCGTATCCTTTTTCAGAACAATTACAGGGGCCAGCCTAAGATTGCCATCATTCTCGGTTCGGGCCTTGGACCTCTGACCAGCCAGGTGCAGATTGATGTGCAGATCCCATACAAGTCGATTCCCCACTTCCCCATCTCCACTGCTCCGGGCCACATAGGCCGCCTTATATTCGGAAAGCTTGAGGGAAAGGATGTAATCCTCCTGGACGGCCGCTTCCATTTCTACGAAGGCTACGACGGCCAGGACATAGCAATAGTGCTCCGCACACTCAAGGTGCTGGGCATAAACTATCTTATCCAGACCAATGCAGCCGGAGGAATAAACAAGAGTTTCAAGCCCGGCGACTTCATGCTTATAACCGACCATATCAACTTATCCGGCACCAACCCCCTTATCGGGAAGAACAACTCCGACTTCGGCCCCCGGTTCCCCGACATGTCCGAGGCATATGACAAGGCATTGCAGCAGATGGCCCGCTCTGCTGCTAAGGAACAGGGAATAGACCTTAAGGAAGGCATTTACATCTGGTTCATGGGGCCTAGCTACGAGACACCGGCCGAAATCCGCATGGCGCGCCGTTTGGGTGCCGATGCAATCGGGATGTCCACTGTGCCTGAGACTATCCTGGCAGTCCACGCAGGGCTCAAAGTGCTGGCCTTATCTGTAATCTCAAACCTTGCAGCAGGTGTATCGGAAGATAAGCTGGACGAGAACGAGGTGCTGGTGACTGCCAACGCAAAACGTCATATTTTTGCCGATTTTGTAAGGAAAATTATCTCAAAGATTAATTAATATAACCGATAATAATATTATGAAAAAGAATATTATTGTCGTATACGCTGTATCAGCACTGGCTATTTTTTTGACACTGACAACACTTTTCACCGTAAG
>JAFZIU010000086.1 GCA_017554185.1 Spirochaetia bacterium
AAGGGCAATCAGTTCTTCTGGGGTCTTACACTTCAATGCCATCTCCAGCATTTCTTTTGTCAATTTTGTCTTATCAATAGACACCTGAGCAGCCAAAAAGCCTAGCCTTTGCTCCACCCCCTGCCACCTGGTCAAGGGCTTCCGCGTCAAGTTCTATATTATCCATTTCATCAAGATAAGCCTCGGCCTGTTCAAGTGTAAGTTCAACACCGGCTTTCTTGGCAAGTTCTATGAGTTCTTCCGGAGTTTTACACTCCATTGCTTTTTCAATCTGCTCTTTTGTGAAAGAATTTAAGTCAAGTTTGTCCATTTTTTACCTCTTTTTCAATTTTAATATAAAGAAGTCCATAAGTCAACAAAATCAATAGGTGCAGAAAATACGGATAAGCTCTTTAGTGTCGCGGGTTTTAGTGAGGGCCAGACGCAGAAGCACCGCCGCCTTGGCTGGCTGCAGGGTGCCGGCCGCCACTGCGTTAGCACATACCATTGCCTCCTGCAGCACAGGCCCGCACCCGGTGCGGGAACTGACCACCACCGGCACACCGCACTTCTCCAGCACTGCGCGCCAGGCCAGGCTGAACTCCCCTGCCCCCGCTCCGGCTATGACGATGCCGTCGGAGTGGGAAGCTGCATACTCCACCATAGCCGGGTCGGCATCGACGGCGAAGTAGAGTACTGCGACCTTTGGCAGCGTCTTCAGCCCGGCGATGTCGAACTCGGTGCCGGTGGTGTGCCGCCTGCTGGTGTAGCCGGCCTGGCCGGTGCCATCGGATGTAATTGCATCCAGGGCGGCGGTGTGACGCTTTACTGCGGCCCGGGCCGGTATGAGCCGGCCAGCAAAGGCAACCAGCACCCCCTTACCCCGGTTGGCGCTGGAGGCTGCCGCCTTCACTGCCAGAAGCAGGTTCTGGGGTCCGTCGGGTGCATTGGATGTGGCCGGGCGCATGGCACCGGTGACAACCACTGGCTTCTCTGTCTTTATAGTTAGGCTTAAGAAATACGCAGTCTCCTCAAGGGTGTCGGTGCCATGGGTCACTACAAAGCCGTCTGTATCCGGCTCCCGGGTCAGGGCGTTGATTCTCTGTGCCAGGGCTATCCAGATCTCGCTTGTGATGTCATCCGAATTGAGGTTGCATATCTGCTCTGTCTTTATGTCGGCTATGCCGGATAGCCCTGGCACTGCCTCTACCAGCTCGGATGCAGGGAGGGAGCCGGATTGGTAGCCGATATCTTTTCCAGGCTCACCTCTTCCGGAAATAGTACCGCCGGTGGCCAGGATCACGATCCGCCTCTTCACTTAAGGCCCCGCCGCTTAACCTCATCAATGATAAGGTCAACTATCTGCTCGGGTGTATAGAGCCCTGTATCAATTATCATATCAGCAAAGGCATGCTCGTTATTGTCGATTCCATAGAGCGCCTTGTACCGGCCTGTGTCGCTGGCATCCCGGGCTGCAGTCTCGTCATACCGCTCTTGGAATGTACCGCCTTCCCTCTTCACAATGCGGTTTGCCCTTGTCTCTATAGTGGCATCCAGGAATATCTTGAGGTCGGCATCCTTTACCATCCATATTGCAAGACGCGAGCCCAGCACGCAGTTTCCCTGCTTGGCAAGCTCCACCTGGTGGCTGTCTATTATCTTGTCGTAGGAGAAGTCTGTCTTTGCAGCCTGGCATATCTCCTTGAACTCCCGCCCTGTGTCGGCAGCCAGGTTGCGGAATGTATAGTTTATAAGCTTAAGGCCCAGTTTTTCGGCCAGCATTGTGCTCACTGTGGTGTTTCCACAGCCGCTTTTTCCAGAAATTGCAATTACCATCAGACTACGTTCCTCACCTGCTCTCTTATGTTCTCAAGGGCATCCTTAAGTGTCACCACTGCCCTGTCCACCTCCACCATCATGCTCTTGCTTCCTATGGTGTTTATCTCACGGTTAAGCTCCTGACAGATGAAGTCAAGCTTCTTTCCCACAGGCTCATCGCTCTCGAGTGCCGCATGGAAAGCCTCAAGATGGGACTTAAGCCGCACCAGCTCCTCGTTTATTGTGTACTTTACCAGAAGCACCGCAGTCTCGGCATAGACACGGCTTTCATCAACAGCATCACCCAAAAGCTGCTGGAACCGGTCGTAGATATTCTTCTTCAGAAGCTCCTCGAAACGGCCCGACTGCTCCTCAACTGCCTTGACGTTCTCCTCAATAATAACCAGGTGACGGAGGATATCGGCCTTGGTGTTCTCTCCCTCCCTGAGGCAGGTTGCATCATAATCTTCGTAAACCTTCTCCAGAAGCGGGAACACATATTTATCAAAGATGGCAGGATCAAGCTCGGTGTCCCGGTTCAAGACGCCGTCGGCACGGATGAGCTGTGAAAGAGAGATCTCATCACCCACTCCGGAAAGCTCCTTAACCCGTTTGAAAGCATCAAGATATGCAAAGACAGCCCCCTCATCAACATCAACCTTGAGCTGGCTCGAGAGATTTTTTATCTTAAGGTAGAACTCCACTTTGCCCCGCGCGATGCGGTCTCCCAGGTACTTGCGGATAGCGTTCTCTGCCCCCTGGAGCGCAGGAGGAGCGTTCACTGTGATGTCCAGAAACCTGTTGTTGTATGATTTGAGCTCTGCCGCCAGCTTGATGTTTTCGTCCTGGAATTCAGCATAGCTGTAGCCTGTCATGCTTCTCATTGCTTTGCCTCGAAATATTCAAACAGTTTTTTTCCTACAGTCCAGTTGTCACCGGCACCCATAGTTATGAAAACATCCCCCGGTTCAAGGTGGGATGCAAGATAATCAAAGCTGTCCATCGGTTTTTTGAAGTACTTCACATTCTTGTGATGAGCACACACTGCCTGATAAAGCCGCTGGTCCAGGCCGCTCCCTGTGTTCTTCTCCCTTGCTGATGCATAGATATCGTTAAGGATGACCTCGTCAGCAGCCCCGAGGCATGAGGCAAATTCATCCAGAAGCCCCTCGGTGCGGGAATAGGTATGTGACATGAAATCAACGATGATGCGCCGTCCCGGATAGAAATTTCTAATTCCTTCCAAAGTAAGCCTGATGGCTGTAGGATGATGGCCGTAGTCGTCCATGAAGAGGATTCCATTTGCCTCCCCCACAATCTCGCTCCGCCGCTTGCTGCCGTGGAATGCCTCGAAGCCCTCTGCGATTTTTTCTATGTCTTCCTGTGATACTTTTCCCTTCCACTTTTTGATGATGGAGACTGTCATAGCAAGGGCTGCGACTGCATCCAGCACAATGTGGTTTCCAGGGATATGAAGGACAAATGTCTTATCGAATCCGGCAACCTTGAATGCATTGTTGCCATCTGATACTGAGTTTTCTGTGATCTTGAAATCGCCTATAGCGTTCTTTCCATAAGGTGTTAGCACAATATCGGGACGCCTTCCCCTTACCTTGTCACGCAGCTCCAGACAGCCCGGGTCATCGGCGCAGTAGATAAGCTCGCCCCCCTCGGGAAGGAGTTCTGCATAGTCCACAAAGGCTTTGAAGATGTCCTGATATGTTGGATAGAAATCCAGGTGGTCAGGCTCGATGCTGGTTATGATCATCCGCTTTGGATGGAAAGCCATGAAATGGCGCTTGTATTCGCAGGTCTCGGCTATAAAGAACTGGGAGCCGTTTACCAGCGTGGAGCGTCCGCCGAAGTTGGAGACTGCAGACCCTGCAAGGATAGACGCCGGCGCTTCAAGAGCCTTGAGCAGTGTGCCTGTGATGGCTGTGGTGGTGGTCTTTCCATGCACCCCCGCTATGCCGCCGGCGTCGTAGGCTGCGGAGAAGGCTCCCAGGGCAGCGGTGTACTCAAGCATTGGTATGCCGCGCTGCGCTGCCTCGGTCAGGTCCGGGTTTGCAGCCGGGTTGTAGGCTGATGAGTAGATGACGCAGTCTATATCATCTGTGATATTATCCTTGGAGAAGCCTTCTTTATATGGGATTCCCAAAGCGATAAGCACCTGGTCGGTGTAGAACTTCTCTGCTGTGTCACTGCCTGACACATCTGCCCCGGCGCTCAACAGAAGCTCTGCAAAAGCAGAGAGTCCTGTCCCCTTTATTCCCACAAGGAAAAATTTTTTCCCTTTTATATCCTTGAAGATTGCTGCAGTGTCTGCCATTTCTTACCTGATTAAAAGAAGCTTCCGCTCTTTACTTTATCGACAGCACCCTGTCCAACAAGTGCCTTGATTATGGCAAAGGCAAATTCAGGAGCTGCCCCCGGACCTTTTGCTGTGATGGTGTTTCCGTCGACCACCACCATCTCATCTGTATATTTTACTTTGGAGTTGAATTTCTCATGACAGCCTGGATAGCATGTGGCCTTGAGGCCGGAGAGGATATCAGTGGAGCCCAGTGTCACACCGGGGGCAGCGCAGATGGCGCATATCAGCTTGCCTGCATCAGCATGGGCCTGGATAAGCTCCATAGCCATGTCGTTGTCTGCAATGTTCTGTGCACCGGGCATACCGCCGGGGATCACCACTGCATCAAACTCATCATCGAGGTCCACAAGCTCGCAGTCGGCAATAAGAGAAAGGCCGTGGGAACCGGTCACATCAATGCCGTCGATTCCGGCGACACACACATCAAGACCAGCACGGATACAGAGGTCAGAGGTGATGACTGCCTCCATCTCCTCAAAGCCTTCGGCCAAAAGCACAAGCACTTTCTTTTCCATATTCACTCCTCTCCCATCACCGGGATTCCTCGTTTACATATTATATATTCTATATTTTTTACAGGGTCGCTGTCAAAGACTTCCTGCACCCTTTCCGGGGTATTGTTCTTGTCCGAGATGTGGCAGAGATAGACCTTGCGGCACTTTCCGCAGCCCAGGCTCTTCACAAATTCAAGGGCGTCGAAGTTGGAGAGATGGCCGTGGTCAGAGAGAATGCGCTTCTGGAGCCATATTGGATAAGGCCCTTTTTTAAGCAGGTCTGGGCAGTAGTTGGACTCGAGGAATAGAACCTGGGACTCCTCTGCTAGCTGTTTCATCTGGTCCGATGTCTTTCCTGTATCGGTGATGATTGTGGCCCGCTCCCCTCCGCAGCAGAAGCTGTAGCCCACAGAATCGGGGGCATCGTGGAATGTGGGGAACACAGTGAAGGAGAAATCATCCAGGTAGTAGGTCTGCCCCGGGATTATCCCCTGCTGCTTATAAAAACCTTTTGTCACCCACTGGGAAATGTCTAAGTTTTCAGCGGTGAAAACCGGAATTTTAAGCTTGTTGGAAAGGGTCTCAACCCCTGCTATATGGTCGCGGTGCACATGGGTCAGAAAAATGAATTTTATGTTGTGGATATCGAAGCCGAAAGCCTCTGCCCTGCGGCGGAATTCTGCGAATGAATAGCCGTTGTCCACCACGAAGCCCGATTTTGCTGTTTTGAAGATGTAGGAATTGCCGCAGGAGCCGCTGCCGATCACCGCATATTTCATTCATTTCTCCTAATCTTATAAGCATCCAGCCATATATAGAGGAATATATGTCAAAGTACCGTCTTTTTGTACATCCTTTGTATAAAGAATAAAACGATCTTTCACTTTAATTGGATACTTCTTGATAAAATAATCAAACGATTTATGCACACGATAATCTGATGACTTTACCTCAATAGGACATATCTTTTTATCTTTAACGATGAGAAAATCAATTTCATATTTTTTTTCTTTTTCATCACCGCTTGGCTTATAAACATATTCATGGAAGAAAAGATCATATCCCCTTGCACGCAACATCTGAGCCACACAATTTTCAACAATCATACCTATGTTTGCATTTAACCTGTCAAAAATAAGGGCTTTATAAATCTGATCCATCTGGTCTCCGGATCTTAGCAACAGGCTGACAAGCAATCCAGTATCGCCCATATAGAGCTTGAAGTTTGACTTGTCTGCATACAACTCCAGGAAAACATCTGGAACAGTAACATTCGAACAGCGGTTGCCTATCATTGATTCAGCTACAAATTCAACAGAATCAATATAATTCTTGTACCTGGCTTTCTTATCAACTTCTGAAAAAACGAAATGGGCTCCATGGTCTGACAGCTGCTTTGGGATCGATTTAAAAATCAAAGATGCCTTTTCCTTGTCCTCGGAATCATATTTTTTCAAATCATCTTCGTAAAGTGAAATTATCTCCTGCTTTATAGCATCAACGGCCTGGAAACTGCTTCCTTCAGAATAAGCCACTACCGCCTGTGGCATTCCCCCTACAGCCATATATGTGCGGAATAGTTTCATAATCTGCCTATGGGCAGCATCTCCTAATGGTTTTTTGTGTTCATATGCATCCTGAACAGCAGGCATCACAGCAGTATTCCCCTGAGCCCAAAGGAATTCTTCAAAATCAAGTGGAAACATTTTAAGTTTATGTTCTTCGGATGGGATAAGGATGTTTTGTACATTTTTCTTTATGCTGATTAATGATCCAGTTTCGATATAATCATAGCGCCCATCTTGCACCAGGTATTTTATTGCCTGCCTTGCCTTTGGAAACAGCTGAACTTCATCAAAAATAACTACAGCTTCCCGTTTAGGAAGTTCTTTTCCTTTAAGAATAAACAGATTACGAAAAAAAACATCCAGATTATCTATATTATCCTCAAAGTTTTGTCTGATATCATTGTTTTCTCGTGCAAAATCCAAAATAATATAATCCTTATATTGGGCTTTTGCAAACTCTTCCACTACAGTACTTTTTCCAACACGGCGTGCACCTTCAATGAGAACAGCGGACTTTCCTTGAGCTTTTTCTTTCCAATTAAGCAGTTCAGCATATATCTTACGCTTCAAAATCATGCTATAATTATACGGCATATTCCCGAAAAATGCAAATGTTTTTTGCTATTTTTTCACGAAAAATGGAAATCTTTTATACCATTCTTTAACGAATTTCGAAAATCTTCAGCAGCATGCCCATTCCCTATGCCAGCCGCTGCAGTGTATGAAGCGAAGGATTTGCATTTCCGTTTTCAAGTTTGCTTATATCGCCCTGCACAATTCCTGTGCGTTCGGAAAGCTCTTTCTGAGTCAAGCCAGAATTTCGCCGTAGACGTCTGTTCGTTTATTATAAAAACTCACGATCGTATTTTTTTTGTTG
>JAFZIU010000087.1 GCA_017554185.1 Spirochaetia bacterium
CTGGGTTGGGCAAACTGCTTCTCTGGTGGTTCTGGCCGTATATCTTTATGTATCAATACTTATACCTATTTTCCTTTCTTTCGGGCAAGACAAATCTCCAAACCCTAAATACGACAAGGGTGCCACCAGGGTAGATATGGCATTTTCACGCTGGGCCGATGTGGTGCAGAAAAAGCGTTTCTTTATAATTGCACTCTCTTTTGCAGTGCTGCTTGCCTGTGTCCCGGGAATTATGAAGATGCGGGTGAACTATGATATGCTTCGGATAACAGGAGATAAGCTGCCCCATGGAAAAGCTATGCACGAGCTTGTAAAGAAGGATCTGGGAAACCAGTACAGTTATTCGGTCATGATTTCCTATGGCGAGGATAATGTGGATATATTCAAGCAGCCTGAGCAGATAGCTAAGCTTCAGGAGCTGGAGTCTTTCTTGGGAGGCCTTTCTCTTACCAAAATATCGGGTGGTAAGCCTCGGGTAACATCGGTTCTGGATATCCTGCGGGAGATGAACCGGGCCCTTAACGAAGGGAAAAACGAGTTCTATACAGTTCCGGATGATGAATATGTGCTGGCCCAGCTTATTGAGCTTTCAAACATAGATATGCACAAGGATTTCTCCGAGATGATGGATGACGACTACCGCATTGTGAATATAATGGTGGATATGAGCCGTTTCCAGTCGGAGGAGGCAGTTAAGAACGTGGCTGCTATAAATCAGAAGCTGGCAGAGCTGTTCCCAGATGCTCAGTGCTGTATTCTGGGAGATATGATAGAGTTTGCCGAGATGTCGGTACGTATGGTCAATGGAGAGATAAAATCCTTCCTCTTCTCATTTATTGTAATAGCCATAATGCTTATATTGGCATTTGCCAGCCTGAAGACCGGTCTTATAGGCATGATACCTAACATTGCCCCAGTTATCTTGATTGCCGGATTCATGGGCTATGTAGGTTATTATCTGGATTTCATAACTATGACAGTAATGCCTATGATTCTGGGTATTGCAGTGGATGATACCATTCATCTGACCACTCATCTTAAATACGGGCTTGAGAAATATGGATCCTATCAGGTTGCCATGGAGACTTCCTTCAGAGAGATCGGTAAATCTATGTTCATGACCACCGCCATCCTGTGTTCTGTCTTCTTTGTATATGTCATAAGCCCATTGCACTTTATCTACTTGATCGGTGTCCTGTGCGTCATAGGACTTGCCGGGGCTTTGGTTGCCGACTATACTATTACACCAGCGCTGCTGTATATTATCAAACCTTTCGGAAAAGAAAGGAACAAGGAGTGAATATGAGAAAAATAACCTTACTTTGTGCCGCAATCATGCTGCTTGCAGGAACAGCCATCTATGCCCAGAATGCAGACGAGATAGCCAAGGCTGCCTATAATCTTCCCGACGGCAACACATCATCATATACCGCAACTCTTACTCTTATTGATAAAGCAGGCAAAAGCCGTGTCCGGGAGATTGCCCAGTATAATATGAAGGACGGTGAAGTCAAGAAAGGTGTCACTGTATTCCGTTCTCCAAAGGATGTGGCGGGTGTAAGCTACCTTTCCTTCGATTATCCCGATAACCCTGATGGTACTGCAAAAGACAGCGACAGCTGGCTCTATTTGCCTGCCATGAAAAAAGTGCGCCGCGTCTCCGGTTCCAGCAAGGACGACGACTTCCAGGGTACCGACTTTACATACGACGACATGGGAGACCGGAGCGTGGGCAAAGATACCTTTGCCATTCTGGGAGAAGATACTGTAGATGGCATTGCCTGCTGGAAGCTTGAGTGTACAGCCAAGGACAAGAGTGCAAAGATAAGCCGCCGGGTGCTGTGGGTAGGCAAGGATAACTATGTAACCTACAAAGGTGAATACTATGACAAGCAGAACAAGCTTTTCAAGACAATGGAATGTCAGGATATTGTGCAGATTGACGGCTTCTGGACCACACAGAAGATGGTTATGACCACTCTTACCACTAATCATAAGACAATTTACGAGATGAAGGATATCCAGTACAACAATGATATTAACCCAGCATTCTTTACTGTAAGCGCTTTGGAACGGGGACAGGTTAAATGATGCGCCGCTTCTTACTGGTTCTCTTTGTGCTATTTCTGCTGTGCGGTGCAGCCTCTGCCCAGGAACTGGACTACAGCGGCAGCTTCATAACCCAGGCTGGAGCAGGGCTTCCAAATACCCACCACAACAGCGGCGACCTGCTTGTAGGGCAGACCAGCTTCGATTCCACATTTAAGGTCTATACCGATGAGACCATGCTCTATATAAACACCATACTGCTTTACGATGCCCTGGCAGGCCAGAGCTCAAACGGTGCTTCTGCATTTGTCAGTGATAATAACAATTTCTCCCTTAACCTTAAGGAGGCCTATTTCGACTGGCGTGGCGAGAAGCTGGCACTGCGTGTGGGACGCCAGATTGCAGCATGGGGAAAGGCCGATGATGTGCAGATTGTGGATATATTGTGCCCACAGGATGAATCCAGCCTTTATAGCGATTATCAGGATAACCGCCTTGGTATTGATGCAGTGCGGCTTTCGTACATAGGAGAATCCACCCAGACCGACTTTTACTGGATACCTTTCTTTACTCCCAGCACACTGCCGCTGGCAGATGGAAATCCGCTTAACGATGTGATGTTCGGCGACTTCGACAATGCTCCGGGCCGTTATTCCGATTTCGACATGCCGGACAAAGATCTTGCCTCCGGTGAATACGGAGCACGGTTCAGCGCTTATCTGCCATCCTTCGATTTCTCCCTGTACGGCTTTTACGGCTGGGATGATATGCCTTTCTACACCGAAGAAATGGCTGGAAAATATAAACGTATGGCTATGGTTGGTGCCGATGCCGCCATTCCTGCAGGGGACTTTGTGTTCAGGCTTGAGTCTGCCTTCTTCCCACAGCGGTATATGCAGGCTTCAGAAGGTGGCACCAGACAGCGCAATCAGATTATGGCACTTGGCGGCTTCGACTGGACACCAACCGGCGGCTGGACTATTACAGCCCAGTATGTTGCCGATGTAGTCACTGGATCTGACAGCCCGCTGGATCGGCATACCTACGAGCATTTGGCTACCCTGAGCGTAGAAAAGCCATTCCTTAACGAGACTATTACACTGTCTGGCTCCTTTGCCATGGACCTGCGCTATTTTTCAACCAACACAGAGCTTATGGTAGAGTATAAATTCACCGATTCCATCACTCTGTCCCTGACAGGCGAATTCTACTTTGCAGGGCCTGATAAAGATGGTCAATTCGGCAGTTATAAGGATTTAAGCTGCATAATACTCAAGGCTAAATACTCATTCTGATACAAAGCAGGCTACCAGCCCATAGATAAGTGTTGGGCGGATCCAGATCTCTGTGAGCATATAGTTTGTATATTCATTGATGGGATAGCGGTAAATAACATAGTTGTACAAGCCGGCAATGACCATATCAATAATAAAGAGCAGCCATAGGTTGCGTTTTGTGTAGCTCTTCCAGTCCTTGCGGGCATAGAAAAAAGTGAGCATGAGGAGCAGCAGCACCGACAGCACAAGGCAGACTAAATGGAGCGGGTAACTTTCCAATGGCGGTGGAAAGAGGATGTCCCGCAGGAGCACAGTAATGCCTACAAATACGGAACTCCAGTAGTTGAAATGCTGGCTCTCCAGGCGCTTGAAGAAATACAGTGTCATCAAAACCAGGCATGCAATGTAGCATAGGTTAAGCACCAGCTCGGGCCATGCCTCGCGGAGGCCAAAATGGCTGATTCCATATAGCATGATGCCCACCGAGAGCACTGCCGCCGCAGCTGTCATTCCGATGTCGAAAATCTGTGATTTCTTCTTGAATCTTGTTTCCATTCTCACACCCTCATTTACCTTACCCTGAACGTGTTGCGGTTGTAGCTCATTGTGGTAAGGTACATCTTGTTGCCCTTCATTTTCTCCATGTAGCTTGCAACTACGAAAGCGCCCAGGGAGCTGGGCAGGGAATCCTCGTCCGTCAGATCGAACAGGAGGCCATCGTCTTTCTCGATAATCTGGATGCCGTCGTCCCGGATCAGGGCTGTACATTCTGCACAGACAGTAGGCTTTTTATCATTCCGCTCGTATACCAGCATATAGAGCTCTTCGATAAGCAGCTCGGTTTTCGACACCAGCTTTCTATCCACATTGTTTGCCCGCAGGAAATCTCCCACATTTTTCTGTACGGCAATGACTGCTTCCGGTGTAATTGTAAACTCGTAGAAAGCAGCTTTTAAGGATTTCTCACGGTCAGAAAGGAGAAGGGGTGTATTCGCTTTACCGTATCTGAGACGGACGAAAAGAAGTGAAAGATAATAAGCTGCAATAGGAGCCAGGGCACCACCAGCAAACATTCCGTATACGCCGAAAAGCTTTCCAAACAGTATACACAGAGGCAGAGCGACAATCATATCCCGAAGGCCGCTGATGACAAAGCCCAGCAGAATTCTGTCAATTATAAGGTAGTATGAGGTGAGCAGATACAAAAGGCTTACATGAACAAGCCCAAGGGCAATGATTTTTGCACCTTTGTCGGCCAAGGCCAGAAGATCCGGGCTTGTAATGCCATATATCTTTACGATGAACGGCGAGAATGCTATTATCACCAGTGTAACAATAACCCCTTCGATAATTGCTATCTTTTTTGCAAGCTTGTAGCATTTTCTGATTGCCGGACAGGACTCTTCTCCCAGATAAATGTTCATAATCGGGGTAACAGCTTCTCCGATACCGTCAAACACCATCTGGAATTCTTTTACAAGCAGGAAGACAGAGGCCAGAATCAGCATGTCTTGACCGTAGGTCTCTATGATAAAATGCTCTATTCCAACAGTAAAGCAGGCAAGAAAAAGGTAGGAGCCGGCATCAATTGCGCTGTATTTTATGATAGAAAGAAGATCTCTGAAGGAAAAGAAGAACCCGATTTTAAGGGAATTAGACTTCTTGAAGAAGTGAATGAAAGCAATGATAAGGGCTGCAACTGTTCCTGCAAAAGAGGCAAAGGCGATTCCCGCCATACCGTAGAACCGGGAGAGAATAACAGAGAGTACAATGTTTCCAACAACCTGCACTAAGCTTGAGACAAGGCTTAGAGTCTCGTCGCCGTCTGCCAGTATCATCTCCGAAATGAGCATGTTCAATGTAGTGAGCAGGATAGTAAGTTTATACCAGAAAAAGTAGGCGTGTGCTTGATTGAACACAGCTTCAGAAGCCTTATAGGACCGCAGGTAGTAGTCGCCGAATACAAAGAAGGTAGAGGTAAGAATTATTCCGATTGCAATGGCTGATGTAAATCCCAGTGCAAAATAGCGGTCTGCCGCTTTCTTGTTGAACTCGCCCATAGCTTTTGAATAGAGAATCGGTACCCCGATTGAAATCATGCCGGCAAAAAAGGCAGCAAGGCTATAGGCCGGAGTGACAAGGCTTATGGCGGCAACAGCGTCTTGTCCCAGTGTAAGACCTGCAATAACAGAATCTGATAGCAGCAGCAATGTGACAACAATCATGCTTATTGTTCCAGGTATCAGCAACGAGAAAAATTTTCTTTTTAAGAATGTTGTATTTTTACTCATTGTTTTTTATATCTCCGACAGCAATCTCAGGATTTTCCGCTGCTTTTAAAAGCATTTCGCAGGAAGCGGTAAAACGTTTTATGAATCTTTCCATGCTTTCCCGCTTGTACTCTGCAGCGTTATAATCAAAAATAAACCCGAATCCTTCCCTGCTGTCAAGTATCTCAAGCTCCGGCGAATTGCCGCAGGCACATGGGAACTCATCGGTATCCAAGGACTCTGCAGTCTTTTTCATAAAGCTGCGGTATTTGTCACAATTGTACATATCGCCCTGATATAAGAGACAGAGCACATCATGCCCTTGGTAAAGGTCTGGTCTGTCGAAATAGGAAAGGCTTCCATGGGCAATGTCCTCCAGAGTCTGTTCCTTTGCCTGGGAAAGAAGGTCTTTCAGCTTAGTCTTATTCTCAATAGCAAAGGCGATAGGAAAGTCCTTGTAGAAAAGCCCAATTGAACGCTGTTCTGATGCTTTTTCCCGGCCATTCCATACCCAGGATAGCATGACATTCTGTGCATTGTCATACAGAGAAATGGCAAGGGCAGCCGCCACAGCATAGAATTCATTTTTTCCCAGCCCATAGTTTCTGCAGAGGGTGGCAACACGCTCTTTAGAGAACTGGAAATCGCCTGTAATAGTGTCGAGGATATTCTTATCTGTGTCATAATCAGGCTTGGGTCGTGTGTGCCAGCCCTCCTTGTCGTAGCGGGTCTTGAAGTATGCCGTATCACGGGAATAGGTTTCGGTGCCCTTGAAATCTGCCTCTTTCTGCAGTGTCTGGAATGTAAGGTCTTCTGCAAGGGTGCTGCCTTGCAGGCTGCGGGCAATATCGTCCATAAGAATTTCCATGGAATTTCCGTCTGCGATGACATGATATGCATCAAAAAGGAAAACATTCTGCTCTGGTGTGCTGATAATCCGGGTGCGGAAAAGTGGGCTTCCGTCAAGCAGGAAAGGTTTTACAAAGTGTTTTAAGGTCTCAGAAAGCTCATCCCCACTCATGGTCTCCACAGGAATTTCCTTGTCAAAACGGGGCTCGTAGCGCATATAGTATGTGCCGCCCTCTTTCTCTATGACACTCAATAGGGCAGGGTGGGCAGAAACAGCTTTTCTTACAGCCTTGGCGAACAGGCTTAAATCCACATTGTCTTGCAGCGTGATTTTATACGCTATATTGAACATTGTTGTTCCGGGGAAGGCCAGATCGCAGCGGAGCATATAAAGCTGAATATCACTGAGGGGTGCTTTGTTAAGATGCTTTTTCTCCTGTCCTGGGTGGGAATTCTGGGCCTTAAGAGTCTCTACCGCCTCTGCGATGGCGCGGATGGTCCGCTTCCCAAAGATGAGGGGAACGGACAGAGGAAGGGTCTTGCATTCTGCTATCAGATTCATAGCACATATGCTGTCACCGCCCAGCAGTATCAGGTCATCATCAATACCTATTTTTCCCACGTCGTAAAAATCTCCCAGGATTTCCTCGGCCGCAGAACGGAGAATTTTTTGGGTTTCAGTCTCTGGCGGCACATATTCGGCATGATTCTTGTCAAAAGCCGGTGGTGTCAGTGATTTTTTATCAACCTTGCCGTTTGTGTTCAGGGGCATTTTCGCAAAGTGGACATAGTAAGAAGGTATCATGTAGTCGGGAAGCAGCGTTTTTAGAGATGTACGGATTTTCTCTTCGGGAACAGCTTCTTCTTTCTGGTAATAGGCGCAAAGAAAATACTTGCCATTGTTCTCAAATGCCTTTACCGCTACAACCTTAGTTCCCAGCACTTTTTTAAGCGCAGTCTCCACCTCGGCAGGCTCCACCCGGTTTCCGTTGATTTTAACCATATCGTCGGCACGGCCCAGCACATATAAAAGACCATCCTCTCCCCGCCGTGCAAAGTCCCTGGTGCGGAAGAATTTTTTTCCACCTATGTCGATGAAGGCTTTATCACTCTCCTCTTTCTGGTTAAGGTAGCCACGGAAATAGGGTAGATGCAGGCAGATTTCCCCTTCTTTTTCAGAAATACTGCCGTTATCAAGCAGAATCATGTCCGTATAGGAACAGCGTGCACCGATGGGCGTGTTTGGGTAGGGTTTATCGATAACAAAATTGCAGGCGGTGGACATAAGCTCCGAGTTGCAGTAGATGTTCAAAACTGCAAATCTTGAGCTATACACGTCACTTACCCGCTCGGAAGAAAGATATATAACTTTTGGTGAAAGACTCTCATTATCAGAAAGGGGCTTCACCAGCGATGCAGTAAGGAACATCGCATCAATTCGATGTTCTTTAAGGAACTGCATATAAAGCAGCGGATTTCTGACGACTTCGCCCGAGA
>JAFZIU010000088.1 GCA_017554185.1 Spirochaetia bacterium
CGTTGGGACAGCCCCAAGGGGGAAAGCCTCCTTGCCACCTTCCTTTTCAAGACTGCATCCATCCCTTTCCCCCTTGCCAGCTTCCCCCTCTATGCCGGCTATGTCACAGCCCGCTGTCTTAAAAAGCTCTACGGCATAGAGTGCCAGGTCAAGTGGCCCAACGACGTTCTTGTAGACGGGGCTAAGATATCAGGCATCTACTGCGAGTGCATAGACAGCTACATCTCCTGCGGCATAGGAATCAACCTCCTTCAGGAACAGTTTGCACCCCACAGGCGCAGAGCCTGTTCTGTAAAGACAGTCTCAGGTCAGGTTGCCGACCGTGAAGAACTGCTTAAAGAAATGATAAAAGAATTTATGCTAAATTTGAAAAACTCAAACTGGTTGAAAGATTTTCAAAGTATGCTTTATAAAAATAATGAAAATATAACTGTTTTGGATGGTCTTGCAGACTCAGGCACAGCAGTCACAGGAACTCTTGAAGGCATAGGCGGGCATGGTCAGCTGCTCATAAGACTGACCGACGGAACAGTGAAAGAAATCTTCACCGGGGAAATCCAATAAAAAATATTTACATTTTATGTTGAAGTTTCCCTCTAATATTTGTATCTTATAGAAAAAGAAAACAATTTTTATTAATCATAAAGGGGTTAATTAACTATGGCAAAACAGCTTGAATTCAACGAAGCAGCCAGAAAACAGCTCTTCGCAGGTGTTGAGAAGCTTTCCAATGCAGTAAAAGTTACATTGGGACCTAAGGGAAGATGCGTCCTCCTGGACAAGAAGTTCGGTGCTCCTACAGTAACCAAGGACGGCGTTTCTGTTGCAAAAGAGATCGAGCTTGAGAATCCGTACGAGAATATGGGTGCCCAGCTGGTTAAGGAAGTTGCCACCAAGACAAATGATGTTGCAGGCGACGGAACCACAACAGCAACAGTACTTGCTTATTCAATTACAAAAGAAGGAATCAAGAGCGTTGCAGCCGGAATCAATCCTATGGAGATCAAGCGTGGAATTGACAAGGCAGTGGCAATTGCTACAGCAGAGATAAAGAAATCAGCCAAGACCATCAAGGACAAGGGCGAGATTGCACAGGTTGCAGCTATTTCTGCAAACAACGACATGGCAATCGGAAACCAGATTGCAGATGCAATGGACAAGGTTGGCAAGGACGGCGTCATCACAGTTGAAGAGTCCAAGACCATCGAATCCACCATCGACTTTGTAGAAGGTATGCAGTTCGACAGGGGCTACCTCTCTCCATATTTCGCAACAAACCGGGACAACATGACAGCAGTTCTGGAAAGTCCGTTCATCCTTATTTTTGACAAGAAGATCTCCAACATGAAGGATCTTCTCCCAGTGCTTGAGAAAGTGGTTCAGGCCAACAAGCCGCTTCTTATCATTGCAGAGGATGTAGAGGGTGAGGCTCTTGCAACACTGGTTGTAAACACAATCCGTGGCACAATCAATGCAGTTGCAGTCAAGGCTCCTGGCTTCGGTGACAGAAGAAAGGCAATGCTTGAGGATATCGCAATCCTTACAGGCGGCCAGGTCATCTCCGAGGAACTGGGACTCAAGCTTGAGAACACCACACTGGATATGCTTGGAAAGGCAAAGACAGTCAAGGTTGAGAAAGAGAACACCACAATCATCAACGGCGGTGGTGCTGCTTCCGACATCAAGGACCGGATTGCACAGATCAGGGCACAGATTGCAGAGACAACATCCGACTACGACCGGGAGAAGCTGCAGGAGCGGCTTGCTAAGCTGGCTGGCGGTGTTGCAGTTATCAACGTAGGTGCAGCAACCGAAGTTGAACTCAAGGAGAAGAAGCACAGAGTAGAGGATGCCCTTTCTGCTACAAGAGCAGCTATCGAGGAAGGTGTCATCGCAGGTGGCGGTGTAACCCTTATCCAGATTGTCCAGACTCTTGAGAAGACAAAGACAGACGACCTTACTGCAGACGAGAAGGTGGGCTTCAATATTGTAAAGAGAGCTCTCGAGGAGCCTATCCGCCAGATTGCAGAGAATGCAGGACTTGACGGAGCAGTTATTGCCGAGAAGGCAAAGGGATCCAAGAAGGGCATTGGCTTCGATGCCAACAAGATGGAATGGGTGGACATGGTAAAGAGCGGAATCATCGATCCTGCAAAGGTTACCCGGTCTGCACTGCAGAACGCATCTTCCATCGCAAGCCTGCTGCTTACCACAGAGTGCGTTGTAACCGATATTCCTTCCAAGGAAGCACCGGCACCAGCCATGAACCCAGGCATGGGCGGCATGGGCGGTATGATGTGATAATCATTTCCGGCGAGATGACCCACGGCTTCGGCATTCTAGCTGTTGCCGTGGGTTTTATTTTTTTACTCCTCTATATAATCCACCTTGTGTACCATAAGTATATCTACTATGGCTACACACCTAAGCAGGTGGCGTTCCTTATCGGTCAGCAGCAGATGGTGCTGGATAACCTTAATGTTGGCATCATCTACACCGACAACAGGGGAAAGATAATACTTCTCAATGCAGCCGGGAAAAGCCTTCTGCAGCTGGATGACAGCGCCATAGGCACCAATGTCAAAAATTATTTTTTCAGCGAGCCCTTCCAGGAGATAATAGATAATGGAGCAAATATCCAGTCCCGGGAAATAAGGGTGTCGGCAGGGAACACAATCCTCTTCCGCTTTCATGTGGTGCGGGACCCCGATATGGAGCAGCTTATAGGGGTAATTGCAAGCCTTGAGGATCTTACCATTGTAAAGCAGCGGGCCGAGGAACTTACCGGAATGCGCATGCTTATGAACGAGGTGAGGGCCCAGAACCACGAGTTCATGAACAAGCTCCACACAATATCTGGCCTAATCCAGCTGGAGGAGTATCAGGAGGCCATCGAGTTCATATCCCAGGCGGCAAGGACAAGCCAGAAGCTTATAGGTACAATCAACTCCAAGGTCAAGGAGCCCAGCGTGGCAGGACTTCTCCTTTCCAAATGCAGCAAGGCCAGCGAGAAGAAAGTCAAGCTTATCATCAACGAAGAGACCTATATGAAG
>JAFZIU010000089.1 GCA_017554185.1 Spirochaetia bacterium
CCATGACAGCCAGCATGACCGGACCGCCCCCTACCGTAAAGAAAGAGATTTTAAAAAATGCAAGGAAAAGGTACAGGCAGATATGATTCACTGCTGGGGGTCATCGCTTTTTCTTGGAATAACCCGTACTCATAAGAATACTGATGAATCTGGTGGAATCGAAATAGCTGAAGACAACTCTGAGCATAACAGTGATAGGAACTGCAAGTACGGCACCAAGCGGGCCCCATACCCATGCCCAGAAAGCCAAGGAGATAAGGATAAGCACGGGACTTAAGTTAAGGTTGCTGCCCTGGATACGAGGTTCTATCAGGTTACCCATGAGCTGCTGTATGCCTAAGTTGAGCAGGAATACTACAGTGGGCATGAAGACATCTGGATAGAACTGTACAATACCCTGGATAGAAATCAAGATTACAACTACTGTAGAACCGACAGTAGGAACAAAGTTAAGAGCAAAGGCTATGCCGCCCCACACCAGTGCGAAGTCCACACCTAAAAGCTTGAGGACTCCCCAGACCTCAAGTCCTGTAAGTAAGGAGATGATAAGCTTTACAAAGAAATAACGTCCTACAAGGTACAGAATCCTGGTGCTGATGATGTTGAACTTCTTGGCTTCCCTGAAGCTGAAGGCATCTTTTATCTTTTCATTCAGATAAGGATATTCCAGGAACAGGAAGAACATGAAGATGAAGATAAGAAGCGTATATCCTGCCATCTTGGAGATGGAGCTTGAGAAGCTGATTACATAGGTCTGCACCAGACGCGGCCAGTTGGTGCTGGCAAAGATATCGGGCTGAACCTGAAGCTCAAACTTCTCTATAAGTTTATTGGAAAAATCGTAGTAAATTTCCTGGAACTGCTGGAGATACCTGGGATAGTTGTTTATGAACAGGTTGAAGCTGTTCTGGGCAATCACTACAATAAAATAAACAAGAACTGCCAGGACACTCATGATGATGATTACGGCCAGGATACGGGGAATATGGTGCTTCTCCATCTTCTGCATGACAGGAAAGAGCATGAAGCTTATCATCACCGCAAATACTATAGGTGCAAAGACAGCAGCGGTAGATTTGAGGAAGAATATGCCCACCACCATGAATATAAGGACAAAGAGTGTAGAGAATGCTTTATTTTTTCTGCTGAACCTGTTAATATTCATTCAAATAGTTAGTATAACATATTTTATTCAATGTGTTAATATATCAAAAGATAACAATTATTCAGCCAGGAGGATAGAATGATAGCAAAATTTAATGGTATAGAGCCCAAGATCACAAACCCGGCTTTTATTGCAGACAATGCAGTGATTACCGGTGATGTGACTATCAAGGAAGATGCCAGCATCTGGTACGGTGCTGTCCTCCGTGGCGACATAGAGCCTGTTACTGTCGGGAAAGGGAGCAATGTACAGGAGATGTGCATCCTGCATACATCAGAAGGAACCCCCTGCACTGTCGGAGACAATGTGACTGTTGGACACGGGGTTATTCTTCATGGATGCACTGTGGAGGACAACTGTCTTATAGGAATGGGCGCAACCATACTGGACGGTGCTGTAATCGGCAAAGAATCCATAGTGGGAGCCTGTGCCCTGGTGACCAAGGATAAGGTGTTCCCACCACGTTCCATGATTATCGGAAGCCCTGCAAAGGCTGTGCGTCAGCTTACCGATGCAGAGGTGGCCGGCCTCCATGCCCATCCAAAGCACTATGTGGAGGTTGCCAAGGCTACAGAGGCCAGCCGCTGACAGTATTCTTTATTTCAAAGCCATCTTATTCACAAAGTCCATCTTGTCGATAGGCTTTTCAATCATGCCGTTCTCAAGCATGAAGTTGACATCATACTCAAGGGCATCAAGGTCGGCAGCGGAAAGTGAATCGGTGAAGTTGCTCCAGGCAAAGAGCTTCTTTGCATCTTCCATAGAGATATCCTGCACCTTGGCTCCAAGGGCAAGAGCTTCGTCCATATTGGCTTCCATCCATGCCTTGGCCTCTTTGTAGGTATCAACATAGAGCTTGAGCATGTCCGGGTGGTTCTTTGCAAATTCTTTTCCGCAGGCTGCAATCAGAAGCGGACTTACATAACCTTCGCAGGTTACAAGTACACGGCCGCCGTTTTTCTCGGCTGCAACTACAGATGCGGCTGCAGCAAGGGCACAGTCCACCTTTCCGGAGAGCATGGCCTGGACGCCATTAGGAATTCCCATGTTGATGAACTCCACATCATCTATTGTCATACCCTCTTGCTTGAGGGCTGCAACCAGAAGCTCGTGGAGCACTGTCCCCTTAGGGCCTGCCACTTTCTTTCCTTTAAGGTCTTTAGGTGTCTTGATGGAAGGGTTTGCTGTCATGATGGTGAACATCTTCTCCGGCTTGCTGAATCCCGCAAAGATTTCAACAGGGTTACCGGCAGCGTTGGCCAATATTACAGATGCCGAGTTGATGACAGATGCAATGTCCAGTGATCCTGCTGCAATAGCCTCGGACTGCTTGGCACCTGAGTCTATCTCGTAGTAGTTTACTGCTATTCCCTTCTCGCCGAAGGCCTTCTCTGCCATTCCCTTCTCTTTCATTATTATCAGGGGCAGATTGAAGGGTGAGCGGACATAGGAGATGTTGATCTCCTTAAGCTGCTGTGCTTCTTTCTTGCCTGATGCAAATGCAGATACTGCAATGACTGCACAAAGGATGAGACACATAAATTTTTTCATTGCTTATTCCTCTCTTTCTGGTCAGCACTAAGCTTTCCAATCAGATAATATGCTCCTGCCATACGGAGGAGATCATTTATAATATAGCACTTTTTAAGGGGAATGAGAAGATGGCTTACAGGATGATCATGCAGTCACCGTAGGAGAAGAAGCGGTAGCGTTCCTTGACGGCATGCTCGTAGGCCTTCATTATCAGGTCCCGGCCGGCAAAGGCAGAGACCAGCATCAGGAGTGTGGATTCCGGGGTATGGAAATTGGTGAAGAGCCTGTCCACAAACTTGAACTGATAGCCCGGGTAGATGAATATGGATGTGGAGCTGCTGCCGGCCGGGATGAGGCCGCCGGTGCAGGCCGATTCAAGAGTGCGCATAGATGTGGTCCCCACCGCAGTGATCTTCTTACCGGAGGCCTTGGCCTGGTTGAGGGCATCGGCAACGCTTTGTGGTATGGTGTAGGATTCGGTGTGCATCTTGTGGTCTTCGATATTCTCGGTGCGGACCGGGAAAAATGTGCCGGCCCCCACGTGGAGGGTGACCTCCAGTATCTGTGTTCCCTTTGCCCTGATGGCATCCAGGATTGCATCGGTGAAGTGGAGCCCTGCGGTGGGGGCTGCCACCGAGCCAAGCTCCTTGGCGTATATAGTCTGGTAGCGCTCTGAATCTGCCTCTTCGTCGCTCCGTTTTATGTATGGTGGCAGCGGGATATGGGCATTGGCATCAAGATATGTGTCATCCACTGACACATTGAATTCAAGCACCTTGGAGTCGCCGTCGTCCTGCACTATTGTGCCGGTTACGCCACCAGGAAAATCATAAGTCTTGCCCACAGTCTGTTTGCGGCTTTTCTTGCAGATAACGCTCCAGCGGTTTGTATCAAGAGGATGCAGAAGGAAGAACTCAACCTTCCCTCCTGCAGCGCTGGTGCCGTAAAGACGGGCTTTCCGAACCTTGGTATTATTCACCACCATAACATCATCAGAACCGAAGTAGTCCACTATGTCTTTTATGCTGCGGTCTGTGAATGTGCCTTCAGAGCGGTCCAGCACCATCATCCGGGAAGTGCCCCTCACTTCAGGGGGATACTGGGCTATAAGCTCATTCGGGAGGTCAAAGGAAAAGTCGCTGGTCTTCATTCAGGTGAGCCTCGAGGCCAAGGTGTCTATATGCGGCAGGAGTTGCAACACGGCCCCGTGGGGTGCGCTGTATAAAGCCCTGCTGGATCAGGTATGGCTCGTAGAAATCCTCTAATGTCTCGGTGGATTCCCCTATAGTAATGGCCAGAGTATCGGCACCCACAGGGCCTCCGCCATATTTCTCTATAATGGCATGGAGCAGTTCCCGGTCGTGTTTCTCAAGACCCATCTCGTCTATCTCCAGCTTGCCAAGGCCGAACTTCACAGTCTCCAGAGTGATCACATCGTCTCCGTAGATCTGGGCGAAGTCCCGCATACGGCGCAGGATCCGGTTGGCAACACGCGGAGTTCCCCTGCAACAGGTGGCCAAAACATTCATTGCAGACTTCTCTATCTTTATGTCAAGGATAGCTGCAGAACGGGTAAGGATTGAGATAATCTCGTCCTTTTCGTACAGGTTCATGCGGATGTTTATGCCGAAACGGCTGAAGAGCGGACTCGACACATTGCCGCTTTTGGTGGTGGCTCCCACCAGTGTGAATGGAGGAATAGGAAGCCGGATGGAGCGGGCAGATGGTCCCTGACCGATAACCCAGTCCAGTTCGAAATCTTCCATTGCTACATAGAGCATCTCCTCTATTGCAGGCTTAAGACGGTGTATCTCGTCGATAAAGAATACTGTGTTCGGAGAGATGGTGGTAAGAAGTCCTGCCAGATCTTTGGGCTTGTCCAGTGCCGGTGCGCTTGTGACCTTGAACTCGCTTCCCATCTCGTGGGCTATTATGCCTGCCAGTGTGGTCTTTCCCAGTCCCGGAGGGCCGCTCAGGAATACATGGTCCAGGCTCTCACCCCGGGCCTTTGCAGCCTTGAGGAATATACGCAGGTTATCCTTGAGGGCTTTCTGCCCCTGGAAATCGTCCAGAGTCTGGGGACGAAGGGCAAAATCCTTCTTGTCCTCTGCTATAATCTCGCCAGATAAAATATCGTTGTTCTCTGTCTCTATCATGTGCTCAGCAATACGATGGCACGCTTGAATATCTCTTTCTCGCGCTCATCGTCCTTCATATTCATAATATCGGAATTCTTAGCCACTTCCTCCACTGCCTTGAGCGCTTTTTTATACTCAAAGCCCATGTCTGAAAGGGCGTTCACAATATCGGCAAACTTAGGATTGCCTGCAGGAGCAGCTATCAGCTCCTCGTCCATAACAAGCTTACCACGCATAGCCAGCATAAGCTTCTGGGCTGTCTTCTTGCCCACTCCGGGGATACCTGCAAGAAGAGCCACATCATCCTTGTCCAGGGCCTCTGCCATCTGCTTGGCAGAGATGGAGGAAAGCATCTTCATGGCCTGCTTGGGCCCAATTCCGTTGACCTTGTTCAGCTCAAGGAAGAAGGTACGCTCATCTTTTTTGAAAAAGCCGTAGAGCTTGACCATGTTCTCGGTGTGCAGGTAGTAGGTATAGACCTGGCACTCATCCCCTACAGGAGGCAGTGCAGAAAGGGTCTTGGCAGAGACTGTTATGTCCCACTCAATACCGCAGGAATTCAAAAGATAGATGTTGTCTATTCCCTTGTATGTAAGGGTTCCGCTTAAACTGTTAAACATTGGCAAAGCTCCTGTTGTTCACATGGCATATAGCAGCAGAAAGAGCATCGGCCGCATGATCTGGCCTTGGCACTTTCTCAAGATTCAGAATAACCTTGACCATCTCCTGCACCTGACCTTTCTCGGCACGCCCCTCGCCTACCACAGCCCGCTTTATCACTATAGGTGTATACTCTCCAAGAGGAATGCCGTGCTGGGCAAAAACAAGATGCACTATCCCTTTGGCATGGGCCACCGGAATTGCACTTGTTATGTTCTTTGCAAAGAAAAGTGCCTCTATGCCACCCTCATCGGGCTTGTACATATCTATGACCTGATTCAGGTCCTGATAAATGTGAAAAAGCCGCTCTCCCAGCGGCTTTTCCGGCGAGGTCTTGATGACCCCATGTGCAACATATTTTATCTTATTACCCACAGTCTCTATGATGCCAAAGCCTGTGGATGCAAGTCCCGGATCGATTCCGATTATTCTCACAGAAATCAGTCGTCCATCTCGAAATCGTCTGGAACATCCAGGTCATGTGAAACTTCCTGGACATCATCAAGCTCCTCAAGCCGTTCAACCAGCTTAAGAACTTTCTCTGTCTTCTCCTTGTCCAGGGTCTTCAGCATCATGGCGTTCCGCTCAATCTCGGCAGATGTCTGCTCAAAGCCAGCCTTGTTGAGTGCATCAAGGACATTCATGAAATCCTCTGGAGATGTCTTTACAACAATCTCGTCATCCTCGGTAGCCACATCATCGGCACCAGCCTCAAGAGCTGCCTCGAGAACAGCATCCTCGGTATATTTAGAAGCATCGAAGCAGATGATTCCTTCTCTCTTGAACAGGTGAGATACGCTTCCCGGTGTTCCCAGGTTTCCGCCGCCCTTTCCAAGAACGCTCTTTACATCAGCTGCAGTCCTGTTCTTGTTATCTGTAAGGGTTTCGATAAGAAGTGCGATTCCGCCGGGACCATAGCCTTCGTACTGAAGTTCTACATATTCAACACCTTCAAGTTCTCCTGTGCCTTTCTTGATAGCCTTGTCGATGTTGTCTTTCGGCATGTTGGCTGCTTTTGCCTTGAGGATAGCAGTCCTGAGCCGTGCATTTCCTTCTTCGTCGCCGCCGCCCATCTTGGCAGCTACTGTAATTTCCTTGATGATCTTTGTGAAGATCTGACCGCGCTTTGCGTCTGCAGCACCTTTTTTATGCTTGATACTTGCCCATTTGCTATGACCGGACATACAGTCTCCTTATTATAATAGTCTCATATTAGGTTACCATAAGTATAAATATTTGTAAAGTATTGATAACAATAAGTATAATTTATAATTCTGATTTATATGCTTCTGTAAGTGCAGGGACAATATCCTTGCTCCGGTTCAGCTTTGCAGTGACAATATGGCCGTCCACCATTGCGGGAAAGCACTTAAGGGCAATCTTCTCTGCTCCATCGCCATAATACAGGAATATGGTGTAGTCTTCCTTCCCTTCCACATCGGTATCCACATCCAGCTTGACAAAGAAATGCTCAACACCAAGCTTAGGATAAGCATTTGCCATGGCTTTCTCCATCCGTGCTACAAAATCTGGAAGATCGTTTTCCTCAAGCCAGTCCACTCCGGCTACTGCCACATGGTGACCGCTGAAATCATAGACCTTGCAGTTGCCCTCCACTATCTCCTCGTCGGTCATTCCCTCGTAGGAGTCACCAGCCTTGTTCATAGCCTTGTAGAAGGCCTTTGGTTTCTGGATACCCGCCCGCTTGCAAAGCTCTTCCAGATATTTACGGTCTATGTCGGTGGTACGTTCCTTCTTAAGGTTGGATGTATCGGACATGATTGCTGCAGCCAGAAGGCCGGCAGTAATCTTGTCTAAGCGCACATGATTGACCTTGTATTCATGGTATACCATAGAGGCAGTGGCTCCGATAGGTGCCCCTTTGTAGATAATTGTCTCTGGCGATGTGAATCCTGCCATAGGATGATGATCCAGAACCTCGATGACATTGGCCTTGTCCATTCCATCTATTGCCTGCATAATAGTGGCGTGATCCACCATAATCATAGTCTTTCCAGCAGCAGAATCAAGGATTTCAGGTGTCTCCACCTTGAAGTAGTCAAGGACAAACTTGGTCTCGTTGTTCAGCTTTCCGGAGATTACAGGAACTGATGGGAATCCAAGGGCTGTCTTGAGCTTTGCATAAGCAATGGCAGAAGCAACTGTGTCGGTGTCGGGTGCCTTGTGTCCGATTACATAGGTTGTTGTCCCCTCTTCCGGTGCGGCAGCCTGGTACAGGGACATGGAATAAGCATCACCTTTTGATGTGGCACATCCTGTGCATACAAGAGCAATGGCAATAAGAAGGAATATAATTCTTTTCATTTTATTCTCCATAAGACCGGAAAGAATCAAAGGCCACCGGGAATGAGAAGTAGGTGTCGGGATAAGGCTCGTCGGCCAGCATGAAGTGCCACCACTCGCAGTCCAGAGGAACAAAACCATTACGTATCATTGCCTTCTGGAGAAACATACGGTTCTCAAGCTGCTGGTCGGTTATACCCCTATAATCTGGATGAGAAATGGAACCGAAGAAGTCAAAGGGGCTGCCCATATCCAGCTCCTTTCCTGTATTCATATCCAGCAAGGTTAAATCTACGGCACTTCCACGGCTGTGGCTGGATTGGGTTGCAATATACCCCTTCTCGAAAAGTTCCTGCTTCTCCAAGTCCGGATAGAAGAAAGACTTCATCCTTATATCCTGATCCTCAAGCCCCCATAGGACAAAATGCTTGACTGCTGTGACCGGCCGGTATGCATCGAACACCTTAAGCCGATAACCGGATACAAGCATCTCCTTGCTCACCATTTTAAGGGCACGGGCTGCCTTCCGGGTGAGGAATGCATAAGGCTCTTCATAGCCGTCTATCCGGTCTCCGATAAAGTTATATGTTGAATAGTAGCGGATTTCCTGTATGATGTCAGGCACATAGTCGGAAAGCAGAACAAATCCCGAGGTATCCTTGGTCACATCTTTCATATAAGTTAATTATTATATTAATTAACTTTTTTTACAATATCTACATCAAACTCTACTTTATTAAAATCTTTGTCAACTTCGCCGATCAGTTCAACTGTGTCCTGTGGACCAACAGTAACTCCACCCCAGTCATCATCGTCAATCTCAATTACGATTTCACCGGTAGCATCCTTGAACAGATACTTCTCATGGCCAACCTGCTTAACGATATTTCCGCGGAGCACTGCTTTTGCATCGTCCTTCATCTTAAGAGCCTGTGCTACAGTTGTTACTTCAGCTTTTGAACCGCCAGTAAAACCACCCTTTGCAGCTTTCTCGCCAGTGAATCCCTGTGCGCTTACAAATGCTGCACAAACTAATACTAAAACTAAAATTGCAATAATTCTTTTCATTAATTTCTCCTACAGCGAATATAATAAAATTATAATAATTAAGCAATAAAAATATTGTTATTTTTTTCTCCCCTGGCAAAACACGCCCCTGCTCGGTGGTCCCGCTCCCTACGGGCCGGGGATACCGCCAGGGGTGTCTTTTGCCGGGGTTATATATATCATTGTTTTTAATTTATATCGTTTTTTTATTAAGCCCCTGTTATTGAATGTGGTGTGGACGGAAATAAAAAGCCAGCCACATGAGTGACTGGCCCAAAAAAAATGAGTGTTAATTTAGTCCTTTGCTACGATTCTAAAACCTATTGTTTTATTATAGTAAACAGGTTCTCTTCGATAAAACTTACTAATTATACCAAAATATCCACCATCAAGAAAGTCAATAACACAATCCTCTTCTTTGCTTTTATATGAACCACCACAATAAATTTTCTCACCAGACATATTTAAAAAACTATTTGCCCCAACAACATTTCGTCCTAGCTCATAACACCACTCAAAAACATTTCCATTCATATCAAACAAACCATAACCATTAGGTTTTTTTCCTGCTACGTCATGTGTTGTTTTATTACTATTTTGAGAAGTCCAAGCAATTTCATCCAAATCAGAACTACCACTATATAAATAGCCCATCTCTAACTGCCCACCAATCGCACAATAGGACCATTCATATAATGTTGGTAATCTAAAGCCATTTTTTGATGTATCAGCTTCAATACCACCTTTAATTTTCTCACCCATATGAGGTTTATAATTCCAGTTTTTTATTTTTGTACGACCATTAGATGAGTATTCAGGCTCCAACCCCTGAATTTCACTCAATTTATTACAAAAATAAATTGCATCATACCAACTAACATTTTCAACAGGTAAATTTTTCCCTTTGAAAAAACTTGGATTTTCCCCCATAACAGTTTCATATAACTCTTGAGTGACTTCTGTAGTAAGAATTTTATATTTCTGGTCAGGGACAGAAACCATATTTAATTTTAAAGGCTCAGAATAAATAGGGGAAAATAAGAATATTAAAAATAACAAACAAAGAATTCTTTTCATTAATTCTCTTCGATTTCAATATAAACATCATGTGATTTAGGATATACTTTATAATCATAATCACCTGCAGGGTCTGGAATAATTGCAATGAATGGAACTTTTTTAAGCTTTACTGTTTTGTTCAGTTCAACAATATCTCTGTCATTATAGCCCTTAACTTGCCCTTTTTCACGATTCTTAACCCAAGCTCCAGTATTATAGTTAACAAAATAAATATCAAATTTTATTTCATCTAATTCACTCATGTTAAGGAAAGCAATATTATCTTCTATCTTTTTTCTCATGGGCTTTAAATCAATGATATATGCACCTTCTACATTAAGAGCAGGTGCTTCTTTCATATCCTTAAACTCATCTGCAGCACATACAGAGCCAATACAAATAAAAGTTAAAACAAATAAAAGAAAAAGCTTTTTCATTATAACACCTCAATTAACTCTATCCATCCCAAACCTATTTTGTCAAGGCATGCAGAAGCCACCCCTGGCTGTATCCCTACCCCTCCACCCACATAGAGGACTCGTCCTAAGAATGGTGATATTGTTCAATACCTCCCAGCAATAAGATGCCCGGCGGAAGTGCCCATCCGAGGCATCGCGCTCTACAGCAACAAGCAAAGTCCTACCGGGCAGCTTTCTGAACCTTGTTCAGAATGACATTCTGAAGGAATGTCGCTGACTGACCGGGAGGGCAATTGCTTGTCTGGACGGGTACGCGTCGGCCGAGGGTGGGCACTGCAAGCCGGGGTGCTTTCTGACGGGAGGAAATAAAAAAGGCCCACCCTTTTCAGGGTGAGCCCGATATAAAACTTGTGGATAGTTTTACAGTGCCTTGTAGGTCTTAACCTTCTCGTATGTTGTATGCAGCAGGTGATGTGACTTCTCGGAGAGAGGTGCACCAAGGTAATTCTTGTAGATGTCGATGATCTCTGGGTTCTCGTGTGAACGGCGCAGTGTGCACTGAACATCGTCCTTGTAGATACCAGCTGTTCTCTTAGCACGCAGGTCGTCGTCTGTTCCGTAAGGCTGTCCACCTCCGGCGATACAACCACCGCGGCAAGCCATAACTTCGATGAAGTCGTACTTCTGTGGTTTTCCAGCCTCTCTGAGAGCACGTACCTCGTCCAGTACAGCCTTTACATTAGCCAGACCATGAGCAACAGCTACTCTTACTTTGGTTCCCTTGATGTCGATCTCAGCAGCCTTAACGCCTTCCATACCGCGGACAGGAGTGATGTCGATATTATCAAGCTCCTCGTTGGTAACCAGCTTATATGCTGTTCTGATGGCAGCTTCCATTACACCACCGGTTACACCGAAGATTGTTGCAGCTCCTGTGTATGCTCCGATTGGGCTGTCTGCCTTCTCATCCTTAAGGTTAGCAAAGTCGATACCAGCCATCTTGATAAGGCGGCAGAGCTCTCTTGTGGTGAGAACCAGGTCTACATCTGGATAGCCGGAAGCGTGCATGTTGTCGTCACGCTCGATCTCGTGCTTCTTTGCTGTACAAGGCATGATTGCTACAGAGTAAATCTTAGCTGGGTCGATACCCTTCTGCTCTGCATAGTATGTCTTTGTTACAGCACCCTGCATCATCATAGGTGACTTAGCAGTTGAGAAGTTAGGAATCATGTCTGGATAGTACTCTTCCATGTAGTTTGTCCATGCTGGGCAGCAGGATGTAAGCTGTGGAAGAACGCCACCTGTTGTGAATCTCTTAACAAACTCGCTTCCCTCTTCCATGATGGTAAGGTCGGCAGAGAAGTTTGTATCGAAGATTGCATCTGCACCAAGTCTTCTGAGTGCAGCGTAGATCTTTCCGGTAACAACCTCTCCAAGGTCCATTCCGAATGCTTCGCCGACTGCAACACGAACTGCTGGAGCCATCTGAACTGCAACATGAAGCTCTGGATCCTTTACAGCAGCCAGGAACTTGTCAGTCTCGTCGTTCTCGTAGATAGCGCCTACTGGGCAGTGTGCAGCACACTGACCGCACTTGATACAAGGTGACTCGTTAAGTGTGGAATCAGCAACTGGTGCGATTCTTGTGTTCTCTCCTCTGTGGATGAACTCGAGAGCCCATACACCCTGGAGCTGCTGGCAGACCTGTGCACAGCGTCCGCACTGGATACACTTTGTAGCGTCCAGAACGATGGATGGTGTTGAGTTATCCTTTGGAACTCTTCTAACGTTGGATGGGAATGCAACCTCTCTGATGCAGAATTCCTCAGCCAGCCGCTGGAGCTCACACTGCTGGTTTCTACCGCATGTAAGACATTCCTGTGGGTGGTTGGAGAGAATCAGGTTGACAACAGTCTTTCTGATGCTCTGAAGCTCTGGATCGTGAGTGATATAGTTGAAGCCCTCGATGACCTTGGTTGTACAAGCTCTTACCAGTCTTGGGCTTACTCCCATCTGATTTTCTGTCTTTACGACACAAATACCGCAAGCGCCCCATGGCTCAAGGTCTGGGTGAGCACAGAGAGTAGGAATTTTTACTCCTGCTTTTTTTGCAGCATTCAATATTGTTGTTCCGGCTGCAACTTCTACCGGAATTCCGTCAATTTTGATCTTTACAGTTTCCACTGACTTATCTCCTTCTCTCTCAGATTTTTGAAATAGCGCCGAACTTACAGCCCTTGTAGCATTCACCGCACTTCACGCACTTAGACTGGTCAATCTTGTGTGCCATCTTCTTCTCGCCGGTGATTGCACCTGCAGGACATCTCTTTGAACAGAGTGTACATCCGATACACTTAGCCGGATCGATCTCGTATCTGATAAGGTTGATACACTTACCAGCAACGCACTTCTTATCCTTAACGTGCTCGATATACTCGTCCTTGAAATATCTCATTGTTGAAAGAACTGGGTTAGCAGCTGTCTGTCCAAGACCGCAGAGGGCAGCCTTCTTCATAGCCATACCGATCTCTGTCATCTTGTCCAGGTCTTCCATTGTTCCGTTTCCGTTGGAGATCTTGGTCAGGTAGTCCAGAAGCTTTCTGGTACCGATTCTACAAGGTGAACACTTACCGCAGGACTCGTCTACACAGAATGTCATGTAGAACTTCACAACGTCTACGATACAGTCTTCCTCGCTCATTACGATCATACCACCGGATCCCATCATGGAACCGATCTTTGCAAGAGCATCGAAGTCAATACCGGTGTCCAGGTTCTCGGTTGTGATTACACCACCGGAAGGTCCACCAGTCTGAACTGCTTTGAAAGCCTTTCCGTTTCTGATTCCACCGCCGATATCATAGATGATTTCGCGGAGTGTTGTTCCCATCGGAACCTCTACCAGACCAGAGTTGTTGATCTTTCCGGTAAGAGCGAATACCTTTGTTCCAGGTGATTTCTCTGTTCCGATCTGCTTGAACCACTCACCACCCTTGAGGATGATAACTGGTACGTTTGCATATGTCTCAACGTTGTTGATGACTGTCGGGCTGTGCCACAGACCTTCTACTGCTGGGAATGGTGGCTTTGGAGTAGGCATACCTCTGTTTCCTTCGATGGACCGCAGAAGAGCTGTCTCCTCGCCGCATACGAATGCACCTGCACCAAGTCTGATCTCGATGTCGAAGTTGAATCCTGATCCCAGGATGTCGTCGCCAAGAAGTCCATACTCTCTGGACTGCTTCATAGCAACTTCAAGTCTCTTGATTGCCAGAGGATACTCTGCTCTGATGTAGATGATACCCTTGGAAGCGCCTACGCAGTAACCTGCGATAGTCATTGCCTCCAGGACAGAGTGCGGGTCGCCTTCCAGAGTTGACCGGTCCATGTATGCACCTGGGTCTCCCTCGTCGGCGTTACATACAACAAATTTCTGAGGTGCTGTTACACCCTTAGTTGTGTTCCATTTGATCCATGTAGGGAATCCTGCACC
>JAFZIU010000090.1 GCA_017554185.1 Spirochaetia bacterium
CCTGATGTGGCAGAGAAGGCAAAGGAACTGGGATGCACCAGGGCGGCCATATCGATGGAGAAGGCTAAAGAACTGGATAGACCGCTTATCTTTGTCATCGGCAACGCTCCTACAGCCCTTTTGAAACTGAGGGAGTTTATTGATGCCGGAGAGATTGCACCGCTTCTTGTGATAGGTGTTCCGGTGGGATTTGTCAATGTGGTTGAATCCAAGAATGCCATTATGGAAACCAATGTGCCATATATAATTTCAAAAGGAAGGAAGGGAGGATCGAACGTCGCCGCAGCCATAGTCAATGCGCTGATGTATCAGATAACAAGATGATGGAGAGCTTTATTACAAAGGATGGGAAAAGACTCAGGCGCGGCTATACTACCGGCTCCTGTGCAGCTGCTGCGGCAAAATCTGCGGCTGTTATGCTGCTTGCAGGCCGCCGTCTTGATTCAGTCCATCTGGTCACACCCTTTGGAATAGAGCTGGATCTGCCGTTGCAGGATATTGTAACAGATGAGAAATATGTTTCCTGCGGGATAGTAAAGGACAGCGGGGACGACCCTGATGTGACAGATGGAATCACTGTCTACGCCCGGGTGGAGAAAACTGATCTGCCGTACACAATCGAGATAGACGGGGGCGAGGGAATAGGCCGGGTTACAAAGCCGGGGTTGGACCAGGGCGTAGGAAGTGCTGCCATTAATTCCACGCCCCGCAGGATGATCACAGAAGAGCTTCAGCAGGTCTGCGAGGATAACAGATATACCGGCGGGCTTAAGGTTATTATTTCTGCCCCGGCCGGGAATGAGATTGCAAAAAGGACCTTCAATTCCAGGCTGGGCGTAGTGGGTGGAATCTCTATCCTTGGAACAACCGGGATTGTGGAGCCTATGAGCGAGGAAGCTCTTATTGACAGCATCGCACTGGAGATCAGGCAGCGTAAAGCCCTTGGGGACAGCCGGCTTATCCTTACCCCCGGCAACTTTGGTGCCGATTTTCTTAAATCGGTGTATGGAATTGACAGCGATAAGATTGTGAAATGCTCAAACTATGTGGGAAAAGCACTGGAAGCAGCAATTGATGCAGGGTTCAGCCAGGTGCTGTTAGCCGGTCACTTAGGTAAATTTGTAAAGCTTTCCGGCGGGATTATGAACACTCACTCAAAGGAAGGGGACTGCCGTGCCGAGCTGATGGCTTCTGCAGCGCTCCTCGGCGGTGCATCTGCAGGAACTGCCCAGGCCATGTTCAGCTGTGTAACCACCGATGAGATGCTGCGTATCCTGGAAAAAGAGGGAGTTCTTGACAGCACCATGACCGCGTTGAAGGCACGTATAGAAACTGCTCTTTCTGCCCGTTTTGCAGGACAGCTTGAAACAGGTGTGATTGTCTTTACAACCGGCAATATAGAGCTTTTTAAGACAGAAATGGCACAGAGATGGATGGAGGAGGGAGCATGAAAAAAAGTGTTCTTTACGGCGTAGGTGTCGGACCTGGTGACCCAGAGCTTCTGACTGTAAAGGCTGTGAACCTTATCAAGGAGTGCGATATTCTTGCCATCCCGCAGAAGAAGAGGGGGGAGTGCACTGCATATCGGATTGCAGTACAAGCTGTGCCCGAGGCAAAGGATAAGCCTGTGCTTCCCATCGATATGCCCATGACCAGGGATAAGGCTGTAAGGGAAGCAGCGTATGAAGCTGGTGCAGATGCAGTCGCAGAAGAGCTTTCTAAAGGCAAAATGGTTGTCTTCCTGACACTTGGCGACCCTGCAGTATATTCCACATTTGCATATCTTGCCCCTCATATAAAAAGCAAAGGATTTGACGTAATCTGGGTTCCTGGAGTTACCTCGTTCTGTGCTTCAGCTGCGGCCCTGGGCAGCCCCCTCTGCACCGACCGGGAGGCGCTGCATATTCTTCCCGGCGGCATTAATGCAGAGGAAGAGCTGTCTTTTCCCGGCACAAAAGTATTTATGAAAGGGGAGCTTGATAAGCTTCTTGGTGCCATCAGGGAAAGCGGACTGGATGCCAAGGCGGTGGAGAACTGCGGTACTGCAGACCAGCACATATATGATACAGTTGATGAAATACCAGAGGATGCAGGCTATTATCTGGTCACAATAGTAAAGGAGAAGGAAGCATGATACATTTTGTAGGTGCCGGGTGCGGCGCGCCTGACCTTATCACGCTGCGTGGAAAAAAGCACATCGAGAATGCTGATGTTATCGTTTACGCAGGCTCCCTTGTGAACAAGGAGCTTCTTCAGTTTGCAAAGAAAGATTGTGCAATATATGACAGTTCTAAGATGACATTGGAAGAGATAATAAAGGTTATTGCTGCCGCCGAGCGGGAGGGGCTTTCTGTTGTGCGTCTGCATACAGGGGATCCTTCTCTTTACGGAGCAATCGGAGAGCAGATGCAGGAACTGGACATGCTTGGTATAGAGTATGACATAACCCCGGGTGTAAGCGCCTTCTCCGGTGCCGCAGCTTCCCTGAAGGCTGAATACACGCTTCCCGATGTCTCCCAGACAGTTATCATAACCCGCGCCGCCGGCAGAACCGGTGTGCCCGGTTCTGAAGACCTGCGCTCGCTGGCCTCCCACGGAGCCACCATGGTGCTGTACCTGAGCGCAGGCCTTCTGGATAAGGTCGCTTCCGACCTTATC
>JAFZIU010000015.1 GCA_017554185.1 Spirochaetia bacterium
ATCAGGTGGAAAAAGAGTACGGAAGCTACACATTCTTAAGCCTTTTCCCCCACACTGGGCGCACCCACCAGCTCCGGGTCCACATGCAGCACCTGAACGCCACCATCCTGGGCGACCCTGTCTATTCCCGGGCCGACAGCCGGTTCCCCGATGCCACACTTATGCTCCACGCCGCAAGCCTTGAGATATTTATCCCCGGCGTAGAGACCAAGATGATGTTCTGTGCCCCCATGCCAGATCGTTTTAAAAAGGTGCTGGAAGCGCTTTCCGTCGGGGAGGCAAGATGAACCTGTTCACCATATTCCAGCCCTACGAGGTGACCAATACCTACCTGCTGCACCAGGATGGGGAAAAGAATGCAGTAATAGTGGACCCGGGGCGTTTTGACCTTAATCTGCTCAAGCTGGTGGAGGAACACAATCTCTATATTTCCAATGTGCTCCTGACCCATTCCCATATAAACCACACCCGCGGCATCCCGACACTTATGAAGATTTATGATGCCCAGATATACAGCATGAAAAGCTCAGTCCTTGGATTCAAGACAAATCTTATAAAAGAAGAGACCACCTTCACCCTGCCCGGCATGCAGGTGCGTGCCATTCCGGTGCCTGGCCATTCCGATGACTCTGTCATCTATATAATAGAAAACATGCTGTTCACCGGCGACACCCTCATGGCTGGCTACACAGGCCAGACAGCAGGGCTTTCGGACCAGAAGTCCATGACTGCCCTTATACGGCAGAAGATATTCGGACTGGAAGGGGAGTACCTCCTGCTGCCGGGGCACGGCTCTCCATCTACATTGAGCGCCGAAAAGAAGAGCAATCTCCTGCTGCAGGAATAGAAACTATAATTTTTTCTTATAATTTATCAGCCTTTTCCACTCGTTTTTGTTGTGAATATCCAAAATCTCTAACTTTTTCATAATGTTTTGTTATCGCTTTTCACAATTCTATCATAATCATTAATTATGATAACGATAAGTTTTCCTTGACAAATGAGAACCGCTGGTTGAAAGTATAAATAACAAATCTTTAGGAGGAAAATATGAAAAAGAGTATCGTTGTTCTCTTCCTGATCCTTTGTGTTTTACTAGTTTCTGAGACAGCATTTGCAAAAGGACAGTCTGAAGAGAATTTCAAGGCAGTGATGGGCAGTTCCAGCTTAGGCGGAACATGGTATTCCTGTGCTTGTAAGATCGGTGCAGTTGCAGAACAGTATGAAGGCTTGAATATCACCGTACAGGCAACCGGCGGCGGAGCAGAGAACATCCGCCTTATGGCACAGAACGAGGCTCAGCTTGGACTGGCAGAGCCAAGTATTGCTTCTTATGCTTATAATGCAACAAGCATTTTCCAGGGGGATCCGCACAAAGATATCCGCTTCATCACAGACCTTTATCCAAACGCACTCTGCGCTATGGTTATGAAAGCTGGCAACATCAAGACTTTTGAAGATCTTAAGGCTCCAGCAGGTGCAAAGAAGATAGGATTCTGTTTCGGTTCACCAGGCTCCGGGGACGAGCTGGTATGGATCGAGGCTCTTTCCGGCTTCGGAATCACCAAAGACATGCTGGACTGGAGACCACTCTCCCACTCCGAGCGTGTAACAGCTTTCAAGGACCGCCAGCTTGAGTGCTTGGGCTATGCAACAGCACAGCCATCAGGTTCCATCATGGAAGCATCTGCACAGACACCTATCCGTCTGCTCGCTATCGGCGGCAAAGACCGGGAAAAGATTCTGAAAGACTACCCATGGTATGACCCGTACACAATCAAGGCAGGAATGTACAATGGAGTTGACGAGCCAGTTGAGACTATCAGTATCGGCGGTTATGTAATCGTTAACAAAGATGTACCAGAGGATTTCGTTTACAAGATTCTCAAAGCTATGTATAGTAAAGAGGGACTTGCACAGATCCAGGGCGTATCTGCTGGAACAAAGGCTGTAAGCCTGGAGACAGCTCTTGGCGGAAACAAGGATGGAAAGATTCTTCCATTCCACCCAGGTGCTACTAAGTTCTACAAAGAGATGGGAATGATAAAGTAATTAGTTGCCTTATGGAAAACCATAAGGCGATTTAATAAAATCTATAACGGAAGTTTATTTAGGAGGCAGAAAGAATGGGAAAGAAATTATTTGTGCTGGGAGCAGGTAATATTTGCGGCTGGTCTCTCAGAACTGTTTCAAAGCTTACAGATAAGAGTCTTTTCGAGAAAATCACAATCGGTGACATCAATGTAGAGGGCGCCAACAAGCTTAAGGATGAGCTCAAGGACCCAAGAATTGACGTTGTTAAAGTTGATATTGTCAATGACGAGGCTGGTGCTATTGAAAAAATCAAAGGCTACGACCTGGTTATGGACGGAACCAAGATCAGCTTGAACGGAATCTCCACAAGAGTTATCCTCAAGGCTGGCTGCGACGGAATCAACCTGAACGGAATCGGAGCTGAGTATCAGTACAGCGACGGTTTCAAGGAAATCGGAAAGATTATGGTTCCTGGCTTCGGAATGACCCCAGGTATGACAGATGCTATGGTACAGGCCGGATCAAAGCTGCTCGATAAGATCGATACAGTAAGAATCAGCCACTGTGCTTATAGACCAATTGCTTATTCTCCTTCCATCTTCGAGACAACATCCATGGAGTACGATCCAGAGGATCCAGGAAGAATGGTATATGAGAATGGCGAATACAAGCACGTTCCTCCATTTGCAAGGGAAAGACTTATTCCGTCTCCTGCCCCCTATGGAGTAACTCCTCAGTATATTATTCCTCATGCCGAGACCAGAACTGCAAAGCAGTGGCTGTGCGAAATCGGCAAGGAACCACGGCTTATCGAGGTAAGAGGAACATGGCCACAGAAGAACATGCGGCTCATCAAGGCTCTCTATGAGTGGGGAATCATGATGAATGACACCTTCATCTGCGACGGCAAAGAGATGAAGATCATGGACGTACTGGGTCAGTACCTGTATCAGAAGGAAGTAGGACATGTAACCGATTTCTACGGCTACTGCCTCTATATCCAGATGCTGGGCGAGCGCGACGGAAAGAAGTATGAGGAAGTATACTATCATACACATCCATCTTCTGACGGAAGCGTACCAGGATGGGAAGGACTTAACGCATACATCAGGAACGTAGGTACACCGATGGGTGCAGGCGCAATCCTCATTGCACAGGGCAAGAGCCATGGAACAGGCTGTGTAGTTCCAGAAGCAGCATTTGACTGCGAGGATGTATTTAGAATCTGTGAACAGACCGGCATCAAGGTTCACCACACCGAGCGGGAAATTCCAGATTATAACTACTAATTTTTCTCTCTAAAAAAATATCGGGCGGGTGCGGCATAAGCCGTGTCCGCCTTTTTTTAAGAAAGTATTTGCATAAAATATATAAATAGTGATATTATATTAAAAGGGGAGGAACGATGTCTAAGATTCTGAGTGTCGGTATCGATATCGGCACCACTACGACTCAGGTTATTTTCAGCCGCATCACAATAGACAACACAGCCTCCTATTTCACAGTACCACGCATATCAGTCCTTGATAAGGAAATCGTCTACCAGAGCCCTGTATTCTTCACTCCCCTGAAACAGCAGGTGTTCATAGACGGCGACAAGGTCAGGGACATAGTTGCAGCCGAGTTCCAGAAGGCGGGCTTCCAGCCATCCCAGGTGGACACCGGCGCAGTAATAATAACAGGCGAGGCCGCCAGGAAGGAGAACTCCAAGACAGTGCTGGAGACGCTCAGTGACTTTGCCGGGGACTTTGTGGTCTCCACAGCAGGACCAGACCTTGAGTCTGTGATCTCGGGCAAAGGAAGCGGAGCATACCAGTACAGCATAGACAACCTCTGCACAGTGGTGAACCTGGACATCGGCGGCGGGACCACCAACATCGCCCTGTTCAACAGCGGCAAAGTGACAGCCAAGACCTGCTACGACATCGGCGGCCGCCTGATACGGCTGGACAAGGATGGCACAATCCAGTACATAGCCCCCTCGGCCCAGCTGATTGCAGACCAGATCGGTGCCAGGATTGCTGTGGGAAGCCGGACTGATGCCGGAACCCTTTCCAAGATCACCGATGCTATGGCCGATATCCTGGCCCAGTCGGTGGGGCTTAAGGAGTTCACTCAGCTGGCCGAGGCGGTGCGGACCAGGACCAGCAGCAAGGATATGCTCAGGCAGCCTATCGAGCGTATCTGCTTCTCAGGCGGGGTTGCAGACTGTGTTAAGAGCACCTCGGATGATTTATTCGCTTTTGGTGATATCGGCATTCTCCTGGGCCGCTCAATACGAAGCAATCCTTACTTCGCAAAGGCCCGCCAGATAGAGGCAAGCCAGACTATAAGGGCCACAGTTGTGGGTGCCGGCACCTACACCATGAACCTGTCGGGCAGCACCATCTACTATTCCAGGGGCATCTTCCCCCTCAAGAACACACCGGTGTACAAGCTGCCGGCCGAAGTGGAAGAGGCTATATTCAGAGGCGAGGGAACGCCTCTTATGGAAGGGCTCAAGTGGTTCATGTCCCAGTCCGGCTCCAGCCAGATCATACTGGCAGTTAAGGGGCCTCATAATCCTACATTCCAGACTCTGGAACTTGCTGCAGGCTGCCTTATAAAGTGCGCAGAGGCTGTGCTGCCGGCTGACGCCCCCCTCATTGTCATTTCGGAAGAGGATATTGCCAAGGCACTTGGTATAGCCATGAGCAACGCCTCGGATAAAAAACGGAAAATTGCCTCCATCGACAGCGTAAGCGTGGAAGATGGAGATTACTTAGATATCGGGAGCCCGCTTATGGACGGGCTTGTGGTTCCAGTCATCGTGAAGACGCTGCTTTTCGGGTAAGGAGATAGATGTGAGACTGAGTACTGTTTTAGCTGGAAAAAGCTTCGAGTTCAAATCTATCAAGGAAGTGCTGGCAAAGGCCAACGAAGCCAAGTCGGGCGACCAGCTGGCCGGCATCGCCGCAACCTCGGACCTGGAGCGGGTGGCTGCGAAGGCCGTGCTGAGCCGCCTTCTGGTGCAGGACCTGCGGGAAAACCCGGTGGTCTCCTACGAAGATGACGAAGTGACCCGGATAAATCAGGATTCCATAGTGCCGGAGGTGTACGACGGCATCAAGAACTGGAGCATTGCAGAGCTCCGGGAATACATACTTGACTACAAGACCACCGAGGATGACATAAGGCGGCTCTCAAACGGCCTTACCGCAGAGGTGGTGGCAGGTGTGTGCAAGCTCATGAGCAACCTGGATCTGGTCTACGGTGCCAACAAGGTGCGGGTAACCGCCACCTGCAACACCACCATAGGCAGACGGGGCTGCCTCTCCACCCGCCTCCAGCCCAATCACTCCACCGACGATGTGGACGGCATAACCGCCTCCCTGTTCGAGGGCCTTTCATATGGGTGCGGCGACGCCCTCCTTGGCCTGAACCCGGTGAACGACACAGTATCAAGTCTGGCTGCCATCCTCAAACGGTTCGACGAAATCAAGAACAAGTTCGAGATTCCTACCCAGATCTGCGTACTGGGGCATATCACCACCCAGATTGAAGCAGTAAAGCGGGGCGCTCCCTGCGACATGATATTCCAGTCCATAGCCGGCAGCCAGAAGGGCAACAGTGCCTTCGGGTTCAGTGCCGAAACAGTGCGGGAAGCCCAGGCTCTCCTTAAGGAGAAGGGTACAGCAAAAGGGCCTAATGTAATGTACTTCGAGACAGGCCAGGGAAGCGAACTCTCCTCCGACGCCCACTACGGCGCCGACCAGGTGACTATGGAATCCCGCTGCTACGCCTTTGCCCGGGAGTTCAAGCCTTTCATGGTGAACACAGTGGTAGGTTTTATCGGTCCTGAATACCTCTACGACAGCCGCCAGGTAATAAGAGCAGGACTTGAGGACCACTTCATGGGCAAGCTTTCAGGCATCCCCATGGGCTGCGACTGCTGCTACACAAACCACATGATGGCAGACCAGAACGATATAGAGAACCTGGCCATCCTGCTGGCAGGTGCCGGTGTAAACTACATCCTGGGTGTACCCACCAGCGACGACGTAATGCTCAACTACCAGACCAACGCCTACCACGATTCCCAGGCAGTGCGCGAGATCCTGGGCCTGCGGCCTATCAAGGAATTCGAACAGTGGCTTGAGAAGATGGGCATAATGGAAAATGGAAAACTTACAGACAGGGCAGGAGATCCTACAATTTTCTCCAACGGAAGGAGCTAGAGATGGATAGAGACGAACTGGTTGCCCTGATCACACAGGAAGTTATCGCACAGCTTAAGAAGGCAGGCTGGAAAGCTCCTGACAAGCCTGTTCCCCCTCCATTTGCTCCACAGGAGAAGCCTGAGAAGAAAGAGCTGCCGCCAGACTTCGACATAGCCTCCGAAGAAGTGAAGAAGATTCCGCTTCTGGAGAATCCTATAGATCCTACCGAGCTGTCCCACATGAAAAAGCGCACCACCGCCCGTATCGGTGTAGGCAAGTGCGGTGCCCGGCTCAATACACAGACCATGCTGACTCTCCGGGCCGACCATGCAAAAGCCCGTGATGCAGTAATGAAGGATGTGGACGAGAACCTTATCAAGAGCATGAACCTGTTCAGCGTGAAGACCCAGTGTGACTCCAAGGATACATTCATAACCCGGCCGGACCTGGGACGCAAACTGTCGGAGGAAGGGGTTGCAGCACTCAAGGAGAAGTGTGCAAAGAACCCGGATGTGCAGATCTATGCTGCCGACGGCTTAAGCTCTACAGCTATCAACGCCAACCTGGACAAGATCATGCCGGTGCTGGTGAAGGGTCTTGAGAGCAAAGGTCTTACAGTGGGAACTCCGTTCTTCATGAAGTACGGGCGTGTGGCAGCCGAGGATCAGGTGGCAGAGATTGTAGGTGCAAAGGTGGTGTGTGTCCTTATCGGTGAGCGGCCGGGCCTTGCAACCTCCGAAAGTATGAGCGCTTATATCGTGTACAACGCCCATGTGGGAATACCCGAGTCCAAGCGCACAGTTGTGTCAAATATCCACAAGGACGGCCTTTCTGCTGTAGAGGCAGGAGCCTACATTGTGGAAGTTATAGAGAAGATACTGGCTGCCAAGGCCAGC
>JAFZIU010000091.1 GCA_017554185.1 Spirochaetia bacterium
ATCCAGTTCTTTAGCCTTCTCCATCGATATGGCCGCCCTGGTGCATCCCAGTTCCTTTGCCTTCTCTGCCACATCAGGGTCGCTCATGAAGCAGTGTATACTGCATCCAAGCTTTGAAGCTGCAGCTTTATTTATGCCTGCAAGCGCCATCTGGGTGTCTGTAATTATATCACACCCTTCCTTCAATGCAGAAATAGCCTTTTGAACTGCGTCCTTGGAGAAAGCAAGGTTTTCGGCATAATCAAAATCTGCTGTACAATGGATGACCCGCTTGACCACTGCCTTGTTTTCTTCGGGAATACCGACCGGCAGTCCGCTTTCGATAATCTCCATGCTGCGTTTTTCTATTTCCATCGGATCGGTGATGATCATCCCCTGCTCTCCTTGTATTCAAGACATTTTTTATAAAACTCTTCTGCTGCACTTAGGTTTGCCGGAAGAAAAAGATGAGGATATCCGGCATAAAGAGTATCTGTCATCACTGCACATTCCCATTCCCTGCCATTCAGCTTTCTTGCGGTGAAGGCATCTCCATTGTCTGTGCTGTCCCAGTAATGGAACTCGTGGGCGCAGAACTCTGTCCCTGCAGGGCCTAAAATGCCCTTTTTATGAGAAGTGAGAGTGATGTATCCGAACCGTACAAGATGATCTGTCCTGAAAGATGAATGCTCAAGCAAAGCGCACATCCTATGGCCATCCAGTTCCCTGCCCAGATACTGGAACCCGCCGCATTCTGCAATTGTGGGCATTCCGGAAGATACCGCTTTACAGATGCTTTCTTTTGTATGGACATTTGATTCAAGTTTGTCCAGGTAAAGCTCCGGATAACCGCCCCCTATCAAGAGGCCGTCGCTATCCAGAGGAACTGTTTCATCAGCCAGAGGCGAGAAACAGTTAAGTTTTGCCCCCATTTTTTCCAGCATCTTAAGCGTGGAGTCATAATAGAAACAGAACGCTTCATCACGGGCAACAGCAATATTTATGCTTTCAAACCGCTTTACAGCAGATACGGTGAATTCAAGTTCAGATGCCTTGTCCGCAATCGCCAGTACAGCATCAAGATCAACGGTAGATTCACAGAGGTCGGCTGTCCTCTGGAGCCGTTTCTTAATATCTTTTATCTCTGCAGCTGTCACCAGTCCAAGATGGCGTGATGGTATGCGGCATTCTTCCGGAAGCAGAGGAATATATCCTGCAGGTATTACAGCCCCGCCGAACCGGTCATGCATAAGGGCTGTGATATTTTTATAATTCATAGGCGATATACGGTTGAACAGCACCCCTTTGATGCGGCTGTCCGGAACAAAGTGCAGAAACCCTTCTACAGCGGCAAGGAGAGAGGCTCCCGAAGACTTGGCATCAACCACTAAAATTGCAGGAGTATCTGTCTTTTCCGCCACCGTGAATGTGCTGTTTTCGGTGCCATTCCTGCTGGTTCCGTCATAGTAGCCCATGACACCTTCGATGACAGTGATCTGTTCACCCGAGTTATCACAAAGAAGATATTTAAGCAGGTTCCCGTCGCAGAAAAACGGGTCAAGATTTGTACACGGCACGCCCGACACTGTTTTGTGAAACATGGGGTCGATGTAATCGGGACCGCATTTGCAGGCCTTTACGCTTAAGCCACGCCGTCTGATAAGGGATAATAATGCGCAGGCTGCAGTGGTTTTCCCGCTCCCGCTGGAAGTGCCGGCTATAAGGATCCTGGGCAGCCTCACAGCTCTGCCTCCGTAAGCTCTGAAATAGTCTTTATGATGTTTTTCCCATGTTCAGATGCATAGTTTATAAGCTCGGAATTGAAACGGTTCAGTTCGCCGGCCGGGCAGCCGCAGTCTATCACTGTCTCCACAGAATCAATCAATTTCTTTGCCTCTTCCATGTCGAGGGGGGAAGCTGTCATAAAAGGTGATGTTTTTACCACATGCCTTGCCAGCGGAGCGGCTACAGCAAGGTCAAGGTCGTTTCCAGGCAGTATTCCTGCGGCAAATGGAATGCCCCGCTTCTGCAGAGCACGGTAGAATGGTATCCCGAGCCCTCCTCCACCCACAACAAAGCATCGGATATCTCCATCCTGAGAAGCAAGCTCTATATTCCCCAGCAGAGCATTGAAGGAACCGCTGCCGATATCGTAAAGCTTTTTTATGGTATCATCAGAGAAAATCTCTTCCGGGGTGCCGAAGGCAGCTATATGGTCCCCTTTCACGCACACTATCTTGTCGGAGATACGCTGGGCAAGATCTATCTCGTGCAGGCTCATGACAACAGATATTCCGCTGTTTTTCGCCATGTCGGAAAGAATTCCCAGAAGCTCAATCTTGTGCCGGATGTCAAGGAACGATGTAGGCTCGTCCAGTACTATGACCTCCGGCTCCTGGCATATCGCCCGTGCCAGGAGAATACGCTGCCGCTGGCCGTCGCTAATCTGGGAGATATCCCTGTCTGCAATATCCAGTGCATTGACCTTTTCCAGAGCCCTGGTCACCACCTCTTTGTCGTGGGCGGTAAGCATGCCGAAACTGCCGGTATAGGGATAGCGCCCGGCCGAGACAAACTCGAAGCAGGTCATAAGCTCCGGACGAATGCGCTCAGTCAGCACAACAGCAAGCTGCTTAGCCACCTCTTTCCCATTGATGAGTTGCATATTCTTATTGTCCAGATACACAGTTCCGGATATGGCGGCCAGATGCTTGGTTATACTTTTAAGGATAGTGGATTTCCCGGCTCCAGTGGGGCCTATCAATGCCATGATCTCACCTTTTGCAAGGTAAAGAGTGATGTCGGAAATAAGCGGGACACCGTTATAACCAACGGTAAGTGAATCGAGTTTAAGTTTTTCAGACTTCATTCCGCTTTCTCCTTGAAATCAGAAGCCATATCACTATAGGGGCTCCGATTGCACTCGTCACGGTGCTTATAGAAAGCTCTACAGGCGAGAACATAGTCCTTGCAGCAAGATCGCACAGGACACAGAACAAGGCTCCGCATAAGAATGAGGCAGGTATCATAAGAATAGGCTTTG
>JAFZIU010000092.1 GCA_017554185.1 Spirochaetia bacterium
AGACGTGTGCTCTTCCGATCTAATACTAGCAAAATTTATATTTAAAATTTTGGAAGGTTATAAAATGAAACAAAACCATTTTAAGAATCAAGTTAAAGCAATAATAATAATTTTAATGTTTTTTTTATCATTCTCTGTATTTGGTTTCACAGAATCTAAAGAAATTCAAATAGATAATACAAATATTAACGAATATGTTCCAAGCAATAATATGAATTATATAGATGAAAGAATTCAGTTTGCAATGTTGCTGAATCAAATTCAATATTCTCTTTCCGCAATTGTGCAAACAAAAGACAAAGAAATTCTTACACAGCAATTTGATTTTATTATTGATAGAATTGATAGATCAAAATTAAAAGACCGTGATATCACAAACACATATGAAGATTTATTAGAAACAATAAAAGAACTTACATTATCTGAAAATGAAAAATCATTTGTAATTGAGATGAATGAAAGGAAGAAAAAACAAGCCTACACAAATGCATTATCATCATTTGGATCTGTATTTAATCCTGGTTTTTCACCAATTACTGCAATCACATCTCTTGCATATGCCGGTATTTCAGCTGGTTTAAACATTATTTCTGCAAAGAACGAAGCAGATAATGAATTAAAAGAACAACTATTTCATATCGATCAAAAAGAAATAAATGATATATATAATATGTATATTAATTTATTTGGCAGTGATCAAGCAATTATCCAAAAATATAACATTGATCCCAAATATCGAATTAATAACAGTCAAATGGACAATTTTATTATTTTTTTGGCAGAGATGAATGATAACTACCCAGCTAATATAAGGAATTTAGTAGATATTAATAAAAACAGTATTTTTAGCAATTTCCCTATTTATTGGATTCAATTAGGCGCTCAGTATCAATTAAATAATCAAGATGAAGAAGCAATAAAATGCTATGAGAAGTTTAAAGAATTAAAAGGCAATTATTCATATTTATTATATGATCCATTTTACCTAGCCGTTGCAAAAAATGAAATTGAGATTTATAAAAAACAGGGAATTGAAAATAATAAAACAGAAATTGAGAAAAATTTAAAAATTATTGAAGATAATACTCTTCCGCAAAACGAGCCAGAAAATAGAATTTTTATGGCTGGTGTATATTACGAGTTAAAACAAAATGAGACTGCAAAACATTTATTACAATTAAATATTGATAGAAAGAACAACAAGAATTATATTGACTATTTTGATCGTTCTTCAGAAATGCTTTCTCTAATAGAGTATGATGAAACAAAAAAACTAAATAAAACAGATTTGAGTCAGTCAATGATTATGGAATTAAGTTCTATCAAGTTCAAAGTTAATGATGAAGATAAAAATCTCACTCTCTTAATACCAAAAGAACTAGGATTTAATAATTTCGTCTACATAATCAAAGATAAAATTTATCCTAATATAATTCCTTTTGGAAGCAATGACAATGTACTTAGTTTTTCAAATGAAATAGCTTTGAAATATGATAATCCTTTTGAAATTGTTGTTGGAATTGCTAATAACAAAGAAACCATAGAACTTTATTATGAATGTGAGTTTTTAAAATATAATGATAATATTTCAAAATGTTTTAAGGCAATTAATTATTCAATTGATGATATTGAACCATGTTTATTACCTTTCATTTTTTCAAAATTCAGCACTTTTTCATATGACCCAAAAGAAGATGATGAGTATAAAAATAAACGATCTGAAAATATCAGAAAAGGATATACAACTCCAGAACAGAAAAAAGAACTTGAAAATGATCTTACTAGGCTTGAAGATGATTTGAATGTACGTGGACCTAAAAGAAAAGCAGGTGAAATTTTTTCTATAGCTTCAAGAGATTTACCTAATAAAAAACTATTTTGTTCATTTCTTTCTAAGGACAAAAATAATAACACACTTGTATATTCCTTAAAAAAAGTAGTTAAAAATTCGAACTCTTATACATGTAATTACTACAGGGGGCAACCATTAAAGCAAGAAAATGCTAAGTTTAAGACAGAAGAAATTAATGAGCTGAAAAAATTAGTTATTTCTGCAATGAATAATGATAAAGATGCACAGTATGAACTGGCTCAAGTTTATGATGAGCCATTTAGTAATACTTCTAAAAAATATCGTACTGAATCAATATACTTTCCTGGGGTTTTCTCTCCTATTTTTGGTATCAGATCAGATTATTTAACATATCGCGATTGGTTTGGAGATGAAAAAGATGAACGAAACGCAATAGTTAATTATTGGTATAAAAAAGCCGCAGATAATGGTAATGGGCATGCAGCATATATTTATGCTAATCGCTTATTTAATGGAAAAGGAATTGACAAAAACCTTCCTCGGGCAGAAAAATATGCAACAAAAGCTATCAATTCTGATTATAGTAACAATAAATCAAATGATTTACTTGCAAAAATTAAAAAGCAAAATAAGTAATTATTTATTTATTTTTATAATTTTAATTCTCCCTCTTTCTTCTGCATTTGGGAAAAATGATGAGGGGCATTCGCAAGATATGTTAGCTGTATTGGGGCTATATTCAAAAAATAATTTCTTTTTGACAGAAGATAATCAAAACAAAATTCAACCATTATTCACAAAAATTAATAATTATATTGACAAATTAAATAATATAAACTCTGAAGGTATTACTGACAATTTTTATGATAAACTAAAAGAAGAATTTCCGTTTTTTACTTATGAAAAAAAATATACCCATCGGCAAATATATCATTGGGGGTTTGACCTTGATACCGATTTGACCCAAGATGACATACCATCAGATGACCAGATTCCAGAAACTCTAAAACAGACTTTCTCCGAAAAATTCCAAGATATGTACGGCGATGCTGATTGGATTGAATCAGAATGGTATAGATTTTTAAAGTTTTTACGGTCTGAACAAGAGAAACGAAATGACTCATTAATACATTATACCAAAAAATCTCTTGGATTAAAATTTAACAAAGATGCACGTGATATTACTGCAATATTGTATTATACACATCTACTGGGAGATCATATAGAACATTCTGGAGCATCGTCAGGCGAGGCTGTTCTTGAGGTAAGAAAGATTGTAAATAATGTAAACAAACATTTAAAATCATTAACTCGTTCTCAACAAAAAGATCTTTATAACAAATATACAGAAAGCATAAAAAGAATTCATCATTATTCTGATAGCCAATATGCTCAAGATATATTAAATATCTTAAAAAAATATGTGCCTCAAATATTAATTTATCAGTTTGATAAAGAATTCATAAAAAAGGGCTTAAGGTTCTGCCCCGCAAAAGAATTACAAAAAGCAGCTTGAAATATATCTCTATTATTGTCTCTACATAAGTAGTACATTTGATAGGAAATTTCTTCTTATCTCAAAATAAATAAAAAACCTGTACCTTCTGGTACAGGCTTTTTCATTAATAATACTAAGTTTAATTAAATCACAAAGCTTCAACCTGCTCGGCAGTAAGCCCCGTGATTTCGGCAATCATCTCAATAGGCAAGTTCTTTGCCTTCATGCCTCGGGCATACTCGATTTTGCTTTCTTCACGTCCTTCCGCACGTCCCTTCTCAATACCTTCTTCCACACCCTTGGCATGGGATGCAAGCAGTCCAGATTCATAATCAACTTTCCCTTTATAGCGGCTTTCCTGTATGGCCCATTCTCTTTCATCATCACTTATTGTCATAAGTATCTCTCCTGCTTCCCTAATACCCTTGCTGTTGTCCATAATGCTGTTCAATAGTTCTCTCTTGCTCTTGTCTGTAATGTACTTTAAGAATATAACCCACTTTTCTATTTCTGTAAAGTTTTTTGACTCCCGCTCCCTGTTCCCGATTTTTACCAGTGGCATCTGGATGAAGATTATCTTCAGGTTGTTCACAAGCTCCGCATTCCCGTTCCGCATGGTGAATGTCTGCATGTATCCATCATTCTTGTCAAAAAGGGTGAAGTCGGTGAACATGACCTGATAAACCCTTGGTAGCTCATTGTAATATTTTCCCTGCATGTCGAAGCCAGATAGCATCCTGCATCCATAGTAGAGGGATCTGGCCTTGAGGTTGTCATTGCCCATGCAGGTCTGCATCTCGATGTTGATCCGCTCGCCGTCTGACATCCTGCACTGGAGATCAAGCCTAATGTCCTTGGCATACAAGACTTCTGCGGGGAGTTCGTTGTTCATGACCTCCACCGACTTAGGCTCATGCCCTATGATTGCTCCCACCAGATGCTTCAGTGCATCCCTTGACTTCTCATCTTCCCTAGTGAAAAGAGATTTGAAAGTGCTGTCGATTCTTGGATCCAGCAGTTTCTTGTTTTCTGGAATGAAATTTTTCTTATCCATAAGTAGTTCCTCCTAAATTTGAACTACCTAAGTAACTCGAAAAAAATCATTTTTGCTTCAATTTTTTGAAAAAAAGTTTAACTTTTTTCAAATCATGCTTCGAGAGAGCTTCCCTCCTTAACCTTTCTCACATAGTTCCCAGGGGTCGCGCCCATGCACAGGTTTCCGGAACAGTCATATCTTGCCAGAATGTATCCGTTTTCAGTATTAACATACTCATATTCACTGCTTGAATATTCTTTAGAAGGTATAAATACATCCAATGTTTCATCCAGCAGCTTAACCCATTTTTTTTCTTTTTTATGCTTATCCCGCACCATCAGGGATCCATAATAATCGTAGTAATCACGGCGGCTTATATTCTTGACCCTGGTGCTGAAAGTATATATTCCGACAATGCGGTTGAAGACTTTAATACATTGTTCTTCGGTGGATGCATCCGCAGCTGGCAGTGATTCAAGGAACTCCCTCTGTTTGGGCAGAAGCCTTTCAAGCCTTGGAGATTTAAGAACTTCTATGATAGCATCAGCAAGGCGCTTGTCCACAAAATCCAGTGTCGGCCTGGCCCGCCAGTAATAGTCTATTATATATTTCTGATATTTATCTCTGGCCACAAGCAATTCCTTGGCATCCTTAAAAGTCTTAGGCCCGGATACAACCTTTGAAGTCTTAATTCTCTCCAGTGTATCATCCTGATCCAATCTGTACTGAGTAGCACTTAACAGCATATAATTCATGGATTCGGTATAAGTTGTTCTTTTCTGATAACGGAATGACTGAAGAAATTTCTTCACATCTTTTTCCCGGGTAATCAGCAGCATCAGAACATATAGAAGTGGATTTGCCTTAAGGGATGCAGTGAGGGTGTTGGTCGGAATATTCTTCCCAATCCCTTTCTTATTGATATATCTGGCAGCATACCAATAAAGATAATCTTCCATGCAGTGCAGTGCGGCATTATCCACATTATCATATACCCACTGGAAATAAAGTAACAAATTTAACTCTTCTATAGGTTCAATAGCTTCTACAACCTTTATACTTTCCGCAACCTTTATTTTCATATGTCTTTTAAATTCTTCCAGACGTCGGCTGACAATATATTCCTGAATGAAATTCTTTGCCTCTTCAAACAGTTTCTGCTTGTCCAGAATACCATTCTTTATGTTAAGCTTTATAAAATCTATCAGCTGCCTCTTGCGGAGGAACTTATCCATCCTGTTTTCGGACTTCACCTCTTTTGAAAGCTTGTTAGAAACCCGGCACTTTCCATTCTTCCCATAAAGAGTGCGGAAGTATTCCATGAACCCATTAAAGGCCCTATCATCTGCTATCCATTCCCGCAGATCCTGCTCCCTCGTGGAGTTATGCCTATGGAGTCCATCGTATGCGGCAGAATAGAGCCGCCAGTAATCCTCCACTACTTTTTTCCCCTCTCCCATCTTCAGATAGGCTTCGGCATAAATAGACAAGGCTTCCTTATAGTTTCCTTTGAGTACATTCTCCCTGAACCCGGGGTACTGCTTAATAAAATACTTGGAAAATTTGCTCATATTAGATATATTTAGGTGTATATAAATATACTATCCAGCCATCAATAAGTCAAGTTTCTAATATATTTTTGCCGTATTTGTCGGAAAAATTTACTTTTTCCGCGTTTCTTGGTTTTATATCTACAAGGAGAAAAAATGAGTTATAGCTTTAACAGAGACGACGACAAAAATGTAGTGGTGAACGGTGTTACATTCAACGAAGATCTGACAGAACTTATCAGGTATCCTGAGGACAAGAAGGGAACCTTCTACTGTGTTCCCGATTCGGTGACCAGCATAGAGGACGGAGCATTCTTCGGGTGCAGGAATCTTATAAGCATCTTCATCCCCGAGACGTTATACCACATAGGATATGGTGTCTTCAAGGGATGTGACAATCTCAGGAACATCATTGTCGAAGGAGAAGGCTCGGGCTACAGAAGCATAAACGGCCAGCTTTGCGACAAGAAAGGGAAAAGCCTGATGGACCGGGTCCTGCTGCCAGAAATTGACTACGTTATTCCAAAAGGGATAACCCATCTTACCGGATTCGACAACTACAGCATGGAGAAATACAGCGACTGCTGCGACTGCCAGCATTCAGGCGAGAAAGCCATCAGTGTATACGGGACAGTAAGATCAATCACCATCCCCAAAAGAGTGGTAAGCATTCCACACAACCTGTTCTACATATTTGACAAGGCCGAGTGCATCAACGTAGACGGGGAGAACCCCTGTTTCAAGAGCATAGACGGAGTTCTGTTCAGCAAGGACGGCAAGCGGCTTATCGCCTATCCTGTTGCAAAGCCATGCAGCGAATATACAGTGCCGGATGGTGTAGAGATCATAGGCGAAAGAGCCTTCTCAAACAGTATCGCGCTGGAGACCATCAACCTGCCCGACAGCATAAAGAGCATTGAGCGGTACTCGTTCTCAGGTTCCGGGCTGCACCGGTTCGTACAGCCGAAGAATCAGAAGAGAATATGCGCAAACACCTTCGAGTTTTGCCAGCAGCTGCAGAGTGTGGAACTGCAGGAAGGGCTTAAGGTTATAGATGATTATGCTTTTGACAGCTGCTCTGCACTTGAGGAAATAGACCTTCCCGACAGCCTTATGATCATAGGCAAGAGTGCTTTTGATGATTGCAGACTCCGTTCTATAAAATTCGGACCCAAAGTACATTCGCTGATAAACAGTGCATTCGCATTCAACAAGCTTGAGTCGATAGAGCTGGGAGAAGGTATCAGCTTTATCGGGAAGCATGTCTTCGGGTTTAACCCCATACAGAAACTGGTCATTCCAGATAATGTCAAGGTTATTGAGACTCAGGCATTCGATTGCTGCAGAAAATTGTACAAGGTGCAGATAGGAACCGGGCTCCGCTATATCAGCCCCGATGCTTTCAGTGGATGCGAAAAACTTTCCAAAGTGACAGTGGACAGAAACAATCCTAAATATTACAGTTTCAACAACATCATCATTGACAGGTTCACATCTGAAATCCCACCTCTTGAGAAGGTTGAGCTGGCACATCCTGAGCTTGAGGGGCTTAAGCCGGTTATCACACTGCTTCCTGAGGGTCTGGTCTATCCAAACAGACTTTTCACCGAGGAGGACGGCGTGCTGTTTGTGGGCAGAAAGCTGTTTAAATATCCAGCGGAGAAGAAGGAAACCAGTTATACTGTCCCGGACTGGGTGAATGACATCGAGCCTTATGCATTCAGGGACTGCAAGTATCTTGAAGAGGTGACCCTTTCTCCAAATATCATGCGCCTTAAAGAGCATGCCTTCCAAAACTGCAAGAGCATAAAGAAAGTGATTTCCCCAAGAGGAATAACACACATAGGTTATAAGGCCTTCGACAGCTGCGATAACCTGAGACAGGTGGTACTGCCTGAAACCCTGGAGGTGATAGAGGAATCTGCATTCTCCTGCTCTGAAAACCTGAGGGAAATTGAGCTTCCAGATGGACTTGAGGAAATCGGAGATAATGCATTTTACAACTGCAGCAGACTTAAGTCCATAAAGATTCCAGGGAGCGTGGGGACAATCTCAAAAAACGCTTTCTGCAAGTGCCAAGGACTTAAATCTCTGATCATAGAAAATGGCGTTGTCACAATTGAAAAAGATGCCTTTGTGAACTGCCAGAGCCTTACAGAAGTGCATATCCCAGAGAGTGTCACCAGGTTTGAGTCGGGAGTTTTTGCAGGATGCACCAGGCTTAAGAAGATAATTCTTCCGAATACTTTGGATGCAGAAGAAGGAGTTTTTACAAAGTGCGAGAATCTGTCTGAGATCACCTACGCAGACGGGGAACCTGTAACACGGCTTCCAAACTGGGTTTTCTCCAGCTTCAGAGTTGATCTTTAAATTAATATAAAAAAGCCTGTATCGCTTGATACAGGCTTCATCTTTTACTGCTGCTCTTTAGGAGCTTTCGGTGTGGCAAAGTCCACCTTGAGCTTGCGGCCGCCGAAATCGGTGCCGTTAAGCGCTTCCTGAAATTTGTTAAATGGTTTACATTATAAACAAGATAATGTATATGGAGACTCAAGCTTTTTACCAAAGGAGAAAGCAATGGTTGACCAAGACAATGATTTTATAGTTGACGAAAAAATAAAAATTCTCATAGACGACGTATTGCATAACAATGATATTCACTTTGTAAAAGACGACATTGATTATTGCTTTGCAGGCGAAGTCCTTCACTACTTTGAAGCGGACACGATTAGTGAGATTGAGGATTACGTAAAAAGCATAGGCGGCAAAATCAAGGCTATATTGTTTATGTTTAATATCAACTCTGACACGTTAATGAAGGAGGTTATAGAGGCTTGGAATGTGCCTAGGCCATACTGCACAAAAGCGTGTCTCGATAGTAAATTCGTCGTTGGCACGAGTACAGAAGGCAATAAGAACAAAGCAAAATACAGAATTTTGTTTGCGCTTTAAAAGGGCATATTTATCTCTTCGGAGAAGAAGTTATCAGATCATATCTTCACTTACAGAACTGCCCTGCTTTATTGCCAATAAAAAAGCCTGTATCAAGCGATACAGGCTTCATCTTTTACTGCTGCTCTTTCGGAGCTTTCGGTGTGGCAAAGTCCACCTTGAGCTTGCGGCCGCCGAAATCGGTGCCGTTAAGCGCTTCCTTGGCCTTGATCGCATCTTCCTCTGAAGCCATCTCTACAAAGCCGAAGCCTTTTCCTTCGATGATCTTCACATACCCTACCTGACCATATTTTGCAAACAGATCTTTTACTTCTCTGAATCCAGTTGAATAAACCAGGTTGCCCACATACAGCTTAGATTTTTCGTTTTCCATTATGAAACCTCGATGATGTCTAATAATTATCTTGATGATAGCACATTAAAATAAAAAATCAAGCCGTTTTCAGCCTTTGAGACCGATAAGACCGGAAGCACGGGTAAACAGCTTGTCCAGCTCATCATCGGTGAATCCCAGCCTTTTCTTGACCAGGCCCACTTCCCTTGCCGGGTCGCCGATGGGGTAATCGCTGCCGAAGAGGAATCTGTAGTGTGGAAAATTGTTCATGATGTTCTTCAGATTCTCATCATCTATATAGAGCAGAGAGCTGGATGTATCCATGTAGAAGTCCAATCCCTTAAGGCTTTCCACAACCCATGGCCAGTGACGGTAGCCTCCCAGATGTGCGGCCACAACCTCGATTCCAGGCACAGCCTTCAGAATTTTTGCCAGCTTCTGGGGTGATGAATAGTTCACCTCCGGCGGGAAGACGTCGCCTACATGGAACAGCACAGTGAACTTGCCCTTGGCCTCCTCCATCATGTCGTAGAGAACCGGGTTGAGCATATCTATCTTCTGGAAATCGGGATGGAATTTGAGCCCCCGGATTCCTGCCTCGTAGAGCCTGTCCATCTCGCTTTTCCAGTCGGCATAATCGGTGTGGAGAGTGCCGAATGGGACAAAGTAAGGGTAATTCTTCTTCATGGCTATGGCCCAGTTGTTGGCCGGGATAACCTGGGCTGCGTTTGTGGCGGCACAGAGGGCTACTGCCTTGTCTATGCCTGCTGCATCCAGTTTTTCTTTGAGGTCGGCGGCTGTGCCCCGGTAGGGCTGCCCCAGTTTATAGTGATCAGCCAGATGCTGTACGGCTTTCTCTGCTATCTTCTCATGGAAGACGTGGGTATGGATATCTATTCTGCACGACATAGGGCTATTGTAATTACTTCAATGTGTTTTTGCAATAATACAGCCTTGTCTTTTATCCCCTTAGGCAGTATGCTTGAAGCATGGGATACACTCACCTCTTTTTTGATGCAGACGGTACTCTTTTCGACTTCAACACATCGGAGAAAAAGGCGCTGGAAAAAGCGGTACGGAAGCTCTGCGGTATGTGGGAGCCGGAGCTGGCAGCATTGTACCACCAGCAGACAAAGAGGACATGGAAGGAACTTGAGCAGAAGCTTATAACTCTGGAGAGGCTTAAGACTCTGAGGTTCGAGCGGTTCAAGGAGGTTTCCGGCCTCGATTTTGATGTCGAGAAGATGTCCAAGGTGTATCTTGATTTTCTTTCTCAGTCTGATGATTTATTTCCCGGCACAGTGGAGCTTCTGGAGAAGCTGTATAAGAAGTATACACTGGTTCTGGCCACCAACGGCATTACATCGGTGCAGCGGGGACGGGTCAATTCCACAGACACAGCAAAATATTTCAAGGCTATAATCATATCGGAGGAAGTGGGTGTGGCAAAGCCTGACCCAGCCTTCTTCCAGATTGCAGCAGAAAGGTGCGGGAACCCGCCCAAGGACAAGATACTGATGATAGGTGACAGCATGACCTCTGATATCCCAGGAGCCATGAATTATGGGATAGATTCATGCCTTATAGTGATGCCCCACAAAGAGGTGCCCGAGTTCGCACCGGGCGAAAGACAGCCCAATTACATAGTACGCAGCTTTGACCAGCTGGAGGAGATACTCGGATGAAATATTTAGGAGCACATGTAAGCTCATCGGGCGGGCTTTTCAATGCCCCGCTTAATGCCAAGGCAATAGGAGCCAATGCGTTTGCAATGTTCACCAAGAACCAGAAGCAGTGGAGTGCAAAGCCTCTGACTGCAGAGGAGATTGACCAGTTCAAGTCTGCGGTGGCTGATGGCGGATTCTCGGCCGATTACATACTCCCCCACGACAGCTACCTGATCAACCTGGGCAATGCAGATCCGGAGAAAAGGGGCCGGTCGCTGGCCTCCTTTACCGAGGAGCTGTCCCGGGCCAGCCAGCTTGGGCTTAAATATGTGAACTTCCACCCGGGTAGCCACCTTAAGGAGATTACCGAAGATGAATGCCTTGACTTGATTGCCGCTTCTGTGAACAAGGCGCTGGCTGACCCGGCCACTGGTGACGTGATGGCAGTGATCGAAGCCACCGCAGGCCAGGGCACCAATGTGGGCTACAAGTTCGAGCACATAGCCAAGATAATAGCGGGGATTGAGGAGAAGTCCCGAGTGGGAGTGTGCATAGACACCTGCCACATCTTCGCCGCCGGGTATGACATATCCACTGCATCCGGCTTTGAGAGAGTAATGGCCGAATTTGACCGGATAATAGGAATAAAGTACTTAAGAGCGATGCACTTGAACGATGCAAAGAAAGAATGCGGCTCCAGAGTGGACAGGCACGAATGCCTGGGCAAAGGGTGCATCGGCATGGAGGGCTTCAAGTACATAATGCAGAGCCCTTACTTTGATAATATGCCGCTGGTGCTGGAGACCCCGGAACCGGAGCTGTGGGCCGATGAGATAAAGCTTCTCAGGAGTGCTGAGTAGCGGCCCTCAGCGAGTGTTCACAGCCGCAGTAGTTCTGGCGGTAAAGGCCGTACTTTTCCGACAGCTGGAGGCTTTTCTTGAAGCCCTCCTGCTTCTTGAAGTTGTATGGGACATAGCCGGCCATTTCCTTGGCTGCATCAAAAATCATCTGGGAGATTTTGTGTGGACTCACTGTAAGTGTTGTGGTGAACTCCTCAATCCCCAGTTCCCTGGCTTTGGCCTCTGCCCTGGCTAAGTTATAGGCAAAGCAGGCGGCACACCGTCTCCCCTTCTCAGGCTCGTTCTCAAGCCCTTTTACAGCAGCACTCCAGGAGTCGTGATCATACTCCCCCACTATAAGCTCAAGCTTATAGATATCTGCAAGCTTCTGCATGTAAATAAGGCGCTTGTCAAACTCTTCCTTTGGATAAATGTTGGAATTGGAATAGAAAAGAACTATCTCGTAGCCGTCGGCCAAAAGACGCTCTATGGAGGCAGAACTGCAAGGTGCACAGCAGCAGTGCAGCAGTATCTTTTTCACCGTTCCACCTGGAACCGGAAGGATTCCAGCAGGTTCAGCCTACCCTTTTCCACCGACACATTCTTGCGGTTGTCTATAAGCTTGCAGACACCCTCGTTATAGTATTCTATGTTGACATCATAGACGCCGGGATCAAGCTCAATTTCTGCAATTGACGAGAAGGCAGGAAGGAAGAAGCAGCATCTGGTGTCAGCATTCTCGGTAGCTGCATTGATTGCATCAAATACAAGGCCGCTTAAGAGTCCCAGAGCACTGCTGTCAGCAGCTTTTCCTATGGCCTTAGAACCAGCCACGCTCCCCACTTTCTTGCCTATCACACGGAGAATTGTCTTGGTTATGACCAGAGGCATCTTCCGCTTATAAGTGTCACGGGATATATTGTTCATCTTCTCTAAAAGCTCAAGCTTCACCTCTTTGCCATCAGAGCCTGCAATGCGCACTACAATCTGGTCCAGGGAATCCCAGCGGTCATCCATTATAGGAATCTCGAACCTGATTATTCCGTGATCCTGAAGGCCGAATGCAGGCATCATTGTAAAGCCTAAAAGCTGCGAAGTATATTCATCATTCTGATTCATCGCAGTGATATATATCCAGTCGGGTGATGTGGTGGCAATGAATCCAAGGGGCTTCTTGACTGTGCACAGTCCTGTGAATGACAGGATGTTGAGCAGTGCCTTGTCTTTCGGCTCCCTTGTTTCGGGGAGTTTGGGCATGTCAAAATCATAGACGTACGACTGCTCGGCAAAGGAGCGCTCAAGCCATTCCGATTCTATTCGGGCATCATCAAAGGCACGGTCGGTGCGGAACAGCAATGTACCCAGGTAACGGGAGAGAGCGCTGTTGTGGAAATGACAGTCAGCCTCTGGCACCCGTAACCCAGCCTCGGCAGAGGCGTTGTATTCATCGCTAGCCTCACGGTATTTCTGCTCCAGAAGTTCCATCCGCAGGTTGGCCTTGCGGACCTCCACCAGAGCATCCTCGATATTGTTCAGGGCAATGTAGTTCAGACACTTGAAGATATGGACATAGAGCTGCTCAAACTCCTCGCCTGCATACTCCCTGACCCTGTCGTTGATAAGGTAGGTTCCTATCTCCCGGGATAAGCTTTTGGTATACAGCTCGTTTGCCAGGTTTTCTGCCTGGTCCAGAATCTTGTTGCTCTCCTCGTAGAGCCCTGCGTAGTGGCACAGGAAACCATAGTCAAGATAATAGAGAAGAGTGTTCTTCCCTTTGTAATAAGAGCTCTCTTCTTTCTTCTCCACTTCCTTGGCAGCTGCCTCATAATCCCCAGTCATAAGGGAATTCTCGGCTTCTGCCCTGAAATCCATGGAAGCACAGCCTGCCAGCAGAAGTACCAGCAGGCCTAAAATGAGAATAGAGAGCTTTTTTACCATTCAGGATTAGCCTTTTATCTTCTTGCTCTTGATAATCTTCTTGATCTCGGTGTTGCCGATCCAGGCTTTCTCGTTGCTCTCCACATTGATAAGCTCAAGGTTCACCTGATAGAAGATAGCTTTCTTGCCATCGATCTGGTCGGTGATTGTGGTTATGATTCCCTGGAGCATGTAGTCGGCACCATATTCCTGAGCCAGCTTCTTTGCGGTCTCTTCGCTTGCATATTCCTGCTGGTCAAGCCGCTCTGCCCTGAGCTGCTCACGCTCCTCGGCACTTGCCACGATCTTGGCTGTAGCAGTGTTGATAACCTCGCGCTCGATAGCCTTGATGAAAGGCACTACCTCGATATGCTCTGAGCTCTTGTTCCTGATTGTTCCTACGATGATAGCCGGCTTTTTGCCGTGGGTTGCGGTGAACTCAGGTGCCCATGGGCGGGTGGTCATGTCCTGCATAAGCTCCTGTGCTACAATGCGGGAATCTGTATCGTTCCACTTGCCGCTGTAATCGGTAACTGTATCTGTTTCTACCCTGTCTACCTTGATGGACTTACAGCCAGTAGCCAGAAGGATAGCTGCAATAAGTAAAAAAGCTAATTTTTTCATATTTTTCTCCTAGGCAAAGTATACTAAATAAACAGCCCAAAATCAACTAAGTAACAAAGTTGCAAATTTTTGAAATTTGTGGAGCAAAAATTGAAGCAAAAATGATTTTTTTTATGTATATAGGGTATGGGAACATTTTTTAAAGAAGTCTTATCTAATGTCAAAAGAGGTATCATCCGGGCAAAGGATGGTAAAAAAGTACGTCAAGTTGCCTATGAATGGGTTGAAGCAAATATAAAAAGCCCTATCAAAACACGGATAGGATATATCTTGTTTAATGGAAATACAGTGCAAGACAGTCTCGCTCATGGTTATGGTCCAGATAAACTGGATGCCATTCCAGCTATTAAAAACATTCTTGAGAAAGGAACTTATTTAGGGGGTGAGAAAGATCATTCTGGTGCTACTATCATTAATCATTATTTTGCAGGAAAGATCAGTTTTGAGAGTAAAGAAGAAAAAATTGTATTCTGCCGTGTAAGGGAAGCTGAAGGGGACAAAGAGGGAAAGCGTTTTTATGTACATGAAATTTTTACAGAAGATGAAATAAGTAAAGGCTTACCCTCTCAAACCGGATCCGCCATCAAAGATAACAAGAAAACCGGAGGTAAGCCTCTATATGTTAATATACTGCATAAATTTTCTGCTGTCAATGAAGAAAAAGATTACCTGAACCAGGTGGCGAAGGAGCACTTCGGCATACCATACCTGTTCCCCTACCAAAGGCTGGCCATATCCAACATCCTGGATTGCGCATCAGACCCGGTGGAGAACAACCCGGCACAGATAGTGATACTCCCCACCGGGGCTGGCAAGTCCCTGTGCTTCATGCTGCCAGCCCTCCTTACCCAGGGGATAACGCTTATCATATTCCCGCTCCTCTCCCTTATGGCAGACCAGAAAAGGCGGCTGGACAGTGCAGGCATTCCATCGCTGATTCTCCGGGGCGGCCTTTCCAAGGATGAAAAAGAACAGGCCTTCAAACGCATACAGAAGGGCGAGGTCAAGATTGTAATAGCAAACCCTGAGATACTGCTGACTCCCGGCGTGCTGGACCAGGTTAAGCAGAGCAACATTTTCCATGTTGTCATAGACGAAGCCCACACTGTAAGCCAGTGGGGAGACACTTTCCGCAGCGCCTATCTGGAGCTGGGTAAAATAGTAAAAGAACTCAAACCAAAGGTCACCACCGCCTTCACAGCCACCGCTTCCAAGGAGATACTGGACCGCTTTGCAGAAATAATATTCGGCGGCATACAGCCCAACATAATAAGGGCCGACCCGGACCGCCCCAACATACGCTACGATGCACTCCCCTACCTTTCCAAGGATGCGGCGCTGCGGAAGGCGGTGCAGGAGGCCGAGAAGCCGCTCATAGTCTTCTGCTCCAGCCGTGAGGGAACCGAGATCACAGCCCGCCGCCTGAAAAAGCACTTGCCGGATACAGAGGTCTGGTTCTACCACGCAGGACTTACAAGGGAAGAGAAGAAAAAGATAGAAGACAAGTTCTTTGTATCATCAGGCGGCGTGCTGGTGGCCACCTGCGCCTACGGCATGGGGGTGGACAAGAGCAACATACGCACCGTGATCCACGCCGATCTCCCCACATCGGCCGAGGCATACCTGCAGGAGTCGGGCCGGGGCGGCCGGGACAGGAAACAGGCATATGCGGTGGCTATGGTACCCTTTGTGCCGGAACCTAACGACAACCCCGATACCCCGGATTCACGCCGCAAAAAAGAGCTCTACGACATCTTCACCACCCATGCCTGCCGAAGAACGGCCCTCCTCCACATACTGGAACATGAAAGCCAGCTTTGCACCGGCTGCGACGTGTGCGACAAAAAACTGAAAGTTCCGGACGGCCTCAGGGAAATACTGGAGCTTGTCCACAGGAACAACAGACGCATAACAGAGCAGAAGCTATCTTCTATATTAAAAGGAAACCTTTCGCCACCTAACATCCAGAAACGACTTTACCGTTACAAAAGCTGGGCTCTTCTTGCCAGCTGGGATGAGAAAGAAATCCAGGAAGCCATAAGGATGATAACCAGAGGGAATATTATAAAAATTACATATGATAAAAAATTATGTATAAATAGAGAAAAATGGGTTGCACTCCAAGATATAATGTGATATTTTGAAGAAAATCGCTTTTTACCCCTAAATATATGGTGGTCAATTGTCGATACTAATATGGGAGAGGAGCTGACATGAAGTGCCCGTACTGCGGAAGCATAGACGACAAAGTGGTTGAAAGCAAGCAGAATGTGGATGGCTCTGCTATCAGAAGACGGCGGGAATGCCTGTCATGCCATGGCCGGTTCACCTCCTATGAGCATATAAAAGAGAACCCCCTTACCGTGATCAAGCGGGATAAGGGAATTGAGCTCTTTGACATGGCAAAAATTGAGAGGGGAATACGCAAGTCCCTGGAGAAACGGCCGGTAACCGAGGATGCGCTTCAGGCAGCACTTCGTGACATTGAGGACGAAGTTTACTGCCGGAGCAAGAACTCCACCAGCATCTCCACAGAGGAGCTGGGAGAGCTGGTATTACAGCATCTTTTCCAGCTGGACAAGGTTGCGTATATACGTTTTGCTTCTGTATATAAGAAATTTGACAGCGTAGATGAGTTTGTAAAAGAAATAGAGAAGCTGAGTGGAAAAGCCTGACAAGGGAGGGAATATGGCTTTTGAGAATAGCAATGACTGGAAGGAGTTCCTGCAGCTTGAGTCTGAGGAAACCCCTGCCGCACCATTTGTGGTGAAAAGAATTGTAAAGCGTGACGGTTCCATCGAGAAATACGACAGATGGAAGATTGCAAGCGCCATCGGACGGGCTGTAGCAGCAGTCCAGGGGATGGAGGACAAGGAACTTACAGAGCGCCTTACAGAAAAGACAGAAGATAAACTGAGGGAGTTCATGGCAGGACGCCATCCGAACTCTGCACCTGCAGTAGAAGAGATCCAGGACATCGTCGAGATGGTGATGATGGAGTCTGTGCCTAAGATTGCAAAGGCTTACATCCTCTACAGAGCTCAGCATGAGGCTCTGCGCGACAGCCAGAAGATGCTCCTTAACATAAATTCCACCATGGACGGTTATCTGTCACAGTCGGACTGGAGAGTAAATGAGAATGCAAACGTAAACTTCTCACTGGGAGGACTTATTCTCCACAACTCCGGCACAATAACCGCCAACTACTGGCTTAAGAACATCTATCCGGAGGAGATTGCAAATGCTCATAAGAACGCAGAGTTCCATCTCCACGACCTTTCCATGTTCTCGGGCTACTGCGCAGGATGGTCTCTGCGGCAGCTGATCCAGGAAGGCTTGGGCGGCGTTCCCGACAAGATCACATCAAAGCCTGCAAAGCACCTTCTGACCCTTATCCAGCAGATTGTAAACTTCCTGGGAATCATGCAGAACGAATGGGCAGGTGCACAGGCGCTCTCCAGCTTCGACACCTACATAGCTCCATTTGTCAAGGCCGACAACCTGAGCGAGAAGGATGTTAAGCAGGGACTCCAGAGCTTTGTATTCGGTGTGAACACACCGTCCAGATGGGGTTCCCAGGCACCGTTCACAAACATCACACTGGACTGGGTATGCCCGGACGACCTTAAGGACAAGCCTGCTGTAGTAGGCGGCAAGGAGATGGACTTTACCTACGGCGACTGCCAGAAAGAGATGGACATGATAAACAAATGCTTCATCGAGCTTATGCTGGACGGCGATGCCAACGGAAGAGGCTTCCAGTATCCTATCCCTACCTACAACATCACCAGAAGCTTCGACTGGGATTCTCCGAATGCAAAACTGCTGTTTGAAATGACTGCAAAGTACGGTACACCATACTTCCAGAACTTTATCAACAGCAGCCTGAACCCTGGCGATGTACGCTCCATGTGCTGCCGTCTCCAGCTGGACAAGCGGGAGCTCAGGAAGCGGGGTGGCGGTCTCTTCGGTTCCGATGAGTTCACCGGTTCCATCGGTGTTGTCACCATCAACCTGCCGAGAATCGGCTATCTTTCCGGCGACAGGACAGAGTTCTTCAACAGGCTCTCAAACCTTATGGATCTGGCTGCACAGTCACTGGTCATAAAGAGAAAGGTAATCAACCGCCTTATGAACACAGGCCTGTTCCCATACACACGCCGCTACCTGCACCACCTGAACAACCACTTCTCCACAATCGGTATCTGCGGTATGAACGAATGCCTCCTGAACTTCATGGGCAAGGACATCACCACCAAGGAAGGAAAGGAGTTTGCTGTAGAGATTCTGAACTTTATGCGGAACAAGTTGTCTGAGTACCAGGAGAAGACAGGCGACCTGTTCAACCTGGAGGCAACTCCTGCCGAGAGCACCAGCTACCGGCTTGCAAAGCACGATAAGGAGGCTTTCCCAGACATCATCACATCTGGCGAGGAGGATCCGTACTACACCAACTCTACACAGCTGCCTGTAAACTATACAACCGATATTTTCGAGGCACTGGACCATCAGGATGCGCTGCAGGTGCTCTACACCGGCGGTACTGTATTCCACGGCTTTATCGGCGAGGCAATCGACGACTGGAATTCATGCAAGAATCTGGTTAAGAAGATTGCATATAACTATAAGCTGCCATACTTCACAATCACCCCCACATTCTCGGTATGCCCGGTTCACGGCTACCTGCAGGGCGAGCACTTTACCTGCGACAAGTGCAAGAAGGAGCAGGAGGATATGCTGAAGAGCAGGATTGCAGCATTGGAAAAAGAGAAGGCCGAAATTCTGGCCACAGCAAGTGTTAAGTAAAATAAGGAGATAGAAAATGGCAAAAGCAAGAACCGTAGAAGCAATCGACAGAGAGATTGCAGAGTGCAAGGAAGAGCTGACAAACGTAAAAGGAAGAGAGACTGAAGTATATACAAGAATCGTAGGATACTACAGAGCAGTGAAGAACTGGAACAAGGGAAAGAAGTCCGAGTTCAAGCAGAGAGTATGCTTTGAGCCTGATTTCGCCACAGCAGCCAAAGAAGAGGCAAAGGCAGCTTCTCCAGCTGTCTCATCCGATGCACCTGCATCCTTTATCTACTTTACAAAGAAGACCTGCCCTAACTGCCCTGCAGTGAAGGAATATGTGGAAAAGCTTGAGATCAAGCACACCGGATATGTGGTAGACACCGCAGAAGGCCTTGAGAAGGCACGTGAGTACAATGTATTTGCAGTTCCTACTGTAATCTTCTTCGATGCAGAAGGAAAAGAGCTTTACAGAGCATACAGCGTCAAAGAGATCAAGGCTAAGCTGGAGGCTCCTGTAGCTCAGGCTGTCTGACGTGATTAAAAGCGCAGGCTTTATAAAGACAACTCTTGTAAATTATCCCGGCAAGGTGGCAGCAGCCCTGTTCCTGCCGGGATGTGATTTACGCTGCCCCTACTGCCATAACCCGGAGCTTGTTCTAGGTACCGCCGATGATTTAGTAGGCATAGACGAAATACTTGCCTACCTTAAGAAGAGGCAAGGCCTTCTGCAGGGTGTCTGCATATCCGGTGGCGAGCCCCTTGTGCACGACGACCTGGGCGAGCTGGTTAAGGCAATAAAGGGGATGGACTACCTTGTCAAGATAGACACAAACGGCACATTCCCGGACCGAATCCTGGAACTTGAACCAGACTTTATAGCTATGGATATAAAGACAGTGCCGGAAAAATACCCGCTTCTCTCCCCTTCCAGGGATGCCACGCTTCCAGAAAAAATAAAAGCTTCGATAGAGATAATAAAAAAATCGGGCATAGAGCATGAATTCCGCACCACAGTTGCGCCAGGCGTTGTGGACAGGGAAGATATCCAGAATATCTGCCAGCTGCTCTCTGGGGCCCAATGTTACGTTCTGGCAGGCTATGTGCCGGGACACACTCTGGATCCGAACTTCACACAGGACACCTACACAAACCACCAGCTGCACCAGATGGCAGATATTGTGCGCTCTGCCGGAATACCGCTTAAATTACGGAATATGGACTAAAAGTTATTTAAATAATTTGAGCTTGGATTTATTATGGTCCGGGTTCAGGTTATAAGCTTTGCGCCACTGGGCTTTAGCTTTCTGCATCTCCCCTTTGGCCTCATATACCTCGCCGGTGTAGTAATATGCGTCGGCAGAACCTGGATTGAGATCCAGCACTTTAGAAAAACTCTCCAGGGCTTTATCGTATTCACCAAGCCCCAGACAGCGCTGTCCCTGGAGAATAAGCTTTTTCTCCTTGAGCACTGCATTGCCGTCAGTACCTGCTTTATCAAGGTAGTAGCCGGCCTTATCCATGTTGCCTGCCTTTATATACTCCTGTGCAAGGGTAAGGATAAGGACATCAGACGGATTGACTTCCAGCGATTTCTCGAAGTTCTCAACTGCATGATCCGACATATCCAGCTTGGAATATGCAAGGCCAAGATATTCGTAGATATCCTTGCTGTCGCAGCCTTTTCTCAATGCTTCGCTTAAGTATTTTACAGCCAGGTCGCAGTAATAGTAGCCCTGGTAATAATAGGCCTTGCCCAGCACATACATGACATCGGTATTCTCTTTTCCTTCGGAAAGGAGGGCTTTACGCAGCATCACCACTGCCTTTTCCATGAAAGCATTCCGTTCTTTCATATCAAGAATTGAGCTTCCCTCATAGAAATAGGCATACCCTGTAAAGATAAGGGCGTTCCTGTCCATAGGATTTTTCTCAAGCACAGTATTGCCATATTCTATGATCTTGGAATACTGTTTCTTTTCCCACATCTCGGTGTAAGAGACACCTTCGTCCGAGAAAGGAAGATGCACTGTCCGGTTCTGCAGACCGATAAAGAAAAATATAAGACCGATTACTATTGCAGCAGCAATAAAAATCTTTTTCTTCAAATCCTATGCTCCAAAAAAATAAAGCAGGTCTATAAGCCGAGTTCTGTCGTGTGTTACCATCTGTCTATGAAATCTGTCGCCAGATTCCTATAGCAGCCTACCCGCAGATAAGAGCGAGCAGCTCTCTGCTGTTTTGGCTTTGCTCCTGATGAGGTTTGCCATGCGGCATCTGTTGCCAGATGCCCGGTGGGCTCTTGCCCCGCCTTTTCACCATCACCTGTCTGGAAACCAGACAGGCTGTATATTTTCTGTGGCACTTTCTATCGCGCAAAAACTGCGCTTCCAGCCGTTAACTGGCATCATGCTCTATGGAGCCCGGACTTTCCTCCTGCACCTTAGGTACAGGCGGTAACAAGACCTGCTGAAAATGCTCTAATCACTCGTCGTCTTCGTCGTCATCCTCATCATCTTCAAAGTCGGCACCTGGCTCTTCGTCCTCGTCCTCCTCCTCAGACTCATCTGACATATCCTCTTCGTCCTCTTCCTCGTCTTCGGCATTCTCGTCGAATTCATCAGGGGTTTCGCCGAATTCAGCACCTTCTTCGTTCAGAAGTTCGCTTTCTTCCTCGGCAGTCTCATCATCGAAAACTGCATCATCATCTTCAAATACTGCATCTTCATCGTTTTCTGGGCTGATAGCATCTTCGTTTTCGTCGAATTCATCAGAGGTTTCGCCGATTTCATCATCATCGCCGGAATCAGCAAATACGCCGAAGGATTCGCCCTCGGAGATATCAGCATTGCTGAACTGATCGTTGATCTTATCGTCAAAGAACAGGATTCTGCTGCAGAATGGGCAGAACATTATGGAATCCATGCGGTGGACATCGTTAACAAACTGAATAGGAAGTACCATGTTGCATTCCGAACATTTAAAGGCCTTGATCTTCTCCTTGCCCTTGCCGTCCTCGTCCTCGTCATCTTTATCCTTCTTGTCTTTATCCAGCAGGACACCTACAGATACAATACCTTTTCCGCGGCTCTTTATGATACGCTCGAACTTGAACAGAAGCTCTTCGCCGATATTTGCATCCCCGTTCTTATTCTCTTTGTCAAGGACATCCTGAATCTTTGCCCTGATAGCTCCAAGTTCCTGCCTCTTTGCATCGCTTATGCTCTGGGTCTTTTCTTCCTTAAGGCGGATTTCCTCGGCCTGTCCCTCTATAAGCTTCTGGTGGCTTTCCACCTTCATGCTCTGTTCAGCTGTCTCTTTCTCTTCCTTAATAAGGTCTTTCCTAAGCTGCTGTTCTTCGGCAGTAGCCTCTTTAATGGCTTTATCCAGAACCTCGTACTCTTTCTGGGTCTTGGCCTCTTCCATATTCTTCTCGTAGTTCAGGCGCTTTTCCTCCGCATCGTGAAGCTGGAAGCGGATATCCTTGACTTTGAGCTGCCTTTTCTCCAAGGCTTCAGTTTCGTCCTCAAGCTTTTTCTTGAGTGTGACAAGAACTTCCTTAGCAGTGATGATATCCTTTGGAATCTCCTCAAGCTCCTGTTCTATCTTATAGCGCTGAACAAGCAGTCCCTGCAGGTTCTGAAGCTTCTCCAGAACAGCCTTGACTCTTTTCTGCTTGTCTGTCATCTCTTTCATTTTTGATACTTTCTTGCCCATATAACTACTCCTTACTCAGTATAGTCTTCCAGTTTGCATCTCCGCTTAGGATGACGCAGCCTTCTGAGCGCCTTGGCCTCGATCTGCCTTATACGCTCACGGGTGACATTGAAATAGAGACCAACCTCTTCCAATGTGAGGGGATATCCTCCCTCAAGTCCGAACCTCATCTTGAGAACTTCCTGCTCCCTTGGAGGGATTGTCTCAAGAACTTCGCGGACATGCTCCTGCAGAAGCTTGACCTCGGTGCTTGTGGCAGGGTTTTCCACATCCTTGTCCTCGATGAAGTCCCCAAGAAGGGAATCCTCTTCCTCGCCGATAGGTGTCTCCAGGGATATAGGCTCCCTGGCTACATTCTTCACAGCCTTGACTCTGCTTACAGCCCAGCCCAGCCGCTCTGCAACCTCCTCGTCGGTCGGTTCCCTGCCCAGAAGCTGCATCATCTGCCTTGACTCGCGCACAACCTTGTTGATCTGCTCGATCATGTGCACCGGAACTCTTATAGTCCGGGCCTGATCCGAGATAGACCTGGTTATGGCCTGGCGGATCCACCATGTGGCATAGGTCGAGAACTTGTAGCCCTTGCGGTACTCGAACTTCTCAACTGCCTTGATAAGACCTATGTTACCTTCCTGCACAAGGTCGAAGAACTGCAGTCCTCTATTAGTATATTTCTTTGCAATGCTTACTACAAGCCGTAAGTTTGATTTTATAAGCTTGTTTTTTGCATTTTTCATCATCTCAAGGCCGCCCTCTATCTCTTTGGACATGGCCATGATCTCTTCAATTGAGTTCTCGAAATCAGTCTCAATGCCGCGCAGCTTCTTCTCGTTAAGCTGGATAATGCGGATCTTCTCCTTGATATCCTCGGCAGGAAGTCCCAGTTTCTCCTCTATAGCACGCCGCTTGGACGCTGTAGCAAGGCTGCGGCCCAAAGTCCTGAGCTCGGCCGGGGTTGTTACCTCAAGGCTCTTTTCTATCCTCTGCTGCTCGGTGATGTACCTGTCGATCTTATGTGAGGTCTCGATGAACTTCTCCGAAAGACTGTTGATCTCCTCCTGCTGAAGATCCATGTTCTTAAGGCGGTTCATTATGTTCTTCGCCTTGCGCCGGAGGGCATCGTCCTCCAGGATATTGCCGCCAAGGCTCAAGATCTTGTTCTTCTGCTCCATATAGGATTTGAGGGAAGAAAGGACATCCTTAAGAGGCTCTTTATAGAACTGGTTCAGCCTGCGCCGCTCGGCCATAAGGTCGGAGACCTCTTTCTTGGTCATGTTCTGCTCCATGGCATCGCCCTTGGAGAAAACCTTCTGAGATAATCTGTAGGCTTCTGGAATCATGATACCGGAATGGCTGATCACACGCTTAAGGATATTTCCGCCCTCTTCCATCTGCTTGGAGAGAATAACCTCCTGTTCTGCTGTAAGCAGGGTTTCCTTTCCAATCTCCCTGAGGTATAGCCGGATAGGATCGTCCACAATGCCGTCTTTATCATCAGATGACATGCTGGATGATTTTTCATCTTCGTCTTCATCCTCGTCCACATCAGAAAAATCATCTTCCGATTCTTCCAGAGAAATGTCATTCTTCTCTAAAAGCTCGATAATCTCGTCAAGCTTGTCGGAAGAGTTAAGCTCGCTTGGCAGAAGGTCGTTAAGCTCATCATAGGTGATGTGCTTCTTGCTTTTGCCATACTCGATAATTTTTTTAACAGCAGGATCGTTCTGCAACTCTGTCATTAACTTCTCATCCCTTTCAATTTTTCAATTTCATCGTCATAATACTGCTTGTCCCCGATAAGATCCTCCGGTACAGTTCCCTGCTCCGAAGCTGCCTTGCGGATCATCCTCTCAACCCTGAGCCTCTTTATGACCAGGTTGTTCATCTGGACGTTCCGTATACTGTCTTTGATGATAGATTCAGCATTCAACTTGAATTCGTCGGAAGAGAGCTTCTGTATAATAATCTCTTTGAGTTTTTCGTTCTCCAGGTGATTCAATATCACATCCTCTGAGAAAACTCCGTTTCTAAA